>ONGJ01000070.1 GCA_900317375.1 uncultured Eubacteriales bacterium
CCGACACGCACGCTGGGCGCGATCTGAACCACGAGCTTCTTGTTCGGGTCGTTGAGCATCTTCCACATCTCGGTGATCTGGCGGTTGATGGTGATGGCGCCGGTGGGGCAGACAGACGCGCACTGGCCGCAGCCGACGCAGCCCGTCTCACTCAGCATCTTGCCGAAGCCGGGAGCGACGACGGCGCGTTTGCCGCGCTTGGTAAAGTCAATGGCGCCGATGTTCTGAACCTCGGAGCACATGCGGACGCAGAGGCCGCAGAGGATGCACTTGGACGGGTCGCGCGTGATGCAGGGGGACGAGACGTCCAGAGGAAGACGGGTGTAGGTGTTCTCCTCAAAACGCGGCTCAGAGACATTATAGCGGTGGGCATACTCCTGCAGTTTGCAGCTGCCGCTCTGTTCGCAGGTCAGGCAGTCCGCACGGTGGCTGCTCATGAGCAGCTGCAGGGTGGTGCGGCGGCTGTCGAGGATCTTCTGGGTGTGGGTGTGAACCACCATGCCGTTGCGCGGCTGCATCGAGCAGGCCGCGTCCATGGCGCCGCGCTCGTTCTCGACCAGACACAGGCGGCATCCGCCATAGATGGAAAGGTTTTCGCAGTAGCACAGGGACGGGATGTCAATTCCGTTGTTGCGGGCGACCTCGAGCACGTTGCGCTCGTTGGTAAACGTGCATTCGATTTCGTCGATGATCATTTTCTTTTCAGCCATGGCTTAACCCTCCTTGATAGCGCCAACCGGGCAGTTGGCCTTGCAGGTCCCGCACTTGATGCACTTGACCGGATCGATTTCATGCTTATGGCGTACGGAGCCCGTGATGGCGTTGACCGGACAGTTGCGGGCGCACTTGGTGCAGCCGATGCACTTGTCGGTAATCACGAACTGAGCCAGCGACTTGCAGGTACCGCAGTGGCAGCGCTTATCGCGGATATGCTCGATATATTCGTCCTCGAAGTTCTGCAGGGTGGACAGCACCGGGTTCGGGGCCGTCTTGCCCAGGCCGCAGAGAGAGGAGGTCTGGATCATCTTGCCCAGGCTCTTCAGTTCGTCGATGTCGCTCATCCTGCCGTTGCCCTGGGTGATGCGGGTCAGGATCTCGTTCATGCGGGTCGTGCCCTCGCGGCAGGGCGTGCACTTGCCGCAGGATTCCTCACAGATGAAGTTCATGAAGAACTGCGCGATGTTGACCATGCAGCTGTCCTCGTCCATGACGACCAGACCGCCGGAGCCGATGATCGCGCCGACCTTTTTCAGAGAGTCGAAATCCATCGGAAGGTCCAGATGCTCTTCCGTCAGGCAGCCGCCGGAAGGTCCGCCGATCTGGACGGCCTTGAACTTCTTGCCGTTCTTGATGCCGCCGCCGATGTCGTAGACGACCTCGCGCAGGGTGGTGCCCATGGGGACCTCAATCAGGCCGGTGTTGACGACGTTGCCGGTCAGGGCAAAGGCCTTGGTGCCGGGGCTGCCTTCGGTACCGACCGAGCGGAACCAGGCGGCGCCCTTCTTGATGATGTCGGGAACGTTGGCAAAGGTCTCGACGTTGTTCAGGCAGGTCGGCTTGCCGAAGAGGCCCTTGTCGACGCTGCGCGGGGGCTTGGTGCGCGGCATGCCGCGGTTGCCCTCGATGGAAGCGGTCATGGCAGAACCTTCGCCGCAGACGAAGGCGCCGGCACCGCGGTTGATGTGCATATGGAAGCTCTTCCCGCTGCCGAGGATGTCATCACCCAGAACACCGAGCTCTTCGGCCTGGGCAATCGCGACGGTCAGGCGGTGAACAGCGAGCGGATACTCGGCGCGGACATAGATATAGCCCTCGGTCGAATCGGTCGCAACACCGGCGATGATCATGCCCTCGAGAATCTTATGCGGGTCGCCTTCCATGCAGGAACGGTCCATGAAGGCACCGGGGTCGCCTTCGTCGCCGTTGCAGACGATGAACTTGACCGGCTCTTCCTTGTGCGCGGCCACCTGGGCCCACTTCTTGCCGGTCGGGAAGCCTGCGCCGCCGCGGCCGCGGAGACCGGAGTCGCTGACCTCCTGAATGATCTCGTCACCGCTGAGCTCGAAAAGGCACTTTGCCAGAGCAGAGTAACCGCCGATGGAAAGATATTCCTCGATGCTCTCGGCGTCGATGTGACCGCAGTGCTCAAGCACGCGGCGGGTCTGCTTCTTATAGAAGGGGATATCCTCCTGGCGCTTGTATAGCTCACCGTTCTGGTGATAGCCGAGGCGCTCGATGAACTCGCCGCCGACCAGGGTCGTCTCAACGATCTCTTCCACGTCGTCGGTCTTCACCTTGGTGTACAGCCAGCCTTCCGGCTCGATGCGGACCAGCGGGCCCATCTCGCAGAAGCCGTGGCAACCGGACATCTTGAGGCCGGTCGCCTCGCCGCCGCAGTCGGTCAGGTTCAGGGTTACCTCGCACTTCACGCCGTGTGCAGCCATCTGGTTCTTCAGCTCTTCGTAAACCTTGAGGTTTCCGCCGGCGGCGCAGCCGGTGCCGCAGCATACCAGGACCTTGCGCTTTTCATTCTCGCGCGCCTTGATACACTTGTCCTGCAGTGCCTTGAACGCAGCAAGGCTTGTCAGTTTCTCACGCATGGTTTCAGGCCTCCTCTCTCAGCTGTTCGACCAGTGCTCTCGCCTTGTCCGGCGTCATGGCCGCGTGGACGGTGTCATTGACCATGACAACGGGGCTCAGGCCGCAGGCGCCAAGGCAGGAGACGATCTCGAGCGTAAACAGGCCGTCGTCAGAGGTTGGCTTATGCTCGTCCGTTCCGGTCGCGTCATAGAGGGCCTGCAGAATCGTGCTGCTCTTGCGCACATGGCAGGCAGTGCCGCGGCAGACCTTCATCACATACTTGCCCTTGGCATCCAGCGAGAAGTTGCCGTAGAACGTCGCCACGCCGTAAAGCTTGGACTCGCTCATGCCGACCTTTTTGGCCACATACTCCAGCGCCTCCTGGGGGAGGTAGCGGTATTGCTCCTGAATGTCCTGCATGATGGCGATGATCTTGGCTTTGTCGCAGTCATATTTCTCGAGTACCGAGTCTATGAATTTCCGCTCAACATTTTCCAACGTTACATACACCCTTTCTATCTGATGTTGCGGTCCGCAAAATGACCCATGCTGCTATATTACAATAAGTGGGGGAAAATGACAAGACTAACTCGACGGATTTGGCGGGCTGCGGGGCGGAAAACAGCATTTTTGTGAAATATGCCAAAAAAATAACAGAAGAATTCCGGTTCCATATTGACAAAACGGGCTTTCCGACATACAATGGCAGCGCCCGAACCGCGAGAAGGTCTTTCGGCGAGGGATTCAAACGTATTCTGACGCCGAAACAGCGCTTGAGGCGGAAGGCTGTGAAGAACCGACGTGCATATGCGCACGGAAAAGAGATGTCATGCCTTCCGGCATGGCTTTTTTGTTTTGGCCGGGAGAAAGGAGAACATCCGTATGGAAAACCGAATCGCCGCCGTGTCGGTCATCGTCGAGGAGCCGGAGTCCGTGGAAGCCCTGAACGGCATCCTGCACGACTATTCCGCCTGTGTCATCGGCCGCATGGGCATCCCCTACCGTGAGAAGGGGGTCAACGTGATCTGCCTGGTGCTGGATGCGCCGACAGACACCGTCAACGCGCTCACCGGCAAGCTCGGCCGCCTTCAGGGCGTAAATGCGCGCGCCGTCTGCTCGCAGAAATAAAAAAGGAGAAAAATCATGAAAAAACTGTCTGTTCTGCTCGCACTTCTGCTTGTTCTGAGTCTGTCTGTCCCGGCCGTCGCCTCGGCGGCTTCGGCGGAGCCCGTCCGCGTATTCACCCTCAACGGCACCACCGGCTTCGGCCTTGCCGGCCTGATCGCCGAAAACAAGGACGGCGGCGCCTCGCAGGAGTACAGCTTTTCGGTTGAGACCGACGCCTCCAACGTCACCGCCGCGCTGGTAAACGGCGACTGTGACATCGCCGCCCTGCCGACCAACGCCGCCGCAGCCCTCTACAACAAGACCGAGGGGAAGGTGCAGGTCATTGCGCTGAACACCCTGGGCGTCCTGTACGTGGTGACGGACGGCTCGGTCGAGGTTTCGTCCATCAAGGATCTGGAGGGCCAGACCGTCTATGCCCCCGCACAGAACCCGAGCTTCCTGTTTCAGGCGCTCTGTGACGCAAACGGTGTCAAGGTCACCGTGGACAACAGCTTTGCCCAGCCGGCCGAGCTGAACACCGCGGTCACCGCCGGGAAGGTCGCGATCGCCGTCCTGCCCGAGCCGCTGCTCACCGTCGCCTGCAGCCAGAACAAGGACCTGAAGGTCGTGCTGGACCTGACGGAGGAGTGGGACAAGGTCTTCACCCCCGGCAGCCTGGTCCAGGGCTGTGCCGTGGTCCGCACGGCGTTTGCCGAGGAGCATCCGGACGCCGTGGCCGCCTTTCTGAAGGACTATGAGGCTTCGGTGCAGCTGCTGGCCGACGATGTCAAGACGGCCGCAGCGTGCATCGAGGATGCCGGCATCTTCCAGAAAGCCGCCGTCGCCGAAAAAGCGATCCCCCGCTGCAACATCTGCTTCATCACCGGGGAAGAGATGGAGACGCAGCTTGCCGCCTTCTATGACATCCTGAAGGACGCCGCGCCCCAGTCGATCGGCGGGGCCGTTCCGGGCAGCGATTTTTACTTCATCGTAAAATGAAGGCACTGCTCCGGAAGCTGCTGCCCGCTGCCGGGGCAGGGCTGTTCTGGCTGGCGGTCTGGAGCCTTCTGGCCGCGCTGGTCGGGAAAGAACTGCTGCTCCCCTCGCCGGGGCAGGTTCTGCGCTGCCTCGTGCAGCTGGCTGCCGGAGCCGAATTCTGGCGGACGGTCTTCCGCAGCATTTTCCGGGTGCTCTCGGGCATCCTCGCGGCCACGGTGCTGGGCGTACTGCTGGCAGCCCTGACCGAGCGCAGCCGGGTATGCAGGCTGCTGCTCGCCCCGCTGATGACGGTGGTCAAGAGCACGCCGGTCGCCTCGTTCATCATCCTCGCGCTGATCTGGCTCGGGCGGGACATCCTGCCGGTGGTGATCACGGGGCTGATGGTGCTGCCGGTGGTCTGGGCGAACGTCTCGGCCGGCATCGCCGGGCAGGACGGGAAGCTGCTGGAAATGGCCGCCGTCTACCGCATGAGCCGCTGGGGCATCCTGCGCCACATCACGGTCCCCTCGGTACTCCCCCACTTCCGCGCGGCGCTGTCCTCGGCGCTGGGGCTCGGCTGGCGGGCCGGGATCGCGGCGGAGGTCCTCACCGTGCCGCAGCTGTCGATCGGCAAAAGGATCTTTGAAGCCAAGCTGTATCTCGAGACGACCGAGCTGTTCGCCTGGACGCTGACCGTCATCCTGCTCAGCCTGCTGATCGAGCGCGTGCTGCTGCGCCTTGTGCGCGCAGAGCCCCGGAGAGGAGGCGAAAGCCATGCTTGAACTGCGGGATGTGACGCTTGCCTTCGGGGAGAAAACGGTCCTGCAGCGCTGCAGCCTCGCCCTCGGCGCCGGAGAGCATCTGGCCCTGATGGGGCCCTCGGGCTGCGGGAAGACGACGCTGCTGCGCTGCGCGCTCGGCCTGCAGACGCCGGGCAGCGGCACAGTGACCTGTGATTTTCAGCGTACGGCGGCCGTGTTTCAGGAGCCGCGCCTGCTCCCCTGGCGAAACGCCCTCGACAACGTGCTCGCGGTCACGGGAAAAGCCCCGGCGGCGCGGGAGATCGCGCTGCAGTGGTTTGAAAAGCTGGAGATCGCCGAAGCGGCCGCGCTGTATCCGGAGGAGCTCTCGGGCGGGATGCAGCAGCGGGTCTCGATTGCCCGCGCCATGGCAATGCAGCCGGACTTTCTGGTCCTGGACGAGCCCTTCAAAGGCCTCGACGAAGCGCTGCGAGAGCGCGTGCTCGCGCTTCTTAACGGAAGCCTGAAGCAGACGGCCGTCCTGCTGGCAACCCACAGCGAGGAAGAAGCCGCGGCACTCGGCTGCCGGATCTTGCGCTGCCGGGACGGAAAATTCGCATAAAGAAATCCCGGAGGTCATCCAGGCCTTCGGGATAATTTTGCGTTCCCAATCAGTCTCTGCCGTGCGCGGCAAGGGAAGATGCTGCCCCTCATCAAGATCCTGCGGCCGCGAATAGTATTTGGCAGAAGGCTTCCCTCCTGTTAATCATGCGCGGACGGGACAACTGCGGAGCGAGGAACAACCCACACTCCGCGCAATGCAGTGATCTGCAGTCGGGCGCTCCCCGTGTTTCGGTCAGGACTTCAGGACTTCGTGGAGTTCCTTCACCGAGGGGAGGACGTAGTCGGGCTTGCGGTCGGCAGCGGCGAGGATCGCCTCGTCCGTCTCGCCGGACATCACCAGCACCGAAACCGCGCCGGCGTTCTGGGCCACGGCGATGTCGGTATAGAGCCGGTCGCCGACGGCGCAGATCTTTTCATTCGGAATGCCGGTCATCCTGCTGATGACGTCGATCATATTGCGGTTGGGCTTGCCGATATACTCAGGCTCTCTGCCGCTGGAGGCCGTGAGCAGGGCGCAGATGCTGCCGCAGTCCGGCAGGACCTCGCCGGCCGGCATGGGGCAGACCCAGTCGGGGTTGGCGGCAATGAACCTGGAGCCGCGGCGCAGGAAATGCACCGCGCGGTCCAGCTTTTCGTAGGTCAGCTCGCGGTCGAAGCCCTGGACCACCACGTCCACCGTGTCGGCCTCGGTATGGCCGTTCTCGTCGTTGACAAGGCGGATGCCGTAGCTGACGAGCTCGCGGTAGAAGGCCTTCGTCCCGGCAAGATACACGCTGGCCCCCGGGAAATTCTGGTTCAGGTACATGCCGGTGGCCATGCCGGAGGTGAAGACGTTCTCGGCCTCGCAGGGGAAGCCCAGCTGCCGGAGGCGGGTGATGTAGTCCGTCCCGGCGCGGGAGGAATTGTTGGTCAGATAGATGTATTTTTTCCCGAGCCCGGGGAAGCCCTCCATCAGGGCGACGGCACCGTCATAGACCTCGTCGCCGAGGTAGAGCGTGCCGTCCATGTCGAAGAGGAAGAGCTCGCAGGCTTTCAGTTTCGTATAATCCATAGGTCCCTCAGTCGGCAATCAGTCTGGTCATGCGGGCAAGGGTAAGGCGGTTGCGGATAGCGGAGGAGATGTCCATGAAGCTGTCCTTCACCGCGGGGTCGATGCCCAGCTCTTCCAGGGTGTGCTTGGCCCCGATGGCGGCATAGAGGCTGTCCAGCTCTTCATAGGACGGGATCTGCGCGATGATGTCACGGATCTCCTGCCAGTGAAGACGGATGTTCTCGGGCGGGAAGGTCGCGAGCACGTCGTGCTCGTTTTCCTTCAGGATGCCGTCGGCGAGGGGGCCGAACTCCCAGCGGACCCATTCCTCATCGATGGGGGTGAAGGGCTTGACCTCGACGGTCTCGCGCTCGGCCAGCTTGTGATAGGCCTCGGCCATCAGGAGGGTGCCGACGCCGACGCATTCGCCGTGCAGGCCGTGGGCGTTCTCAAAGCCGCGGGGCTTCATCTCGACCAGGTGGGCGACCAGGTGCTCGGCACCGGAGGCGGCACGGGAATTCGAGAGGATCTGCATCGTGAGGCCGGAGAGCATCTGGGTATAGGCCATGGTCTCGATATCCGGGGCCTTGCCGGCCTTGAGATCATAGGCGCACTTCGTCATCAGGTCCAGCGCCTCCTGGGCCATGCCGCAGACACGCTCGCAGAAGTACTCGCCGGAGACCAGATGGGCGATCTTCCAGTCGGCGATGGAGATGACCTTGGCCATGATGTCCTGGACACCGGCGATGGTCAGGAACATGGGCGCACCGGCCACCACATCGATGTCGCAGATGACGGCGTCGGCGGCCTGCATGGGGATCGACTTTTTCTGGCCGTCGATGATGATGGAGCAGATGTCGGCCGTGAAGCCGTCAGAGGAGACGATCGTGGGGATGGCGACGAAGGGAATGCCGAGCTTCCAGGCGGAATACCGGCCGAAGTCCATCAGCGTGCCGCCGCCGACCACGACCACATAGTCGGGTTTGCGGACAAAACGGGTCATGCAGTCCTCGATCAGGCCCTTCTCGCTGTGCAGGCCCTGGGCCTCGAGAACGATCTCCTGATCGGCGCGCACATGGGTGATGGCCGGGAGGTTATAGGTGTTGGTGTCATAGATGACGGTCCGGAAGCCCGAAAGGCCGGCATCCTCCATGTACTTGTCAAAGTTCTTCAGGGCGCCGTGCTCGCACACAACCAGCTTGGTGCGCAGCTCGTGATCGCGCCCGCAGGGGCAGGGGCCGAGGTACTTCGAGGTGTCCAGAATCATGGTGTTTTCTATGTCCTTTCTTATTTGATGTCCGTATCAGAGGCTTTGCCTGAGGGTTCCGAGATGCCGAGGATGGCGACGGCGACGGCGGTAATCCCGGTCACAGGGTTTTGGGCGACGTGGCGCGCCATGCTGTGCACAACGGATCCGTTCGGAAGCGTCCCGTCGAAAAACAGCCGCATGCCCTCTTCGCGGCAGCGCTGTACCGCATCGGCAAAGGGGGAGTCCGGCCCGACCGACAGCGAATCGAAGCGGCGCGAGGCCGTCAGGTCGGCAATATGGAAATTGTGCAGAGCAAAGCTGCGGTAGGCATTGTTGGCGCGGGTCGTGCGGAACACTTCCGCATCGCACTCGACCACCGCCATCGGCAGGGTATCGAAAAAGTTGGCGATCTTCTCGCTGCTGTCGTTCGAGACCGCGGTCAGGTCATAGAGATTGATGCGCCCGATGGCTGCAAAGTATTCCGCCTCGTCCGGATTCTCAAAACCGATCGCCACGCCCTTGCGGTAGCGCTCGAGGATCTGCTCCAACGAGATCGGCCTGCAGAAGTAGTAGCCCTGCAGCTTGGTACAGCCCACCTCACGCAGGAACTCGGCCTGCTCGCGGGTCTCGACGCCCTCGCAGACCGTCTCGACGCCCAGAGCCAGCGCCATTTTGACAAGCTCGGTCACGATGATGCGGTTTTCCGGCCCCTCGTCAAAGCGGTGCATGAAGCGCATGTCCAGCTTGATGAGGTCAAAATGAATATCCTGCAGAACATCCAGAGAGGAATAGCCGCTGCCGAAGTCGTCCATCCAGACCTTGAAGCCCAGCTCCTGCAGGCGCTGGACCTGTGCCTTCATAAACTCGAAGTCCTGCCCGACCGCGCTTTCGGTCAGCTCAACGGTCAGCTTGTCACGGGGGATGCCGGCCGCGTCGATGCGGCGGCAGATCTCATCAACGATATCGCAGGACTCGAAGTCGATGCGGGAGATGTTCAGCGACTGGGGCACGAGATACAGACCCTCGGCCTGCTGTTCCTGCAGCTTCAGCAGAATCTGATCCAGCACGTAGAGGTCCAGCCGGTAGATCAGGCGCGCGTTTTCCAGGATCGGGATAAAATCGCCCGGCGAGATCAGACCTCTGTCCGGGTCGACCCAGCGGGAAAGGGCCTCCTCGTCGCAGACCCGGCCGCTGGCAGCACGGACGATCGGCTGGAAGAAAACCTTGACCCAGCGCTCTTCCAGAGCACGGTCGAGATTGTTTACCACATAGCGGTAGCTCTCGATGCCGGTCAGCATGCTGTCGTCAAAGCGGCGGTAGTCGGACACGTAGGAACCGCGCAGCATGTCGCAGGCATATTTGGCGCGGTCGCAGGCCGTGCTGGCATCCACCAGCTTCAGGCGGTCCTCATAGACGCCCACACGGACGGGCAGGGTCCTGCCGGAGTTTGCGCTCGTGAAATCCTTGAAAACCGCCTTCAGACGCGCGTCCAGATTCTCACTGCGGGTGACGGTGACGAAATGATCCTGCCCCATGCGGCAGCAGTTTTCCTTTCCGAAATGGCGGGCGATGATGTCGGCTGCCGCGCAGAGCAGCCGGTCGCCCTCTTCCAGGCCGTACTGACGGTTGAAGTCCTTCATGCCGTTCAGATTGAAGAACAGCAGAGCCGGTCTGGCGCCCTCCTCGAGAATGCGGGCAGCGGTGCTGTCTGCCCGCTCATAAAAGCGGCTCACGCTCGGCAGACCTGTCAGCTCGTCGGTGTTGATGCGCCGGTTCAGATCGCCGATGTACTGCTTCAGATGGTCACGCATCTGGCGGAAGGATCCGGTCAGGACGCCGATCTCGTCCTCGCCGTCGTAATCCAGCTCCACATCATACTCACCGGAAGCAAGCCGGCCGGAGGCGGCCGTCAGTCGCTGCAGCGGCGTAACGATCACGCGCAGCATCAGCACAAGCACCACTGTAAAAACGGCGATGACCGCGGTGGTGACAATCAGGATCAGCTTATTGAGATGCGTCCAGGACGCGGTGATCTCACTCACCGGCGCCGTCACGATCAGCTTCATGCCGCTGGAGAGCGTCGAGAAGGCCATCTGACGCTGAACGCCGTTATAGGTGTAGCGGATTTCCTTTCCCCCGCTGTTTTTCTGCCGGAAGATGCTTTCTTCCTGCCTCTCCCCCATGACGCCGGGCGTGCTGCCCATGGGAAGCTCCGGATGGTAGAGAATCGTGCCGGATGCGTCAAAGAGGGCATAGAAGCCCGTATCGTAGACTTTCAGAGCGCTGATCTGGGACACCATGGTGTCAAAGGGAATGTCCATGCCCAGCACGCCCACCAGCGCCCCGGCCTTATAGATCGGCGTGATGTACGAAACCGTCATCATCTCGTCAAGGAAATGGGCCGAATACGGGCCGATCCAGGAGGGTCTGCCGCGTTCAATGGTCGTATAGTACCAGGTGGTGTGTTCAAAATCCTTCGGGTCCAGCCTGCGGGCATCCAGAGGCGGCTGCTCTTCAAACCCCGTCCTGCCGACCATGGAATAGAAGAAGCCGTGCACGGTTTTGCTCATCTCGGGCGTGAGGCAGAAATAGTAGGTCACCACCCCGTTGGTGTGGTTGGCAACGCTGCTGAAAGCGGCCTGCACCCTGGCGCAGTACGCAGCAAGATACGCGTCCAGTTCCGCCGCCTGTTCGGGCGTCTGGCCGTGCGTTCTGGCATACTCCCCGGCCACGCCGCCCTCGACCAGGGCGACGCCGTCCAGCGAATCAACCGCGATATTGGCTGCCATCTCTACCGACTGTTCGATGCTGTCAAAATAGTCGTCCAGCGACTGACGCTGGTTCTCGCACAGCAGGGTCAGCTTCTCGGTCGCGTTTCTGTCGCTCTCCCGTCCGACGGTGAGAAGCACCATGAGAACGACAGCCGCAATGCTGATGAGAATCGCCGAGAAGGTGATGGCAGATAGTTTGAATCGGATGGAATGCATTCCGTCTCCTTATGGGTATACGGTATAATAAAACGAACTCAGTCCGTGGTCTGTTTCATCTCCATATCCCGGAAGCAGGCTTTGAAGCCGCCGTACCAGGACATCCGGAATTTCTCAACCCGGTCGCCGATTACATAATAGCGCTGCCGCGAATACAGCGGGATCCATGCCGCGTCGTCCTGAATAAGGGTCTGTTCCAGCTCGCGGTATTCCTGCATGCGGGCGTCCTCATCCATAATGCTTCGGGCGTCGCGGACCCGCTTCATGACCGTCTCGTCCGGATAGCACAGGCTGCGGTAGCGGGTATTCTCGGCACTTCCGAAGAAGGTATAGATGAAGTTGTCCGGGTCGTCAAAGTCCGCCTGCCAGGTCGCCGTGTAGCAGGCAAGCCTGCCGTTCTTGCGCCGCTCCATGAAGGTGCTCTCATCCAGCATCTCGATCTCGGTGTGCACGCCGATCTTCTCCCACATGGAGGCGACCATCCTGACCATCTCGCGCTCGAGCGGGGTGGCGGTGGACTTCACGCTGAAGGTGAGATCAAAACCGTCTTTGAAGCCGGCCTCCTTCAGCAGCCGGCGCGCGGCATCCGG
>ONGJ01000075.1 GCA_900317375.1 uncultured Eubacteriales bacterium
CGCGGCGACAAAACGGGTCCTGACGCTTCCGGTCCGGCCGACCTGCGTTCTCTTTTCGGACGATTATTCCTATATCGGCGGACTCAACGCCATCACGGAAGCCGGTCTGCGCGTTCCGGACGACATCTCGGTCGTCGGCTATGACGGCATTCATCTGGCAAAGATGCTCAGTCCGCGCCTGACCACCTGGCAGCAGAACACCGAAGATTTGGGACGCCTTGCCGCTTCCCGGCTGATTGAAAAGATTGAGCACCCCCTCACCACGCCGCCCGAGCATATTGTCGTCAAAGGACGCCTGCTGGAGGGCGAGACGGTTGCGGATCTGAACGCGGCGGCCGACGCGCAGGAGAACAATGCGACATGAGTGAGAAAAACAAGCTCGCTTCCTCTCTCGGTCTGTTCCTGCGCCGAATGTTCGACCTGATGGTCCTGAACGTGCTCTGGCTTCTCTGCTGTCTGCCCGTTTTCACCTTCGGGCCGGCCAGCAGCGCCCTCTCCCGGGTGATGATCACCCTGGTCCGCGGCGGGTCGGAAGCGGTTGCGAAAAACTTTTTCCTCGCCTTTCGCCGGGACTTCGGGAGAGCCGTTGTCCTCGGCCTGATCGGTCTGCTCGGCCTTGCGATCGCCGTTTCGGATATCCTGTTTGCGCTTTCTCTCAGCGGCGGGATGAAGATTCTCTTCCTGATCGTCGCGGCTCTGGTCTGTTTTCTGGTGTTCAGTTATCTCGCCTACATTTTTGCCCTGCATGCCTTTTTTGAAAACAGCATCGCGGGGCAGATCCGCAACGCCCTTTCGCTGGCGGCGGCCTCGCCGATGGACACCCTGGCCATCTGGCTCTGCTTTGCCGTTCCTGTGGCCGCCATCCTGCTGCTGCCCAGGATTGTGCTGGTCTATATCGGTTTTCTTTACATTCTGTTCGGGGTATCCTGCCCGGCATATTTCGCCGCAAAGCATCAGGCGAAGGTCATTGCCCGTTTTGACGGAACGCAGCCGCCGGCACAGACGGAAGAAGCAGATCAATAAACAGAAGAAAGGATAGGTGGTTTCTTCAGACGGCCCCTATCCTTTTTCAGGAGGAAAAACATGAATCGAAAAGACGCTGAAAAAAAAGCCCGGGCTCTCGTCGGGAAGATGACCCTGCGGGAGAAAGCCAGTCAGCTTCGTTTTGATTCCCCCGCGATCGAGCGGCTGGGAATCCCCGCCTACAACTGGTGGAACGAAGCGCTGCATGGCGTTGCACGCGGCGGTACTGCCACCAGCTTTCCGCAGGCGATCGGTCTCGCAGCAACCTTCGACGAGGCGCTTCTGGAGAAGCTGGGGGACGCCGCTGCCACGGAAGGCCGGGCGAAGTATAACCAGTTCTCTGCCCGCGGGGACCACGATATCTATCACGGGCTCAGTTTCTGGTCGCCGAATATCAACATTTTCCGGGACCCCCGCTGGGGCCGCGGTCATGAGACCTACGGGGAGGACCCCTGTCTGACTTCGCGTCTCGGTCAGGCATACGTACACGGTCTGCAGGGCCGGGGCGAGGTCCTGAAAACGGCCGCCTGTGCCAAGCACTTTGCCGTACACAGCGGTCCAGAAGCCCTTCGTCATCAGTTCAACGCCGTTGCCACGCCGAAGGACATGGAGGAGACCTATCTCCCCGCCTTTGAGGATCTGGTCAGGCTCGCCCATGTGGAATCCGTTATGGGCGCCTACAACCGCACCAACGGAGAGCCCTGCTGTGCCTCTCCGACGCTGATGAAAAAGCTGCGCGGGGACTGGGGCTTTGAAGGTCACTTTGTGTCCGACTGCTGGGCGATCCGTGACTTTCACGAGGGTCACCGCGTGACGAAGAACGCCGCCGAATCTGCGGCACTGGCTCTGAAAACCGGCTGCGACCTCAACTGCGGCAACTCGTACCAATGCCTCATGAGCGCTTACGAACAGGACCTGATCACCGAAGAGGATATCACGGAGGCTGCCGTCCGTCTGTTCACGACACGGTATCTTCTCGGCATCCTTGACGGAGAATCCTCCGAGTATGACCGCATCCCCTACTCGGCCGTTGAGTGTGACGAGCATCTGCGCCTCTCCCATCAGGCCGCTCTGGAATCCTGCGTTCTGCTGAAAAACACGGGGCTTCTTCCGCTTCGCGCGGAAGGCGTGATCGGCGTGATCGGGCCAAACGCCAACAGCCGCGGCGCCCTGATCGGCAACTACTACGGAACGTCCTCCCGTTATGTCTCGGTGCTCGAGGGCATCCAGGATCGGGTTGAAGGAAAAGCGCGTGTTCTGTATTCGGAAGGCTGCCACCTGTTTCTGGATCGGGTCGAGCCGCTCGCCCAGTCGGGCGACCGTCTTGCCGAGGCCGTCGCGGTCGCCGAAAACAGCGATGTCGTCGTGCTCGTACTGGGCTACGATGAACGCCTGGAAGGGGAAGAACGCGATGAAGGGAATGCCGTCGGTTCCGGCGACAAGGACGACCTTCTGCTTCCGGAATCCCAGCGCATCCTGATGGATACCGTCCTTCGTGTCGGAAAGCCTACCGTCCTTGTCCTGACGGGGGGAAGCGCGATCGATGTGTCGCAGGCGCAGGAGCAGGCCGATGCCGTTCTGCTGGCCTGGTATCCCGGCGCGCGCGGCGGAAAAGCCGTCGCGGAGCTTCTGTTCGGCGATGTCTCCCCCTGCGGCAAACTGCCCGTTACGTTTTACCGCAACGATGCGCTCGGAGAGATGCCCGCCTTCACGGATTACGCCATGACAAACAGAACCTACCGCTATTATACCGGCACCCCTCTGTATCCCTTCGGCTACGGGCTGAGCTACGCCGATATCGCGATGACTTCCCTCTCCGCGGACCGCTCCGCCGCCGAGGTGACCGTCGAAAACCGTTCCGCGTTTCCGGCCGGTGAGGTCGTGCAGCTGTACATCAAAGACCGGCGCTCCCCCGACGCGCCTCTTCACCCGCTTCTCTGCGGCTTCAGCCATGTCTCGCTGGAAGCCGGCGAACGCCGCAGGGTCCGTGTTCCCATCGACCCCCGTGCCTTTACGGTCGTCAGCGCAGAAGGCACGCGGATGCCCGGAAGCGGCGAGTGGACACTCTATGCGGGCTTCGGTCAGCCGGATGCCCTCACGGAAAAGCTGACAGGAAAACCCTGCCTGTCCGCTGTGCTCAGATAAAGACAGCAGACCGCTGAGCTTCAGCGGTCTGCTGATACCTGTTGATAGACTGCCCCGGCATCACAGTCGGCGCGAACGGTAAATACCATCCCTTTCGGCAGCGATATGCCGTCGAAGAACGGCAGGCTTTCACACAGGAGTTCCGGTTCCGTCGGGACCACGGTGTTTTCGCGAAAGCCCTCCGGATTGTCAATGAGCAGGATGCTGCTCACCTTTCCGATCAGGTCCGCGTCCAATCTTGACGCCTCGCTGTAGTTCAGGCTGCCCTCCGTTCTTCCCGAGAGATCCGCCTGGTACAGGCTGACTTCCACATGCGTCTCCCCGTCTCCGTTTGCGTCTGCAAGGGCGCTCTGAAACCGCTCCTGAAGCGCCGCCCTGGTTTCTTCGGAAACCCAGTCGAGCGAAATGACGGCCACGCCGTAATCCGTTTTCGACCTCAGCATTCCCGGAAGGAAGGCGTACAGAACAACCGCAAGCGCCGCAGCGGCGATCAGCACATGCCCCCAATGATACCACCACCAGGTTTTCCATTTTTCCTTCATATCTCTGTTATCCTCTTCTTTCGGCTTATCGAACAGGATGGTCCCTCATGAAACAAACCGCTTCCTGCTTTTTTGCTCTCTGCCTGTTTTTCCTTCTGTCCTGCTGCGCTTTCGGAGAATCCGGTCTCCCGGTTCTTGAAGACGTCACAGAGGAGAAGGGCGGTAGCTTCTCCTGCTCCTTTGACGGTGTCAGACACCGGTTTGTGCTGGACCTGCCGGATCAGACCGAGAACGCGCCTCTGGTTCTGATGCTTCCCGGATACGGCAACACGGCGGAAGCCTTTCGCTCATCGGTTCATTTTGAGGAGGCCGCAACCCCCCTGGGCTATGCCGTGGCCTGGGTCACGGGGGCTCCGGATCCGAATTCGCCCGCCTCGTCGGTCGGGTGGCATTCTGACGCCTCCACGGAAGGAAACCGGGATGTCGAGTTTCTGGTCTCTCTGGCGGCCTATCTGCAGGATGCCTACGCACTGGATCCGACACGCTGCTTCGCTGTCGGCTTTTCCAACGGCGGCCTGATGGTCCATCGCCTTGCCGTGGAAGCCGCCGGCAGCTTTTCCGCCTGCGTCAGCGTCGCCGGCCTGATGCCGGAGAGCGTGTGGGAGAAGCGGCCGGAAGAAATCAAAATCGGCTTCTTCCAGATCACCGGCGAAAAGGACGATGTTGTCCCGAAAAACAGCGACGGCAGCGCCCGCTTTTCCAGGGCGCCGGCCATTGAGGACGTCATGGCCTGGTGGGCAGCCGCCAACGGCCTTGACGCCCGGGAAAGCGTCCTGTTTGAGGACGGATCTGTCCTGACGAAGAACACGGGTACCGACGGCCCGCAGCAGGTCTGGCATCTGTTCATCTCCGGCGGGCGGCATTCCTGGCCCGGGGGGCAGTTCCGTCAGCCTGACGCCAACGCCCTGATCCTGGACTTTCTGGAAACGCAGCTTCCCTTCACGGAGACGCCCGATCCCGGCATTTCATGATACATGATACAAGATGACTTTTCAAGGAGGAAAACGATGTTAAAGGATTCCGGTTTTTATAAGGGCATCAATCTCGGCGGCTGGCTGTCCCAGTGCGACTACAGCGAGGAGCGTATGAACAGCTTCATCACCGAAAAAGACTTTGAGGTGATCGCCTCCTGGGGTTTTGACCACGTCCGCCTCCCGGTGGACTATAATGTCATCCAGGATGCGGAAGGCCGCATGATGGAGGAAGGCCTTGCACGGATCGACGCCGCGCTTCGGTTTTGTGAGAAGACCGGGCTTCATATGGTTCTCGACCTGCATAAGACACCGGGCTTTTCCTTCGACCCGCAGGAGCAGGAGATGGGATTCTTCCGGTCGGCGCCCGACCAGCAGCGTTTCTTCACGATCTGGGAAAGCTTTGCCTCCCGCTATGCAGGCAAATCAGAGCTCCTCATGTTTGATCTTCTGAACGAAATCACGGAGCCGGCGTATCTGGA
The DNA here is from genome assembly GCA_900317375.1 of uncultured Eubacteriales bacterium. GTDB lineage: Bacteria > Bacillota > Clostridia > Oscillospirales > Oscillospiraceae > Limivicinus. The sequence continues at coordinate 5,164 of ONGJ01000075.1, forward strand.
GGACTGGAACCGGATTTCCGCGGAATGCATCCGCCGCATCCGCCGTACGATGCCGGACGTCCGAATTCTGGTCGGAAGCTATCACCACAATGCCGTCAGCGCGGTAAAGGACCTGCCTGCGCCGGCGGACGACCGGGTTTTTTACAGCTTTCACTGTTACGACCCTCACACCTATACCCATCAGGGCGCTTACTGGATGCCGGATGACTTTGACATCGGCGCAAGAATTTCCTTCCGCGACACCGGCGTCACCCCCGCCTTCTTCGAAGAGCTGTTTGCATCTGCCGTTGAAAAGGCGAAGGCGGAAGGGACGGAACTGTACTGCGGAGAATACGGCGTCATCGACATTGTCCCGCCGGAGGATGCCCTTCTCTGGTTCCGGACCATCCATGAGGTCTTTGAAGCATTCGGGATTGCAAGAAGCGTCTGGAGCTATAAGGAGATGGATTTCGGTCTCTCCGACCCCCGCATGGACGCGGTCCGGGCAGAGCTGCTGACCTGTCTCTGATCTTCGGATCACAGCCGCGTTCTTACCCTGAACCGGAAAAAGCCATTCCCCGTCTGACCGTCAGACACGGGAATGGCTTTCTGTTTTCCAGTTTTACACCGGAACGGCATCTCCGCTGTTCAGATTCTCCTTGCTGTACAGGATCACGGTGTCGCCTTCCCGGAGCACGAGGCTTCCGTTCGGGACCAGGGCTTTCCCGTTTCGCCGGACCATGACAATATGCGTCTGCCGTGAAATATCCAGGTCCATGATGGCCGTGTTGTTCCAATCGTGATTCTTCATCAGGGTGATTTCTCTCAGATTCATGGGGTGGTCGTCCTTCAGCCCCTCCGCCCCGAGAACCAGCTTATCCCCGGGCATCAGCATCACATCCCCGCGGGGAACAATGACTTCCGACTTTCTCTGGATCACCGCAACAATAACCCTTTCGGGCAGCTTCAGTTCCTGAACGGTCTTTCCGGTCCAGGAATCTTTTTTGCCGAGTTCAACCCTCATGAAGTTCAGGCGTTCTTCCCGCTCATAGTCCGTAATCCGCTTCGCCCGGGAATACTGCTCGACGAAGCCGGCGGAAATAATACCGGTGGGAATGGCAACCATCCCGACGCCGAGGAAGGTGATAACGATGCCCAGAAACTTGCCCATCGGGGTGATCGGATAGATATCGCCGTAGCCGACCGTCAGCAGTGTTGAAACCGCCCACCACATTCCGGAAAAGGCATTCTGGAACACCTGGGGCTGAGCCTCGTGCTCGATCGAATACATAGCCAGGCTGGAAGCCAGCATCAGAACGAAAATAATGAAAAGAGAAGCCAGGAGCTGCTGTGCCTTGCTGGTGACGACCTCGCCGATGACATTCAGGGAATCGTAATAGGCGTTGATGCGGAACAGCCTCAGGATGCGCGCCACCCGGATCAGGCGGAACGCGACCGCGCCGGCCGGGAAGAACATCGGCATGTAGTACGGCAGGAACGAAAGCAGGTCAACAATGCCGGCACCGGATTTGATGTACTTCCAGTAGGGCGTCAGGCCCTTCTCGCCGGGATAGAGGCAGGGGGCGGTAAAAACGCGCAGGACATAGTCCAGCGCAAAGAAGGCGACCGTGATCGCCTCTATACGGCTCAGGAGCTCTCCGTACTTCAGCGCGACGGAGTCGAAGGTCCCTGCAAAGGCGCCGACCAGATTGATGAGCAGCATGGCCGTGCTGATCACATCATAGCTCTGATTGATCGGGTCATCCACGACGCCGACCGACACCATCTTGAAGACGCGCTGGCGGAACGCTTCCCATTGTTTTCCGGCGGCCGTCAAACCAACCCCTCCTTCCGCCGTCATGTTCAGCGAACAGAGTATAGCACAGCGCGCCGGGCGGTACAAGGGGAATCCGGCACCGAAAAGTTCAAATATTAAGAAAAAATAAGACCTGTCCGCCCTTGTTTCCATGGAAAGCACTTGTAAATCTTCCCTTCCGGTGGTACAATTCAGAAAAGCATTTCACAATATCTTGTGAAAGTGAGGAGATGAAACCTGATGAAGAGCAAGTCTTTGATTCTTGCCCTGCTGCTTGCAATGTGTGTCTCGGTTCTGCTCTGTGCCTGCGGATTACCGTTCGGCAAGAAAGATCAGGATACGCAGACCCAAATCGACATGAAGACCCTGGAGGGTGTATACTCCGAGGTTCAGGCTCACCGCGGCGTGCTGCAGCTCTCTGCAAGAGATTCCCAGACGGTTGACATTGTCATCAACTGGCCGGGCAGCGCTTTTGAAAATGCCCACTGGGAAATGAGCGGGACCTATAACCCCGAAAAGAAGGCCATCGTATACAGCGATGCCTCTCTCATCGAACAGACCTTCGACGAGCAGGGCACGCAGACAGACAGACAGATTTCCACCAACGGGACCGGCAGTCTTGCGATTTCCGGCAGCAACCTGCTCTGGACGGATGACAACGCCTATATCGGAAGCGACCCCGCCACCTTTGCCTATACCATGTCGCTGAGCGACTACATGAAGAACCAGCAGACGACCTCCACACCGGAGCCGGTGGTGGTTTCCACGCCCGAACCGACACCTTCGGAGGCCCCTGTGCAAGAGCCTGTCGCGCCGGTTGAGACCCCTGCGGCGGAAGCAGAGACAGCGCCCGCGCCGGCAGAAGAGAACACCACCGGGGCTGTCGCCAATCCTGCGGTTCCCGGTTCCCCGGTCGTCACCAAGAGCCCGACGGATGAGACCGTCAAGCCCGGCGGCTCCTGCTGGTTCACAGCCGAGCACAACGGCGCCGAGCTCGCCCGCTGGCGTTTCATCAGCCCCGAGGGCGAAGACCTGCAGTTTGATGAAGTAAAGGCGAAGTTCCCCGAACTGAAGATTCTTCAGGGCGAATACAGCCATATGAAGCTTGAGAACATCCCTGCTGAGCTGGACGGCTGGCGCGTCTACTGCCGCTACACCAACAAGGTCGGCTCCATCGACACCAAGACCGCGACGATCCATGTGACGGCTGACGGCACGCCCGGTGTCACGGGTGCTCCCGGCTCCCCGGTTGTCACCAAGAGCCCGACGGACGAGACCGTCAAGCCCGGCGGTTCCTGCTGGTTCCAGGCCAAGCATACCGGTGCGCAGCTTGCCCGCTGGCATTTTGTCAGTCCGGACGGCCAGACGGATGTCCAGTATGACGAGGCCGCAAAGATGTTCCCCGATCTGAAGATCAAAAACGGGGAATTCGACGCCATGCAGCTGAGCAACATCCCGGCTGATCTCAACGGCTGGCGCGTCTACTGCCGCTTCTCGAACAAGGCCGGCGCCGTCGATACCGAGATGGCCACCATCACCGTCTCCAACGGCGATACCGCCACCGCCACCGCCTGAACCCCTGTAAAAAATGCTGCTGCCGCTCCCGGCTGACCGGGAGCGGCAGTTTCTTATTCTTAAGAAAGCAGGTCGGTACCTGTGTTAAAAAAAGAGGCGGCAGATTTGCCTGCCGCCTCCGGAAAATGCAGATCTTAGGCCTTGCGGACCTTGTCGATGTGACGGGTGAGGTCGAGCATTTTGTTGGAGAAGCCCCACTCATTGTCATACCTGTACACAGTTTCCAGCCGCAGCTGTTGAATCTGCTTTTCAAGCATTTGAGAAGAACACCGGGTATTTTCGAATCTGTTCCAGAACAATACACTCCACCCTGTCGATGATCTCTTTCGGATAGTATTCTGTCAGGGCATCCAACTCCCCCGTGGCTTCCCGGGCTGTAAAGGAAAACTTCAACTGCGGCCGAAACAGTATTTCTGCCGCCTCTGTCTGTAAGTCAAAGTCCCTGTCAAACGGTTTCGCCTGTACCCTTGCGATCATGCTGTAGATATCTTGTTCCAAGGGATAATCATGCAGATCAGAGAGAAGCGACAATCCGTTGTCATATATTGGGCTAAGCCGATACTTTCCTGTTTTTTCATTCCGAATCACGGAAAGATTGTTTGTGTGGCGGTCTTCATTCAGAAAAAAGCTGTCGAGTTCCAATATCATTGTCAAATACTGTCCGACATCCTGAAGGCCTGTTACGCCCTCTATCAGTTCAACTGTGTACCGCACCTTCTCCGCCGTCTCCATCTGCGCAATCGTCTGAGCAAGACCGCGCCCCCGGAAGCTGCGGTGAAGTCGTTCAAAAGGAATGAGAATTTCATCCTGCTTTAGAAAATTCGGACTTGTGCTGCCGGAGGCAGTTTTCCCGTCATATGTGATCTGCACCGGCTCATAACTGATAAAATCCTTTGCATTAGACAGAAGAAGCAATCTGGAAACAAGCACTTCCGCCAAGCCTTCATAGCCCATATGGTCCGCCTTATACCATTTCTCATCGACAAACCATTTCGGCTGATTTCCTTTTGAGGAATGCCCTTCTGTAACGACCTGGCCTCCCCTTTCAAACAGAATCTGACGCATGCTGTATCTCTCCTCTGTCGTTGTAGCGGATCTTGATCCACTGTTTGTCTTCTGCCATCCGTCCCTGTGTTTTCTCTATGATCTGCAGCGGATCATAGTCCGTAAGCCCCATCGAACAGAGGACGCTTCTGCAATTTCCTCTTTCCCTCGGAAAGCAGCGATCCTCCAGAAAAAGTTCAAAATCATCCCAGGTCGGATTCTCGACCACGCCGAATGCACGGTGAATTATATCATCCGTCTTATTCTGGATATAAATCTTCTGTTTCAGGAAATCAATATCAATAACCGTACAGGGATGCTGTTTGAACATGTAGATCATCCGCATGCTGCAGCCCTCCGGCGACTTCGGCGTAAGGACCCGCCCGACGAGCTGGCGCGAGGTCCCATACTGCTCTGCAATCTGTGCCAGAGACATGCCTCCATCCCGCAGCGTTTCCATTTCGCGAATCTCGGAAGCGCTGAAGCGTTTCTTCCGCCCGGCATTTCTCGGGTTCCGCCTGTTAACACCCTCTGCGATTTTCCGAAGCTGTTCTTTATCGTCTGTTCCAAAAAGATCCAGACACAGTTTTCTGTAATCCGTTTCCATCTCTTTCTCCGCAATTACGCAATTTAATTAATTTAATTGCATTATATATCTATTCTTTTTTTCTGTCAAGCTTCGCAGCATACAGAAAGACATCGACCGGTTTCTCCCCTTCAGGAAAACAGGTCGATGTCTGCGGTTTATATAGCAAAAAAAGGCGGCAGGTAAACCTGCCGCCTCCGGAAAATGCAGATCTTAGGCCTTGCGGACCTTGTCGATGTGACGGGTGAGGTCGAGCATCTTGTTGGAGAAGCCCCACTCGTTGTCGTACCAGGCGACGAGCTTGACGAAGTTGCCGTTGAGGGCAATGCCGGCTCTGGCGTCGAAGATGGAGGTGTGGGGATCGGTACGGAAGTCGGAGGAGACAACGTCGTCATCCACATACTCCAGAACACCCTTCATCGGGCCTTCGGAAGCGGCCTTCATGGCAGCGCAGATCTCGTCATAGGTGGCGGATTTCGCAAGACGGAAGGTCACGTCAACAACGGACACGTCCGGAGCGGGGATACGCATGGACATACCGGTGAGCTTGCCGTTGAGCTCGGGGATGACCTTGCCGACAGCCTTCGACGATGGCCTGGGTGGCGGTGGAAGCGTGAACCGTGGTCATGAGGCCTTCGACAACGCCGAAGTTGTCATTGACAACCTTGGTGATGGGAGCCAGGCAGTTGGTGGTGCAGGAAGCGTTGGAGACAAACTGCATATCAGCGGTATACTTCTCAAGGTTGACGCCGCAGACGAACATCGGGGTGTCGTCCTTCGCGGGGCCGGACATGACAACGACCTTGGCGCCGGCGTCAATGTGGGCCTGGGCCTTCGCCTTGTCGAGGTAAACGCCGGTGCACTCGAGAACATACTCAACACCGAGCTCGCCCCAGGGAATCAGGGTAGCATCGCGGTAGGTCTTGTCAGAGAGAACCTTGACAACCTTGCCGTTCACGGTAACCGTGCTGTCCTCATCGTTGCCGACAACTTCGCCATCGAAGCGGCCGTGCACGGAGTCATACTTGACACAGTATGCAATGTGCGTTGCGGGATGGCCGGGAGCGTTGATCGCGACGACTTCGATATCGTCAGACTTGATCGCAGCACGGAACGCGAGAGAACCGATGCGGCCGAAACCATTGATGCCAACTTTAATCATGTTTATTCCTCCAAATAAAAAGATTGACAGAACTGTTCTGCTCTCCGGAACTCCATTCCTTTGAGCGTTTAAATATTATCATAAACCCAGCCTAAAAATCAATACAAAACTCAGCGGAACCGGGCAAAATAATGCCGAAAATTAAAGAGAAAACCACGAATAATTCAAAGGAAACTGTGAATAATGTCAGAATCGTCCGAATCCGGATCAGTATTCATAGATTCCGCCGCCGATAAACTCGCGGATCAGGGCGTCGCTGGCTACCAGATCGGAGTCGATGTTGCCGAACAGCAGAAGCGCCGGAAAGACCTTTTTCAGTTCATCAAAGCGCTCGACGCCCTGCGGGATGGTCTGAAACAGCTGGGTCGCCGTCTCGTTCATCACGGGCAGCTCATAGGGGAAAGCCGTGTCAAACTGATAGTCCGCCTTGTCCATGAAGGGGGTAATGTAGTTTTGTTCACCCCGGCGGACATTGGCCCACATAGAGATCGTCTGATTCGGGTCCGCGCCGCGGAACAGATAGTCCCGCACCGTGCGGCGCACGAGCCGGAACCAGCTTCCCTGAAAAACAGTTTCCCCATGGAAGGTCACATCGCTGCTGGCAGAAACGTAGAGCTTGAAGGCCTCCGGATGTACATCGGTGATCATGTCGTTCAAGGCATGAATGCCCTCGAACACAACAATCTCGTCCTTCTTCAGCTTGATGGACTTGGACGGCTCCTGAATCCTCATCTGGCGCGAGAACTCATACTTGGGGACATAGATCCGCTTTCCCTGTGCCAGCTCGGTAAAATGCCGGTTCAGCAGCTCCATATCCAGGCACAGCGGAGACTCGAGGTCCATCTCGCCCTCCGGGGTCCTCGGCACCGTCTCGGGACGGACAGTATTAAAATAGTCGTCCATCGCGACATAGTGGGTGCGGACACCGCGCTCTTCCAGTGCCCGGGAAATCTTCATGGCAGTGGTCGTCTTCCCCGAGCCGGAAGGCCCGGAGAGCAGCACGATGGGGCTGTTTTCCCGGTTTTCAAGGATCATCCGCGCTGCCTTCGCGATCTTCTGTTCATAGATCTCGTCGGCCTCTTCGATCATCCCTTTCGGGTCTGCAACAGTTCTGTAGTTGATTTCTTCAAGACTGAATGCCATACGCGCTTTTCTCCCTTCAAATACTTACCGCATTGCCGTAAAAACGGCTGATTTTCTCTTTGTCCCGGCAGATCCTGTCGATATCCGCGATGTACTCGGCCGGATATTTCGGCGCAACAAAGCGCTCATTCTTTCCGCCGTCCCGGCGCACCAGCTTGGTAGACCCGCCCGCACCCAGAGCAAGGATGCTGCAGAGTTCCTCCATGATGCAGATGTTGTACAGGTTCTCTCTTCCCGGTTTCGTCCAGCCGGTGTTCTCGAAACCGCCGGACATGTTCTTCTGCCGATAGAGATAATAGGGCGAATAGCCATCCGCCCGCAGGCCAGCCCCGGCATAGTCCAGCATAGCCTTCACTTCCCCGTCCGTCGGAAGGCTCTCCTCGCCGAAATGCAGCCGGGCGCCCCGCTTGATGCTCAGGGTGTGGACCGTGATATTCTCCGGTTCGAGTTCCAGCACGGCATCCACCGTCCGGCTGAAGCCCTCAACGCTGTCTGTCGGCAGGCCGGCGATCAGGTCCATATTCACGGCAAAACCGCCGGTCTCTCTGACCTGACGCAGGGCTTTTCGGATATCCTCCGCGCTGTGGCGGCGTCCGATGGCCTCAAGCACCGCATCCGACATCGTCTGGGGATTCACGCTGACCCGGTCCGTGCCGTGGCGGCGAAGAACCGCCAGTTTTTCCGCGGTGATGGTGTCCGGCCGGCCGGCCTCGACCGTGCATTCACGCAGCCCGGAAAGGTCGAAGGCCGTTTCCAGTTTCGTCAGCAGGCTGTCCAGCTGCGCACTCGTCAGCGTCGTCGGCGTGCCGCCGCCCATATACAGGGAGACGACCCGAAGCCCCGTCTGCCGAACCTGCACTGCCACAGCATCGATCTCGCGGTCCAGCGCTTCCAGGAAAGGCGCAATCATGCTCAGGCTTTTCTCGGTCGACTGGCTGACAAAGCTGCAGTAGGCACATCGCGTAGGGCAGAAGGGAATCCCGACATACAGGCAGACGTCCTTCGGCTGCAGCAGCCGGTCCGCCTTCAGCGTCGCCCGGGAGGCATCCAGGCAGAGCTGCGCCCGCTCATGCGAAACGTCATAGCCGGTCTCAAACTGCCGAAGAGCCTCCTGTTCCGAAAGTCCGGACAGAAGCAGCGGGTACATCAGCTTTCCCGGCCGCACACCCGTCAGAGCGCCCCAGACCGGTTTCTGATGTCCGGCGCGCAGGACCGCACGGTATATGGCAAGCTTGATAACCTGCTGGCAAAGGCTGTCCGTCCGGACAGGATCCGTCAGCTTTTCGTTTTTGACAGCAGCCCGTCCCAGGCCGCTGCTCTCGTCGTCACGGTACCGGCACACGGCCGTCGTGAACCGCGCCGAACGGCTGAGGCGGATCTCCATCCGCCGTCCCTCCGGTTTCCCGTCCGGGTATACCGGTTTCTCCCCGGGGAACAGCGTCATCAGCATCTGCTCGGCAGCGTACCGGTATTGATGTCCTTCAAAATACAGTTTCATATCTGGATTATATCAGAGCCCGGCCGGAAACTCAATCGGAAAGAAAAATACCTTGAAAAACCTGATTTATTGACGGTATTTTTCCAAAAAAACAGTAGCATTTTCGGACTTTTTCCTGTATAATGGTATTGTTGGTGAGAATGCGAATTATTGGCTTTTTGTGTAGAAAAGAGGTATTGATGTTTCAGATCGGGGAAAAAATCATTTACGGAGAGAACGGTGTCTGCACAGTAGAAAAAATTGCCCCGCTTGAGATGAGCGGTGCGCCGAAAGAAAAACTTTATTATTATCTGACTCCGCTGGTCGGTTCCGGGACCTATTTTGCCCCGGTGGATACCAACGCCTATATGCGGTCCATCATCAGCCGCGAGGAGGCGGAAGCGCTGATCGACTCCATGCCCGGGATCCCCCCGGCCATCTGCAACGACACGCGTTTCAATCATGTCGATGCCTTCTATCGCGAGCTTTTCAAGCTGCATACCAACGAGGCGCTGGTCTCGGTGATCAAGGGTCTGAACTGCCGGATGGCGGAACGGAAAACCCGCAGCTCCCGTGCCGAGGCCACCATGAAGCGCGCCAAGGACATTCTCCACGGCGAACTCTCTGTGGCGCTGGGCATGGACATGAGTCAGGTGGAAAGCTATATCATGGATCGCGTCGGGGACGCATAACACCGCGCCCGGGTCCGCTTTCCGAAATCGCATCAAGCCTCTCTGCCGGCCGCAGACCGGTTCCGCAGAGAGGATCGGTTGATGCGGTTTTTTTATTCCTTCAAAGATTTGTCCTATCCGATGTTCAGCCGTTCGGTCGGTCTTGAGACGACGCAGAAGCGATATTCCCGGGACAGCTCTTCGGCGCAGTTTTCTGCCGCATCCCGGTCCTGCCAGACGCCGAACACCGCAGAGCCCGTCCCCGTCATCACCGCACCGAGGGCCCCAAAGTCCCGCATGGTGCTCTTAATCTCTGCAACCGTGCGCATCCGGCGGTCGGGCACCTCTTCAAACACATTATACATCCGCATGGCGCACTCGCGCAGATCACCGGATGCAATGGCTTCCAGCATTCCGGCGGTATCCGGATGCCGCCGCAGATTGACCTGATCCAGTTTCCGAAAGAGCTCGGGCGTCGAAATGGAGAAGCCGGGCTTGCAGATGACGATATGGCAGTCCGGCATAGGATCCAGGTCCTCAAGGATCTCGCCCCGTCCTTTGGCCAGCGAGGTACCGCCCGCGATGCAGAAAGCCACATCCGAGCCGATTTCTTCGGCAAGCGCCTCCAGCTCTTTCCGGCTCATGTCCGTACCGAACAGCCGATTCATTCCGCGCAGCACCGCTGCCGCGTCCGCCGAACCGCCTGCCATCCCCGCACCGACGGGGATTTTTTTTTCCATGCGGATACGGATCCCCTGGTTCTGAATCCCCTGCTTTGCGCAGAACAGCTCTGCCGCCCGCACGGCAAGATTGCGCCTGTCGGTCGGAACGTACCGGAAATTGCAGGTCGCGCGGATTCCGGCCTCACCGGTTTTTTTCAGCTCAATGGCATCGGACAGAGAGACCGTCTGCATCACCATCAGCATCTCGTGATACCCGTCGCTGCGTTTTTCTGCGACATCCAGGGTCAGATTCAGTTTTGCGTATGCCGCTTCCCGGACTTCCTCTTTCAATTTCCAGCCCTCAGCTTTCCACTTTCCTTCTCAGGCCTTCGTACCGGTCCTTCGGCTGTTCCGGATCGAAAAGGTATACCCGCAGCTCATAAGGCCTCGCCGTAAAGCCGTTGGCAACGATCTGATTGACCCGGTAGTTGGAAAAAATCAGTCTTCCCTTTTCCAGCCGGATGCCCTCCGGGGCTTCAAAGCGCTTGTTCGCCTTTGAGAAGAAGCAGATGACCAGCAGCTTTTTATCCAGATAGTTGCGTTCGTAGACATAGAAGCAGCGGCTGTCCTTCATATACTCACGGTAGTCGCCGTACAGGACAATGCTGTTCTGTTTCCGGTAGCGGATCAGGTCCCGGTAGAAGTTCAGCAGGGAATCCGGGTCCTTGTCCTGTGCTTCCACATTGATGTCGGTATAGTTCCCGTTCACCGGGAACCAGGGTGTCCCCTCCGTAAAGCCGGCGTTCTTTTCCCGGCTCCACTGCATGGGCGTGCGGGAATTTTCCCGACTCGCCTTGTTCGCCATTTTCAGGATCGTCGTCTGCGGCAGCAGGCCCTGCACCAGGCGGATGCCGTTGTGCGTCATGACGTCCTGGAATTCATCCAGACTCTTGAGCCGGATATTGGTCATGCCGATTTCCTGTCCCTGATAGATAAAGGGCGTGCCGCGCTGCAGCATATACATGGCCGCCAGCATTTTGCCGCTTTCCACGCGGTACTGCTCGCTGCCGTAGCGGCTGATGATGCGCGGATGGTCATGGTTCTCAATATACAGGGCATTCCACGCTTTGCCCTGCAGCTTTTCCTGCCAGTCAGAAAAGGCACGCTTCATCTTGCGCAGGTTGAACGGCGTCTGGATCATGTCCGTCATAAAGCAGTCCGCCTCCATGTGCGAGAAGGCGATCATCTCGTCCAGGACCTTATCCGGTCCCTCCGAGATATAGGTCAGCGCGATCTCCGCAGTGGTCATCGGGCTTTCGCCGACGGTGAAGCAGTCATAATGATCCAGGACATCGCGGCGGAATTCCTTCAGATAACGGTGGGCCTCCGGCTGGTTGGAATAATACTTGATGCCGTTGGCAATCGGCATCTTCGGATACGAGTCCGGCAGTCCCGGTGCCTTGCCAATATAGGTGATGACATCCTCGCGGAACCCGTCCACGCCCATATCCAGCCAGAAGCGCAGAATCCGCTTGACCTCTTCGCGGACCCTGGGGTTGGCCATGTTCAGGTCCGGCTGCTTTTTCGCGAAGAGATGCAGATAGTATTCATCCAGGTTCTCATCATATTCCCAGGCATCGCCCTCGAACATGCTGGTCCAGTTGTTCGGCGGAACCTGCTTCCCCCGGCTGTATTTCCCGCGGCGCCAGATATAGTAGTCGTGATAGGGGTTGTCGCGTGATTTCCTGCTCTCCTGAAACCAGGGGTGCTCGTCGGAGGTATGATTCACCACCAGGTCCATAAAGACCCGCAGGCCCATGCCGTGGGCGCGGTCCAGCAGCTCCCGGAACACCTCGAGCGTTCCGTATTCCGGGTGAATGTCCGTATAGTCCGAGATGTCATAGCCGAAGTCGGCATTGGGCGAGGGATAGATGGGTGAAAACCAGATGGCATCCACCCCGAGAGACTTGATGTAATCCAGCTTGCTTATCACGCCGTAGAGATCGCCGATCCCGTCACCGTTGCCGTCGCAGAAGCTGCGCGTCCAGATCTGGTAGACCGTCATTTCCCGATACCAGTCATTCTTTGCCAACGAAGTCACCCTCTTCCAATCCTGCGTTATTCTTAGTCTCAGTGTATCACAAATTTCCCGCTCCCGCAATGACCTGCCGGGAAAAAGAAAGAAAAAAGGGATTGACACCGAACCTCTGATATGATATAGTTTCGGGGCTGAAAAGCTTTGGCCGTGCGGGTGTAGTTCAATGGTAGAACACCAGCCTTCCAAGCTGGATACGTGGGTTCGATTCCCATCACCCGCTCCATTCGAACGTGGCTGCAATATGCGCCAATAGCTCAGCAGGATAGAGCAACTGCCTTCTAAGCAGTAGGTCGGGGGTTCGAATCCCTCTTGGCGTGCCAGATATGGTGGGATTAGCTCAGTTGGTAGAGCACCGGATTGTGGTTCCGGGTGTCGTGGGTTCGAGCCCCATATCCCACCCCACAAAGAATGAGCCCGGCAAGGCCGGGCTCATTCACAACCGCAAAGAGATTGGGATGTAGTGTAATGGTAACACACCGGACTTTGACTCCGATATAGTGGGTTCGAGTCCCGCCATCCCAGCCATCCGCCCCAGTAGCTCAGGAGGTAGAGCACCTGCCTTTTAAGCAGGGTGTCCGGGGTTCGAGTCCCCGCTGGAGCACCAA
>ONGJ01000061.1 GCA_900317375.1 uncultured Eubacteriales bacterium
AAACCGAGATTTATGAATGCTCTCAGGGCGCCGGGCAGTTCTTCCAGACCGACGGCATCGCCTTCGACAGCTGCGACATCCACGATGTGCCGAGCCCGGCACTGACCTTCACGGAATGCACGGACAAGACCTGGAACAGTGAGCCGATCCCCGCTCAGAACGGCAGTTACGACGTCGGTGCGGATTTCAAACTGACAGAGTTTGAGCAGCACGCTGAAGAGGATCTCGAATACCACGGTGCGGTTGAGGATATGGAAAACCCCTTCGCGTCAGAACCGACCGTCCGTTTTGAGGCGGGTACGGCGCAGGCAGACTTTGCCGCCGTGGTTCAGCGGGCCGTCACCGACAATGACTGGCAGGCGCTGACCGACAGACTCGGCTTTCCTGTACGGATCTTCACCGACGGCTACAGCTTTGTCATCCACAACCGGGAAGAATATCTGCAGATGCTGCAGGACGGATATTTCACAGATGAGATGTTCGACGAGATGTTCCCGTTCCGTCAGCTTGTCAAAGAGGCAGACCCGACCGTGTTCGGTTCCTGTGTTTTCGGAAATACCTGCCTTGACCATATGGTTGCCTTTGCCTGCTATGGGGATACAGCCGCAGAGGACAATCTCTATATCACGGCCATGTCTTTTGTCACCCCGCTCTGGCCCGGCCGCCCTGTGTCGGATGCTTATGTGCAGGCCGTTCCCCCGACCCCGGAGCCATAGAAACCCGCAGCCCGGGAGCCGTCCATCCGGACGGCTCCCGGGCTGTACGAATGCAGAGACCGGCTTATTGAACGCTTTCATGCGCAGTAATGACGGTATAACTGCTGGCATTTACCGTAATCACGCAGCCATCTGTCCTGACGTACCAATTTTTCCCTTGTCTGGTTATAACAGCGTTCTTATCCAGAATCCTTGACTTGCACCACGCTGCAGCATTAACATCGCCAAGTCCGAGATTCCTTCGAATCCGGTCAATGCCCATCTTCGTTGTATGTACTTTGTCTATATTCTCAATAAGCTCATTTTTCATGATTCGCTCAAGTTATTGTATGAATGGCATTAGTTCTTCAGCGCCGTGAGCGGCACAACATAGATGCCGTCCGGCCGCTGATAAGCCGCGTTGGACAGACCGCAAAGGACGATCAAGGCCGAAGGTGCCCTTCCGGCGTCTTTTACAATCTCATCCCTTATGTGGATCAGGTTCTCGGCGGCTTCCTCGATCTTGTTTGCTCCGAGCTTGATCTCGATGCCGCACCAACCGCCGTCCGGCAGCTCTAGAACAGCGTCGATCTCGTTGCCGGCGTAATCCTGATAATGATACAGCGATGCGCCGAAGGATTCCGCGTAGATCTTCAGATCACGCTCGCACAGGGCTTCAAAGAGGAATCCAAAAGTCTCCAGATCGCCGATCAGCTTCTCCGGCGTTGCTTTCAGCAGCGCGCAGGCCAGGGAGGGATCGCAGAAGTGCCGCTTTTCCGCCTGCTTTACCCGGACGGAGGATCTCAGCTTTGCGGAGTATGGCGGCTGGTTATCTGTGAGAAACAGACGCTTGAAGATATCCAGATAGGCTGCAACCGTCTCCACGTCGATATCCTCATCGTCGATCTCCTTGATGTCGTTTTTCAGCGTCCGGTTCGTTGCGGTCGTGCTCTCATTGCGGGCAAGGGACTGCAGCAGCAGACGGACTTTGCGGCTGTCGCGTTTGATCTCATCGACGCGGTTCACATCATCATCGATGACAGCATCCAGATACTCACCGGGCAGCAGCGAGATATCCGCGTCGTTGATATCCAGATTTCCCGGCCAGCCGCCGCGCACAGTCAGGCGGGCGAGTGCGCGAAGATCAACCTCGCCTGTAATGGTTGGCGTCATCTTTCCTCTGCAGAGCTCCTGCAGGCTGACCTTGCCGCTGGAATCCCCGGACTCAAAAAGAGACATAGGACGCATCCGCAGCTTGCCAATCCGCCCGGCTCCGCTGTGGAGTACACCTTTCCGCTTCGGTGTGGCAGAGCCGGTCAGAATGAACTGCCCCTTTTTCCCTCGCTGATCCACAGTATAGCGCACTGCATCCCAAAGCGGGGGAACCTCCTGCCATTCGTCGATCAGACGCGGCGTCTCTCCGTCCAACACAAGGGCAGGGGATATTTCCGCCAGCGCGCGGTTTTGAAAGTTGTTGTCCGGATTTCCGACCAAAAACTCGCTGTTGCTGTGATAGGAAGACGTCCAGGTCTTCCCGCACCACTTTGGGCCCTCTATACAAACGGCTCCCATTGCAGCAAGATATCGCTCCACCGTAGCATCAATAATCCGGGGAATGTATTTCTCTTTATCTATGATCTTGGCCAAGCGCATCACCTCCTGCGCAGAAAGCATACCACAATCCGATCGATTTTACAACATCAATCCGACACATTTTACAATTCCAATCCGATAGATTTTGAATTTCCAATCCGACAGATTCTAAAAATGCGGCATTTTACTTGACACATTTGCGGCATTTTACTTGACACTTTTGTGGTATTTTGCTTGACACATTTGCGGTAAGTCTTTTCAAATTCTAACAGATTCAAAAATCAGCGTGTAAGATTTACCCTCCCTTTGCGAGAGAATTGGTGAGGCGGAAAGGAAGTGACGCATTTGGAGGACAGCAGAATCATCGACCTGTTCTTTGTACGCTCGGAACAGGCCATCGAAGAGCTGGATAAAAAACACGGTGCGGCGGTAAGGAAAACCGCGGCAAATATCCTGGCCGACCGGCGGGATGTAGAAGAATGTGCAAACGATACCTATCTGGGGTGCTGGAACGAAATGCCGCCTCAGCGTCCCGATCCCCTGATCAGTTTCGTCTGCAGAATCGCCCGCAACCTGGCGGTCAGCCGGCTGCGCCGCGAGACGGCGGCCAAAAGAAATGCTGGTTTCGATCTGGTGCTGGACGAGATGGAGGACTTTCTCCCTTCCCGCATAAACGTGGAAGCGGACTATGAGACCAAAGAGCTGGTTTCTGCCGTCAACCGTTTTCTCTCCGGGCTCGATTACGACGATCGTTTTCTCTTTGTCCGCCGCTACTGGTTTGCCGATTCCGTAAAGGACATCGCTGACGCGATGCACAGCCGCGAAAACCGGGTCTCCGTGCGTCTTTTCCGCCTCCGCGGGAAACTGCGGAATATGCTGAAAAAGGAGGGCTTTTCTGTATGAATCGGGAAGAGAAGTTCCGGGCGCTTGCCGGGATCGAGGACCGCTTTATCGCCGAGTCGATCCGCTACGCTCCCGAGGATGCAGTCTGCCCCTCGGAAAGGATTGCACACATGAAAAAGAAACGCGTGATCACCTTCGCCTTGGCGGCGGTCCTGATTCTGTCTCTCGGGATTGCCGCTTATGCTGCCGGCTTTTTCTCCATGAACCGCAGGGTCCCGGAGAAAAGCGAAACCTTCCGCATCAACTGGGAGGAGAATCCCAGCGGCTACATCGACTGGAGCAATGCCAAGCTGGCCGTGACCTTTCCGGAAACCGCCGAAAGCAGAGAGATCGAGTTCCGTCCCGGCTGGCTTCCCTTTACCCTGCCCTCCACCCTGGCGGGAAGCAGTCCCTGGGAAAACCTCGACGCCGATACCTGGTTCCGCCGCCTGACAGCGGAACAGCTGCCGTTATCCGGCTCTCCCGCTTTTGTTCCGGAATATGAAGGGATGAGTCAGCCGCTTCTGATTGAGTCTTATTCCATGAGCCAGTTCAGCAACGGCGGCGCCCTGCTTCTGCTCTATTTCACCCCCGGCGAGATTGTGGAAGAGCATTGGGACGAACCGGATGTGGACGTCATGCGCTTCCACTGCACCCAACATTTCGATGCTGTGCCGGAATACAACATGCCGGAGCGCACCCTGGGGCAGAACATTCTCCTGCTGTCGAACGCCGATGCCGGATGGGTCATCCGGATCTGCGGTGAGATCAGCATGGACGAGCTGATCAGGGTTGCAAAGAATCTGGAGATCCGGGAGACCGGCCGGGTTCTGACCTGTGATGATTTTGAGAATCACTTCTGCTTCTTTGACGGCGGCGTAGGCTGATAAACTGACAGAAGAAACATCCTCCCGGGCCCGCTGTTCCCATTGCAGGAATAACGGGCCCGGTTGTTTCTTGGCGAAATGGACAGATAAACAGCTTGACATTGCTTCGGCCAATCGCGGATATGCTGCTTGCGGTCATCCTGTTTTTATTGTATACTGCAAACAGATTGATATTTCAGATTGGAGGTGCCGGTATTGAGCCAACGGGAGAGAGATGTTGCGGATATGCAGTGCTGGGTATTCCGTATGGCACAGGTCAAGTGGAAAATGAGTGCTTCCGACTGTGCCAGGCTGTTTGAAAAGTACGGCATACTGTCTTTTATTGACGAATGCTATGGTATCCTTCATTTGAGCAGCTACAGCTGCGCGCTGGATGATGTTGAACGTCTCCTGGCCAGCAAAGGAGTGCTGATATGATCGCATTATCAAACGGCATGCTGCTGTATCACGGAAGCTATACTGCTGTTGAGCGTATTGACCTTGCAAAATGCCGTGCCGGAAAAGATTTTGGAAAGGGTTTTTATCTTACCGGCGATTATGAGCAGGCCAGAAGCTTTATCCCGACGTCTATGAAAAAGCTTCTGATGGAAGGCTATCCTGTCAGCAATCCATCTGTTGGTTATGTCTCTGTTTTCCGGGTCTGTGATATTTCTGCGCTTCGCACATTCTGTTTTCAGGATGCTGACCGCGAGTGGCTTCATTTTGTGGCATATAATCGTAAAACAATTCTTTTCCCGGAGTATGCGGACACATACAAAACGTACCAGGTAATTGGCGGGAAAATTGCAAACGATCAGACAGCCAGAACGCTGCAGCTTTATGTTTCCGGTGCCTTCGGAGAACCCGGCAGCAAGGAGGCTGATGCCTTTGCGATTCAGCAGCTCCTGCCTAACCGGCTGGGAGATCAGTATTGTTTTCGTGATGATGCTGCTGTTCGGCAGTTAGTTTTCATTGGGAGTGATCCGGTTGAAATCGGCAGATGAACAGGTCAACGATCAGCAGAAAGAACTCTGTGCCGTCAGCGTGATGCGTTCCATGCTGGAGGATTACAGCGCATTGAATCATATCGATTTTGAACAGGCGCTGCTGATGTTTGGACAAAGCAAAACCTATCAGGCTCTTTATGACTTTTCAACCGGCATGTGGCGTGAAGGCCCGGATTATTTACGCAGCTGGTTTGAGGACGAGCTCTCACGCGCGAGATGAACAGAGTCTTCAGCCATGAAGAACAAAGAACGGTTTGACAGCATCACGGGCCTGCGTGCCCTGGCCTGCCTGTGCATCGTCTGCTACCATTATTTCTGCCTGTATGTTGACGATCCGGGCCTTGGACGCGATCTGCTGCCCTGGTATCCGCACTCGGCATTTTTCTTCGAATACTCGAAAAATGCCGTCGAGATGTTCTTTCTGCTCTCCGGCTTCCTGACCGCCTGGCACACCCGCAGCCGGATGGACAGCCTGTCCTTCGGCGTCTATGCCGGGCGGAAGATCCGGAAGCTGATCGTTCCCTCTGTCGCGGTAAACCTGTGGGCGCTCTTCAATCTGTTTTTCATGCGGCGCCTCGGCCTGGCTGCCGCCGGGGCCCCCGTAACTCCGCTCCGCTTTCTGCTGTCGGTCCTGATGGTCAATACCGGCTGGTTTACTTCCTTTGCGCAGACCGGGCTTCCCGTTGCCTCCACCATGTGGTACGTTGATATCCTGCTGCTGTGCACGCTCCTCTATTATCCCCTGTGCCGGCTCGGTAAACGGCGGGGACCCTATCTTATGCTCTGTGCCGGCATGGTGCTGCTCGGCTGGCTCTGCCTGGACCGCACGCCGAATCTCCCTTTCCTGTGGTACCTGGACGGACGCGGGTACGTGCCCTTCTTTCTCGGCGCGCTGCTGTGTGAGTTTCAGACGGCGGCTTCCGAGAATGTACGAAAACGGGTCAGCCTGCTGTGGTTCGGCCTGGTGGCGGCCTTCTTCCTGCTGCGCGCCGTTCTGGGCTTTGGGCGCGTTTTCGGCTCCATCGGCACCATGCGCTACGTCCGCTATTTCACCTTTGTCGCTGCCCCCGGCATCCTCCTCGCGGCGCTGAATCTGACACCGGTCCGGTCCGTGCTCTCCTTCCGGCCGCTGGTCTGGCTGGGCGGCCTGTCCGGGGCGATCTATTACGTGCATAACAATGTGATGCAGGACTATCTGTTTCTGAATACGCTGACGGGGTCGAAAATCAACCTGCTCCTCCCCGCCGTCTTCCTGCTCATTCTGCTCAGCATGCCTCCCTGGGCGCTGCTGTTCCGCGCCGCCGTAGCAGGCGCCCGTTCCCTGGCAAAATCTCTGACGAAAAAAGAATGAAGAAATCAAAGAAATCAGGGGCGGTTCCCTGTGCATGGCTGCACGGGGAACCGCCCCTTTTCTGCTGTGCCGGACCGAAGACGGTCCGGCCTGCGCCGTCGTCACACCCCGAACAGCAGCTCGCCGTAGGTCGGGAACGGCCAGTATGCTGCTCCCGTGAGGGTTTCGGCCTCGTCGCACAGCGCGCGCAGCGCGGCCATCTTCTCCAGGACGACATCCCGGATATAAAAGGCCTGCTCGGTGCTGTCCCGGTCCGCCTTCGCCTCCGCGCAGGAGGCCAGCTCCTCGATGGCGGCATCGATGCCGTCGATCAGGCCGGAAAGCCTGAGGATCAGCTTGCTTTCACAGGCACAGGCAAGCTCCGGCAGCGCCTTCCGCTTCGCGTTCACGGTATCTGTGAGATCGCCGCAGTAACGGATGACCGCCGGCAGAATCTCTCTCCTTGCCATGTCCGCCATGGTGAGGGCTTCGATGTGTACGGTTCGGACGTAGTTCTCCATGGAGATTTCGTAGCGCGAGGCGATCTCCGCCTCCGAGAACACCCCGTGGCGGACCAGCATCTCCACGTTCTCCGGCACCAGCACCATCTGCATGGCGTCCGGCGTGGTGCGCAGGTTCAGCAGGCCCCGCTCCTCCACCGCCTCCCGAATCCAGGCCTCGTCATAGCCGTTGCCGTTAAAGAGGATCCGCTTGTGCCGGATGATGGTTTCCTTGATCAGTTCGTGCAGCCGGGCGTCAAAATCACCCTCTCCGCCTTCCAGCCGGTCGGCGAACTGGCGCAGGCTCTCCGCCACTGCGGTGTTGAGCATGATGTTGGCGCACGAGATAGAGTCACTGGACCCGACCATCCGGAACTCAAACTTGTTCCCCGTAAAGGCAAAGGGCGAGGTCCGGTTGCGGTCGGTGGTATCCCGGTTGAAGCGCGGCAGCACGTCCGCGCCCAGTCTCAGCCGCTGGGCATGCGAGCCCTCATAGGGGGTGTCCTTCTCGATAGCCTCCAGCACGGCGCTGAGCTCGTCTCCGAGGAAGATCGAGATGACGGCCGGCGGCGCCTCGTTGGCACCCAGCCGGTGGTCGTTGCCGGCCGAGGCGACGCTCAGGCGCAGCAGCCCCTGATAGTCGTCCACGGCCTGGATGACCGCCACCAGAAACAGCAGGAACTGTGCGTTCTCATAGGGGGTCTCGCCGGGGCTCAGCAGGTTGACCCCGGTGTCCGTGGACAGGGACCAGTTGTTGTGCTTCCCGCTCCCGTTGACCCCGGCGAAGGGCTTTTCATGCAGCAGGCACATCAGGTTGTGCTTCCGGGCGACCTTCTTCATGATCTCCATCATCAGCTGGTTGTGGTCCGAGGCGATGTTGCTGACCGTGAAGATCGGGGCAAGCTCGTGCTGACCCGGGGCGACCTCGTTGTGCTCGGTCTTGGCGTAGATGCCCAGCTTCCACAGCTCCTCGTTCAGGTCCTCCATGTACGCCTTTACCCGCGGCTTGATGGCGCCGAAATAGTGGTCGTCCAGCTCCTGCCCCTTCGGCGGCTTGGCCCCGAACAGCGTCCGCCCGGTATAGATCAGGTCCTTCCGCTTCAGGTACATATCCCGGTCGATGAGGAAGTATTCCTGTTCCGGACCGACGTTGGAAACCACGCGCTGCACATGGCTGTTCCCGAACAGATGCAGCACCCGCAGCGCCTGCCGGTTCAGCGCCTCCATGCTTCTCAGCAGGGGCGTTTTTTTATCCAGCGCCTCCCCTCCGTACGAGCAGAACGCAGTGGGGATGCAGAGGGTCTTTTCCTTGATAAAGGCATAGGAGGTCGGATCCCATGCGGTATACCCTCTGGCTTCAAAGGTGGCGCGCAGGCCGCCGGAGGGGAAGCTGGACGCGTCCGGTTCCCCGGTGATCAGCTCCCTGCCCGAGAATTTCATGATCACGTGGCTGTCAGGCGCCGGCGAGAGAAAGCCGTCGTGCTTTTCCGCCGTGATTCCCGTGAGCGGCTGGAACCAGTGGGTAAAATGGGTTGCCCCGTTCGCCACCGCCCAGGCGCACATGGCGTCCGCCACGGCGTTGGCAACCGAGAGGTCCAGCTTCTTGCCCCTTCGGATGGTGTCCTTCAGATTCCTGTACACGTCCGCCGACAGCGTTGCCCGCATGACCTTGTCGTCAAATACCATGCTTCCGAACAGTTCCGGAACCGTCTTCATGGAAATTCCCCCTTCGGTATAGAAATCGTTTGAAATCATACCATACCCGCGGCAGGGGAGAAAAATACCGATCTCCGGGGGACAGCCATACAAAACGGCTATCATGATTATCATACGTTTTTCGTATGAAGGGCCGAAAGGGATGCATATTATTATTTTCAGGCCCCCTGTGCTATGATTGCCAAATGGATAAGTATTCATTTTACCGCGGCGTACGGAGGGGAAGAGCATGCAGAAAATCCTGATTCTGGATTTCGGGGGACAGTATAACCGCCTGATTGCCCGGCGTGTCCGGGAAAACCGGGTGTACTGCGAGGTCCATCCCTGGTCGATGCCGCTGGAAGAGATTCGCCGCTTCGACCCCGTCGGCATCATCTTTACCGGCGGGCCCCGTTCGGTCTACGATCCGACGGCTCCGCATGCGGATGCCCGCCTTTTTGCGCTCGGTGTTCCGATTCTGGGGATCTGCTACGGCTGTCAGCTGCTTGCGCAGGCGCTTGGCGGCAGCGTTTCTCCGGCTCAGACGGATACCGCACGGGAATACGGCAAGACCAATGTGCGCTTTGATCCTTCCTGTACGCTGTTTTCGGGGCTCCCGGGAGAGAGCGTCGTGTGGATGAGCCACGGGGACTATATTGCAGGTCTTCCGGAGGGCTTTTCCCGGTGTGCCGAGTCGGCTGCCTGCCCCTGTGCCGGCATCTGCGATGAAGCGCGCGGCTTCTACGGTGTCCAGTTCCATCCGGAGGTCAATCATACCGAATACGGCCGGGACATCCTCAAAAACTTCCTGTTCCTGATCTGCAGGGCGGCCGGGGACTGGACCATGGAGGATTTCCGCCGGCGCGCCGTCGGCGAGATCCGCCGAAAGGTCGGCAGCGGCCGGGTGCTGCTGGCGCTCTCCGGCGGGGTGGATTCCTCCGTTGCCGCCG
Organism: uncultured Eubacteriales bacterium; assembly: GCA_900317375.1. GTDB lineage: Bacteria > Bacillota > Clostridia > Oscillospirales > Oscillospiraceae > Limivicinus. The sequence goes on from ONGJ01000061.1 coordinate 9,519, forward strand.
CCCTGCTGTCCGAGGCCGTGGGGGATCAGCTTACCTGCGTGTTTGTCGATCACGGTCTGCTTCGCCTGAACGAGGCGGATGAGGTGATGCTTGCCTTCTCCGGCCGCCGCCTCCGCCTTGTACGCGTGGACGCGCAGGCGCGTTTCCTGCGCGCGCTCTCCGGCGTCTCCGAGCCCGAACGGAAGCGGAAAATCATCGGGGAGGAATTCATCCGCGTCTTTGAGGAAGAATCCCGAAAGATCGGCGCCGTCGATTTTCTTGCCCAGGGGACCATCTACCCGGATGTCATCGAGAGCGGGTCCGGCAGTGCGGCCGTCATCAAGAGCCACCACAATGTCGGCGGTCTGCCGGATGTCATTGCCTTCAGAGAGATTCTGGAGCCGCTGCGCCTGCTGTTCAAGGACGAGGTCCGCGAGCTGGGGCTCCGCCTCGGCCTTCCGGAAAGCCTCGTCATGCGCCAGCCCTTCCCCGGCCCCGGGCTCGCCATCCGCATCATCGGCGAGGTGACGCTTGAGAAGCTGGATATCCTTCGCTCTGCCGACGCGATCTTCCGGGAGGAGCTGCAGCGCTTCGGCCTGACCGAGAGCTGCAGCCAGTATTTTGCGGCCCTGACCAATATGCATTCCGTCGGCGTCATGGGCGATGCGCGCAGCTATGACTGTGCCGTCGCGCTGCGGGCGGTCACCACCGAGGACTTTATGACGGCGGACTGGGCGCGTCTGCCCTACGACCTGCTGGACAGGGTCTCCAACCGGATCGTCAACGAGGTTCCCGGCGTCAACCGGGTTTTCTATGACGTGACGGCAAAGCCCCCCGCGACCGTGGAATACGAATAAAATACGGAAAGAAGGCATCTCATGAAAACCTGTGCAATTGTCGGTGTGAACTGGGGCGACGAGGGAAAGGGCCGCATGGTCGATCTCCTTTCCGGGCAGTACGACATCGTGATCCGCTATCAGGGCGGCGGCAATGCCGGCCATACGGTGGTGAATCAGTACGGCAAGTTTGCCCTGCATCTGCTCCCCTCCGGGATTTTCCGTCCGGATGCCGTCAATGTCCTCGGAAACGGCGTTGCGCTTGACCCCGAGAATCTGTGGACCGAGATCGAGGACCTCCGCTCCCGCGGCGTGCCCGTCAGTCCCGAAAACCTCAAAATCAGCGACCGCGCCTCCCTGCTGCTCCCGTGGCACCGCCTGCTGGACGGCCTGGAGGAAGCGCGCCTGAAGGACAGGGCCTACGGCTCCACCAGACAGGGGATCGCCCCCTTCTATTCCGATAAAGCGCAGAAAAAGACCGTCCTCGCCGGCGAGCTGTTCTACCCGGACAGACTGGCCGAGCATCTCCGTGAACTGCTGGAGTGGAAAAACCTGACCCTGACCCGGGTTTACGGTGCCGCGCCCTGCAGCCTGGATGAGCTGATGGCCTGGGTCTGGGATTACGGCGGGAAAATCAAACCCTTTCTCTGCGATACGGCGGCTTTTCTGCACGATGCTTCCCAGGCCGGGAAAAGCCTGCTCTTTGAGGCCCAGCTGGGCGCCCTGCGCGACCTGGATTACGGCATCTATCCCTTTACGACCTCCTCCAATACCCTTGCGGCCTACGCGCCGGTGGGTTCCGGCCTGCCGACGGCGAAGCTCGACAGGATCGTCGGTGTCGTAAAGGCCTATTCCACCTGCGTGGGCGAGGGGCCCTTCGTCTGCGAGCTGTTCGGCGACGAGGCCGCGCGTCTTCGCGAGGCGGGTGCGGAATACGGCGCCAAGACCGGACGGCCCCGGCGCGTCGGCCCCCTCGATCTCGTCGCGACCCGGTACGGGATCCGCCTGCAGGGCACAACAGAGCTTGCGCTGACAAAGCTGGATGTGTTAGGATATCTGAAGCAGATTCCGGTCTGTACCCATTATGAGCTGGACGGAAAGCGGACCGGGGAATTTCCCTTCCCGTCTGCCCTGGACCGGGCGAAGCCGGTCATCGAAATGCTAGAGGGCTGGAACTGCGATATCTCGGGCATCCGTAACTGGAAGGATCTGCCGGAGGCCGCCAGAAACTACGTCGATTACGTGGAGGAGAAGCTTGCCTGCCCGATCCGCTGCGTTTCCGTCGGCCCGGATCGCGACGCCTATGTCATTCACCAGAGATAAGAGGAACGCTTCATGTCAGATATCTACGAATCTCCCCTTGTGACCCGCTATGCATCGAAGGAGATGGCCCGGCTCTTTTCCATGCAGAAGAGGATCGAGACCTGGCGCCGGCTTTGGCTCGAGCTTGCCCGTGCCGAGCATGCGCTCGGTCTCCCCATTACCGACGGACAGATCAATGACCTGGAAGCGCACCTGACCGATATTGATTTTGCCTGTGCCGAGCAGCGCGAGAAAGAGGTCCGCCACGATGTCATGGCCCATATCTACGCTTACGGCAAGGCCGCTCCCTCCGCCGCGGGCATCCTGCATCTCGGCGCTACCAGCTGCTATGTCACCGACAACGGCGATCTGATTCTGTACCGCGAGGCCTTCCTCCTGCTGCGCCGGCGGCTGACCGCCCTGCTCAGGGCGCTGGCCGGTTTTGCCGACCGCTGGAAGGCGCTTCCCACCCTCGGCTATACCCATTACCAGCCGGCCCAGCTGGTCACGGTCGGCAAGCGGGCGACCCTCTGGATGCAGGATCTGCTCTCCGACCTGAACGATCTGGATTATGTCCTCGGCGGGATGCAGTTTCTCGGCTGCCGGGGTACGACGGGCACCGAGGCCAGCTTTCTCGACCTCTTTGAGGGCGACACCGCGAAAATCGACCTGCTGAACCGGCGCCTGGCAGCTGCCTTCGGCTTTGACGCCTGCTTCCCGGTCTGCGGCCAGACCTATCCGCGGAAGCAGGACAGCCGCTTCCTGAACGTCCTCTGCGGCCTTGCGCAGAGCTGTTACCGCCTGGCCCAGGATATCCGCCTGCTCCAGCATGACTGCGAGCTGCAGGAACCCTTTGAATCCGGCCAGATCGGCTCCTCCGCCATGGCCTATAAGCGAAATCCCATGCGCTGCGAGCGCATCTGCTCGCTGAGCCGCTATCTGATGGTGGAGAGCATGAATGCGCCTCTGACCGCCTCGGCCCAGTGGCTCGAGCGGACGCTGGACGATTCGGCGAACCGGCGTCTTTCCCTGCCCGAGGCCTTCCTCTGCGCCGATGCGATTCTGCGGCTCTCTGAGAATGTCTGTTCCGGGCTCCAGGTCAACGAGGCCGTGATCCGGCGGAATGTCGACAATGTCCTCCCCTTCATCACCACCGAGAACCTGCTCATGGAGGCCGTGAAGCGCGGCGGCGATCGCCAGCAGCTGCACGAGCTGATCCGCGTCTGCTCCATGGAGGCCGCCGCCCGGATGGACCGGGGCGGGGACTGCGACCTGCTCCGGCGCCTTGCCGAACACCCCGAGTTCTGTCTTTCCGGGCAGGAGCTGGAGGCCCTGCTCGTCCCCGAAAACTATGTCGGCCGCGCTCCCGAACAGGTCTCCGCCTTCCTGGAGAATCACCGCACCCTCTGGGAGACGGACAGACCCTGCGGAGAAAACCCCTGAACCTCAGCCCCTTCCGCAGGATGGGAAAAAATAGAAAAGGAGGCTATATTCATGGATTTGCGGTCCCTGTATTATTTTGTGACGGTCGCGGAAGAGCGGAACATCACCCGCGCTGCCGAGCGCCTGAACATGAGCCAGCCGCCGC
>ONGJ01000030.1 GCA_900317375.1 uncultured Eubacteriales bacterium
TCGGGGATCCGCTCCCGCAGGCGGCGGAAGAGGGAACGAATCTCGTCGCCTGTTCCGCGGCGGTTCATCCGCTTCAGAATGTCGTTGTTGATATGCTGGATCGGAATGTCCAGATACTTCAAAATTTTTGAGTTTCCGGCGATCTCGTCGATCAGCTCGTCATCGAACGCATCCGGATACAGATAGTGCAGACGGATCCACTCGATGCCTTCGATGGCGGAAAGCCTGCGGCAGAGCTCCGCAAGACAGCGCTTCCCGTAACGGTCTGTCCCGTAGCGGGTGATGTCCTGGGCGATGACGATCAGCTCTTTCACACCCGCCCGCGCAAGGCCCTCGGCCTCGCACACCACCGCCTCCATCTCGCGCGAGCGGTAGCGTCCCCGGATATAGGGGATTGCGCAGAAGGCACAGAAGTTGTCGCAGCCTTCCGCAATACGCAGCCAGGCCCAGCCCGGCCCGGTGGAGACGACCCTGGGGATTTCCTCCACGGGTGCGCTGTTGTCCTCGAAGGACCGAAAGGCTTTTCCCGCGAGAACGGCCTCGGCGGCCGGGACGATCTCAGAGAAGCTGCCGACCCCGAGCACGGCGTCAATCTCCGGCAGCTCTTTCTGTATCTCCGCCTGGTAGCGCTCGGAAAGACAGCCGGTCACGATGATCGCGCCGAGCCTTCCCTCCGCCTTCAGCGCGGCATGCTCTAAAATGCAGGCAATCGCCTCGGATTTGGCGGCATCGATGAAGCCGCAGGTGTTGATCACGGCAAAGTCTGCCCCATCCGCCTCCGGGACATTCCGGAAGCCTGCCTCCTGCAGCAGATACAGCATCTGCTCGCTGTTGACCAGGTTCTTGGCACAGCCCAGAGAGGTCAGTGAAAATGTCGGCAATTCGGCCACCCCCGATCAGTCTGAACAGTCATATTGCTGAAACGCCGCGCGGATATCCTCCCAGGAATAGCCGCGCCGGAGCAGAGCGGCGCTGAGCTTCTGCACTTCTTTCCGGTCCTCCGGGTCCTTCAGGCGGCTTCGCAGAAAACGGGAGATCTGATCGCCGGGTTCCGATGTCTCTTGCAGCGCCTCTTCCCACAGCTCCCGCGGCACACCGCGGCGGTGAAGCTCGCCGCGGATGCGCTGGGCCCCGTAGCCCTTCTGTGAATAGTGTCGGACAACCGAAGCGGCATATGCGGCATCATCCAGATACCCGTGGTCTGCAAGCCACGCGACGGCGGCTTCCGCAGCCTCGGTGCTTTCGCCTTTCCGTACCAGCTTATCGTACAGCTCCTTCTGCGAATGCGGCCGCTGGGACAAAAGCAGCAGCGCGTGATTCCGTGCTGCGGCAGCGGCTGTTTTCTCGCGCAGAAGCTTCAGCTCTGCATCCGTCAGGTCCTTTCCCGCATACAGGCGAAGCTCGGTAATGACACCGAGGGTGGAGGCGATCTCCTCACCGTTTTCCAGGATCAGCGTCACGCGCTCCGACCCGCCCGTTTTCAGCGAGCGGAGAATCATCCCTGATCGAAATCGTCAGCCGAGATATCGACTGCGGGAGCCTCCGCCGCACGGCCGGTGGCCTGTGCGGCGCGGCGTGCCTGCGGCGTCATCAGCTTCCAGGCATTGTCGCGGATTTCCTTTTCGATCTCTTCGCAGACTTCCGGGTTGTCCTGCAGATACTTTTTCGCAGCGTCGCGGCCCTGAAGCCGCTGATCCCTGATCGTGAACCAGGCGCCGCCTTTATCGATGATATCCAGCTTGACGCCCAGGTCAATGATCTCACCCACGCGCGAGATGCCCTCGCCGTACATGATGTCGAACTCCGCCTCCTTGAACGGGGGAGCGACCTTGTTTTTGACAACCTTGGCGCGGGTATGGTTTCCGATGACCTCTCCGCCGACCTTCAGCGACTCAACACGGCGAACGTCAATGCGGACGCTGGCATAGTATTTCAGGGCCAGGCCGCCGGGCGTGGTTTCGGGATTGCCGTACATGACGCCGATCTTCTGGCGGAGCTGGTTAATGAAGATGACGGTACAGTTGTTTTTCGAGATGGCGCCGGCCAGTCTGCGCATGGCCTGGCTCATCAGACGGGCGAGCACACCGACGACCGAGTCGCCAATCTCACCTTCCAGTTCGGAACGGGGAATCAGGGCCGCAACCGAGTCGACCACGACCACGTCCACGGCACCGGAGCGCACCAGGGACTCCGTAATATCCAGGGCCTGCTCACCGGTATCCGGCTGCGAGATCAGCAGACTGTCGATATCCACACCCAGGGCGCGGGCATAGGCAGGCTCCAGCGCATGCTCGACGTCGATGTAGGCGGCCTCGCCGCCGGCTTTCTGTGCCGAGGCGACCACGTGCAGCGCAAGGGTAGTTTTACCCGAGGCTTCCGGACCGTAGATCTCTACGATCCTTCCTTTCGGCACACCGCCGATGCCCAGGGCCAGGTCCAGCGAGAGCGACCCTGTCGAAAGGGCTTCCACGTTCACGGGGATGTCATCACCCAGACGCATGATGGTTCCCTTGCCGTAATCCCTCTCAATCTTGGCGATCGCAGTCTCAAGTGCCTTTTTCTTGTCCGGATTCAGCGAAGTGGCTGCAGGCGCAGTTTTTTTCTTCTCTTTTTCCTTTTCAGCCATGGATAGCACCTCTTTATTACATTTTAATTATTTTACCGTTTCATTTTCACTGATGCGGCCTATGACGACGCGGGGGATACCGGCGGTATCCTCGCGGCATTCCGCCTCCGCAAATCCGGCCCGCAGCAGCATGTCCATGACCGTTGCCGCCTGCTTTTCTCCGACCTCGAAGAAAACCAGACCGCCGGGACGCAGGACGGTGCGCCAGTGCTTGATGATACCCTTATAGAATTTCAGCCCGTCCTCGCCGCCGTCCAGAGCCCAGAAAGGCTCGTAGTTCCGCACGGACGGATCCAGCCCGGCGATTTCCCCGCTGGGAATGTAGGGCGGATTGGAAACCAGTACGTCAAACTGACCGATCCCCAGCGGCGGGGAGCTGAGCGCATCTGCCTGCTTGCAGATTATGCGCGACTCAAGATGATTTCGGGCTATGTTCAGGCGGCAGACCTGCAGGGCGCTCGCACTGATGTCAACACAGACCAGCTTGGTGGCGGGCATCTCTTTGGCAAGTGCGCAGGCGATGCAGCCGCTGCCGCAGCAGAGGTCCAGAATTCTTGCGTCCATCTTCCGACCGATCAGCATTTCCTTGACGGCATCCACCAGAACCTCGGTATCCATCCTGGGGATCAGCACGTCCGGTGTCACCGCGAGCGGAATGCCGTAAAACTCCCAGGAACCGGTGATATAGGCAACGGGTTCTCCCTCCCTGCGACGCTGCAGATAGGACAGGGCTTTGTCGGCAATGGCCTCGGTGGTATACAGGTTCATATCCCTCAGCAGCTCCGGTACGGTTTTGCCGGCGGCGTGTGCAACCAACAGACGGCTTTCAAGCTGTGCGCCTTCCACATCGTCTGCAATCAGTTCCTTCCGGATCTGGAGCGTGAGCTCGTTATATGTCTTCATCGCTTACTTACCCCATTCATCGGTGCCCTGTTCCTCCGGGATGACCAGCTGCATGGCGCGGATGGCGCACTCGATCATGTCGTCGTCCGGCTCGTTGGTCGTGATGCGCTGCAGCCACTTTCCCGGTGCCGACAGGACAGAGGACAGCCAGTTGTCGTGCATGCCGCACCAGCGGTTGATCTCATAGCTGATCCCTACCACCACCGGCAGCAGCAGCAGGTGACAGCCAACCCGCGCGAAGGGATTGCTGACCCGCACGACCGAGTTGACCAGAATGCTGACCAGCACGACGACCAGCAGAAAGCTGGTTCCGCAGCGGGGATGAAAACGCGATTCCGGCCGCACATTTTCCACCGTCAGTTCCTTTCCGTGCTCATAGCAGAAAATGGTCTTGTGTTCGGCGCCGTGATAGGAGAACAGACGCCTGACATCCTTCATTTTTGCAACCAGCGCCATATAAGTGAGCAGGATGATGACCTTGAAAACACCCTCCGAAAGATTTCGAATCAGATAACTGCTTGTCAGCGGCTTGATCACCGACACAAGAAATGTCGGCAGGACGATGAAAAGAAAGACCGACAGCAGGACACCGAGCACGACCGCCACATAGATGATCAGCTTGGAGGCCTTTTCCTCAGGAAAGTGATCCGAGATCCATTTGTCGATTTTGTCGGGTTCTCCCTGCTCTTCCAGAGGTACCAGACTTGCGGAATAAGTGAGAGCCTGCATTCCCTTGACCAGTGAGTCAAAGAAGGTGACACAGCCGCGAATAAGCGGCCAGCCGAAAACGGGATAGCGCTCCCGCAGCGGGTGCAGTTCTTCCAGCTTCTCGACCAGCCCGTCTTCCGTACGGCAGACAATGGCCTGTTTTTTCGGCCCGCGCATCAGGATTCCTTCGATCAGGGCCTGCCCGCCGATGGACGTTCTGAATCCGCAGGATTTGTTGTTTTCTGACATGCGACAATACTCCAGGTTCCTAGATTTTCTTACCCTCCCCGCCGGGCGGGAGAGAACAGCGCTGCCCGCCCGGCAGGGCGGGCAGACGCTTCTTACGTTCTCGAACTGATGGGGAGATAAATGACGACCATACATCCGCCCCCATCGGCGTTGTAGATATCCAGCCTTCCCTTGTGCCGGGTGATGATCTCGTCACAGACGGCAAGACCGATTCCCGTGCCGCGGGCTTTCGAGCTGCCCTTATAAAACTTCTCCTTGACATGGGGAAGCTCGGCCTCCGGAATGCCGTTTCCATAATCGCGGAAGTTGATTTTCACATAGTTTCCGTCCCGGCCGAGACTGACGTCGATCATTTTGCCGTCCCCGCCGTGCGTCATGGCGTTATCCAGCACATTCAGGAAAACCTGCTTCAGCCGCTCCGGGTCACCCGGAATCATCGGCAGGTCCTTGCTGGGCGGCGTATAGTGGACCACCATACCGGCCTGCTTCATCAGTTTGCCGTAGGTGAACAGCGCGTCTTCCAGCTCCTCAGCGATGTCGATGGTCTCGATGCGCAGGTTGAAACGGCCGTCCTGAATCCTTGTAAACTCAAGCAGCTCCGTCACCATGCCTGTAAGCCGCTCGGCTTCCTTCGAGATGATGTTGATGCCGCGCAGCGAGTCACCCTGGACAGCCGGGTCATAGGCAATGGTCTCGCTCCATCCGGTGATGGCGGTCAGAGGTGTGCGCAGCTCATGCGACACCTGCGAGATAAAGTCGGTCCTTGCCTTTTCTGCAAGTGCGACTTTCTCCGACATATCGTTAATGGCGTCCGTCAGGCGGCCGATTTCATTTTGACTGCTGTCTGCCAGCTGACTGCCGTAGCTGCCCGAGGCGATCTCCTTGGCAAACCCGGTCAGTTTGTCAATCGGCTCCGAAATATTCTTCCAGAACCAGAAGAGCAGGTAGATCATGTAGAAGCAGATCAGCACAAGGACACAGACAGCCAGGATCATGTACTCGCGGGTGACCGCCCAGATGCTCAGCAGCATCAGAATCAGTGCCGCAATAACCGATACCAGCAGCTGTGTCCGAAGGTCTTTAAACATAAGTGCGTACTTCCTGAAAAAAACTCCCGGGGATCAGTACCCCCATTTATACCCATAACCCCAGACGGTGGTGATGAACTCGGGTTCGGTGGGATCGGATTCGATCTTGATGCGCAGACGGCGGATGTTGACGTCGACGGTCTTCAGCTCGCCGCTGAAGTCACCGCCCCAGACCGCGGCGAGGATGTCCTCGCGGCTCATGGCTTTGCCGGGATTTTCCATGAACAGCTTCATCAGCAGATATTCGATCTGTGTCAGCTTCAGACGCTGTCCGTCTTTCTCCAGAGTCCGGTTGCGGGGATTCAGAACGAAGGGACCGCTGACAAGCTCGTTGTTGCCGCTGTCCTCCTCGTCGTTGCCGAGGCGGCGCACCAGCGCATCCACGCGGGCAGTAAGCTCGGCCGGAGAGAAGGGCTTTGTGACATAGTCATCGGCGCCGGTCATCAGGCCGGTGACCTTGTCAATCTCCTGGCTTTTGGCGGTCAGCATGATGATGCCCATCTTCGAACCGGACGCACGGATCCGACGGCAGACCTCGAAGCCGTCAATGTCCGGCAGCATGACGTCGAGCAGGGCAAGGCAGATATCCGGATTGGCCTTGACCTTTTCCAGTGCTTCCGTGCCGGTGGCGGCCTCAATCGGCTCATACCCGCTGCGGCGGAGGTTGATTACGACGAAGCTTCGGATATTGCTCTCATCTTCCATGACCAGTATTTTTTTCATCTTCTTGGCTCCCTCCTGCATATCAAAAGAAACATGGTTACAATCTGACAAGTGATTATAACATAGTTTTATCAAAAATGGTAGTCAAAGTTTCAGCTTTTTCTTTACTTCTTGCAGTTGTTTCGAAAAACTGATACAATTGCGGACTGACAGGTTCTGAAACACCTCCAGCGATGAGTATGCCGCCTGTACGCCCTCAACCGAATGCCAGCGGGATCTGAGCCTGCTTCTGAAAGAAGAGATGACGGGGCTCGGCTTCCGTGATGCCGAGGTGGATGAGCATGCCTATGTGTACGGCTTCCTGCCGGCTTCCGCGGGCAGAGAAGGGGATCCCTGCATTGCCCTGATCGCCCACCTGGATACGATTCCCGACAGCGACTTTCCCGGCATAAATGTCCGCCCCCGGATCGTCCCGGATTATGACGGGGAAAATCTTCCGCTGGGCACGAGCGGTCGGGTCCTCTCTCCGAACGATTTCCCAGAGCTGAAAAAGCTGAAGGGACACACCCTGATCACAACGGACGGGACGACGGTCCTCGGGGCCGACGATAAGGCGGGCATTGCCGAGATTCTGACTGCCTGCGAGGAAATCCTCCGCGAGGGGCTGCCCCACGGCCGGATTGCCGTCTGCTTCACGCCGGATGAAGAGATCGGACACGGCGCCGCCCTTCTCTCTCTTGAGCATCTTGGTGCGGATTTCGCCTATACCGTGGACGGCGGCGCACTTGACCAGGTCAACACCGAGACTTTCAATGCTGCCGAGGCAACGGTCAGCTTTGCCGGGGTGAATGTCCATCCGGGCGATGCAAAAGGGAAAATGCGCAACGCCTCCCTGATCGCCATGGAATATGCCGCCTGTCTTCCGGCTTCCGAACGCCCCGAGACCACAGAAAACCATGAGGGCTTCTTCCACCTGACCGACATGTTCGGCAGCGTGGAAAAAGCCACCCTGAAGTATATTGTCCGTGATCATGACGCGGCGCACTTTGCCGCCCGAAAAGCCATGATGCGCGAAGCAGCCGACCTCCTGAACGAAAAATACGGCGAGGGCACCGTTACCCTCAGCTTGCGCGACCAGTACCGCAACATGGCCGAGGTGCTTCAGAACTGCCCGCAGGCCGTCTCCCGTGCCGAGGACGCCATCCGCAGGGCCGGTCTGATGGCACGGTGTGTGCCTGTCCGCGGCGGCACCGACGGCTCGCAGCTCTCGTTCCGCGGCCTGCCCTGCCCAAATCTGGGCACCGGCGGTGCCTGCTTCCATGGCCCATATGAACACATTTCAGCCGAAAACATGGACCTCGCCGTGACAATCCTCAAAAACCTGCTGACGGCGGAAAACGGATAAAAAAGGGCGTGTTGCAAAATAACGCCTAAGTAAACAAAAGCACCAGCTTTCCCAAAAAGGGGTTGGCTGGTGCTTCTGTTTGCGTTACAATTAAGGTGTGAAACAAAATCATACGCAAGGACAGTGTAATATAGTTGAGCGGAATGGTCAACTGGTAATTGCACTAAATATCGAAAAAATGATACCGGAGAACGCATCCGTCCGGCTGACAGACGCCCAGCTTGAGGAACTGGATTACAGGAGACTGTATAAAGCGTACTCGTCGAAAGGACGAAATCCCGTCACCGACCCGCGGGTGTTGTTCAAGGTATTGGCCTTTGCAAATCAAAACCACATCTACGGAACACGACAAATAGAAGAAGCCTGTCGTAAGCATATAGACTTCATCTGGCTGCTGGGAGATGAGCCTGTACCGGATCACAGCACGATAGCGCGATTCAAACAACGATGTGCGGAAGAGATAGAAGATTTGTTCTACCAGTACACGCGTCAATTGGAAAAGCAGGGCGAGACAGACCATGAAGTTGTGTTTGTGGACGGAACGAAACTGGAAAGCCGTGCAGGAAGATATACATTTTGCTGGCGGGGAACAGTAGAAAAGAACCTGTCCAAAACGAAAGAAACGGTATATAAGCTTACTGGCCTAAAAACGCTGGGAGGTCTAACAAGACGGCAGGCTAAGACGAAGCCGGTGAATCTTAGTTCTGGGAAGGGCAACCACAAGACGCAGGAGCAGCGGGATTGGGAACAGCTCGAAACCTTGCGGGAACGGTGGGAGCAGTATGTCGAAGCACTGAAAATCATGGGACCGGACAGAAACAGTTATTCCAAGACTGATCCGGATGCAACATTTATGCGGATGAAAGATGACCGCATGAAGAACGGGCAGCTCAAACCGGGATATAATGTTCAGATCTCAGTAAACAGTGAATACATCACGGGGATTGAGGTGTTCTCCAATCGGACGGATTACGGGACTTTGGAACCGTTTCTGCGACAGTTGGAAAAGAAACACAAGAAGAAATACAAGAAAGTAACGGCAGATGCAGGTTACGAGAGTCTGGATAACTATCTGTTCTTGGAAGAGAATAACCAGCTCAGTTTTATAAAACCGCAGAACTACGACCAGGCAAAGACAAAGAAGTACCGGAGTCAGATAGGTCGAATGGAAAATATGACCTATGATGAGGCTATAGACACTTATACTTGTGCTATGGGGAAAACGCTTTCTCTGTTTCGCGAGAGCAAGGACAAGTACAGCAAACATGACGTTACAGTCAGTCATTACCGATGCGAAGACTGCAGCGGATGCCTACGGCGCAGCGAATGCTGCAAGGCAAGCGATCCGAACAAACCAAAAGAACTGCGAGTTCGCAAGCAGTATAAGGAAATGCGAGCCATCTCCGAAGCAAACATCACCTCAGAAGAAGGCATTTATCTGAGAATCTGCCGGTCTATACAAGTTGAGGGTGCATTTGGGCTTCTGAAAAACGACTTTGGTTTCCGCAGATTTCTGACCAGAGGAAAAAAGAATGTGCGAACAGAACTTTTTCTTTTGGCGATGGGCTTCAATCTCAAAAAGCTCTGGAAAAAACGGGAAGACGGCCGGATGCAAACGCATCTATCTGTACTGAATACAGCGTAGAAAATAAAAAACTGAAAATAAACCAGAATTGACACTTTGCAGATGGCAGGTGTCAGAAAAAGTATGCCCGAAATGCAGAAATTCTCCACATTTCGGGTACTATTTTTGGCTATTTTATACTTCAAGGCAGGAAAAGAGGCGCGCTGCAGTTTTTTTCATTCTGCAACGCGCCCAAGCTTTCTCAGTCGAAGTCCTTCTCGAACTTCAGCACATTGCCGGTGGCCGCGTCGATATCATACTCGTACTCCAGGCCGTTGTATACGAACTTGATCTCGTAAACCTGCATACCGTGCTCATAGTCCAGCTCAACTTTTTTTCTGAGCGTCCTCGGGTCAACGTTCAGACCGGCATGCTGGAGCGCTCTCTGCAGCGCTTCGTCCTTTGTGATGCCGCCGGAAACGGACTCAAGTTCCTGGTCGTTCAGTTTGTTCATATCGCTCATGGTATTTGCCTCCTGTTTTGTTGTTTTTTCTTTTGCAGGCAGAGAATATCACATCGTCTGTCACAAAAACGTCACACGAAAAACTTTCCTACAGAAAAAATCAGGGAAGCCGAATCTTGTCGGCAGTGATGCCCTTCAGCGAGGCGGCGCCGCACATGGTCATCGTGCTCTTGAGTTCGCCGGTGATCTTGTCCATGTACACCTTATAGCCTTCCTCGCCGGCACCGTAAATGGCCGTAAGGACAGGACGGCCGATCAGGACGGCGTCGGCGCCGAGGGCGATGGCGCGGAACACGTCTACACCCGAGCGGATCCCGCCGTCCACCAGGATCGTGATCTTGCCCTTGACCTTCTTCACAATGTCGGGCAGAACTTCGGCCGTGGAGGGCACGCCGCCCTGTACGCGGCCGCCGTGGTTCGAGACGACGATAGCGGCAGCGCCGGCATCGACGGCCTTCTGCGCGCCGGCCGGCGTCATGATGCCCTTGATAATGAAGGGACGCCCGGCATATTCGATGATTTCGCGCATCTCATCCACCGATTTGCTGCCGGCATTGGGGTTCATGGCTTTCAGGAAGGGAAGACCCGCACCGTCCACGTCCATGGCGGCGGCAAAGATGTTGTTGGCCTTCAGAATGTCCAACTTCTCAAAAACCGCTTCCTTGTTCCAGGGCTTGATGGTCGGCACGCCGATGCCTTCGTACTTGACCATATCCTGTACGGAGGCTTTCATGATCTCTGGGTCCACACCGTCGCCGGTCAGGGCAAACACGCCGTATTCATAGGCGGCCTTGATCAGAATGCTGTTGTAGGCGAAATCCTTGTATTTCGGACCGTAATGCATGTCCAGCGCACCCAGCGGCGCCATGAAAATCGGGGCCGAAAAACGGCGGCCGAAAAGCTCAATCGAAATGTCCGGGTCGGCGTTGGGGCACAGCGTGTCCATGTTGACGCAGATCTCCTGCCACTTGTCATAGTTGCGTGCGGCGACATTTCCGGGCACCTTGCTGCCGGGACCGGGCATCGCATTGCCGCAGGCGCGGCCATTGCAGACGGGACAGGCTTTGCAGTACGGACCGACACAGTCGCGTGCCGCGGCTAAGACTTCATTGTAATTCATTCATGACACCCTTTCTTATTGTGGTGGTTGTATACAGATTCATTATCCCGCACCGACTATAAATTGTCAAGGACACAATTCATAAAACAGCACCGAAGCGAAGCCCAATGAAACGGGTTCGCTTCGGAAAGGACGAGCAGCGGAGGGAGAGAGCTTTCCTCACGCCTGAGGGAGGCGAGACGATTCGGAGCCTGTGAGGACACCGAGCCCGGTTCCGTCAAAAAGCGGGATGTTTTCCATGCCAGCCGATGTGATCTCCTGCCAGTAGCCGTCCGTGAGCCGCCGCACCTTCATATAATGAATCAGGTTATCGTTTTCTTCACGGCTTACTGTTCCGGAAAGCTCGGGAAAGCGGGCGTTCGGCACCATCGGTGTGTACTGGCTCATCAGCGAAAAGAGGACGCTGCCACGCGGAAAGCTCTCTGCGACATAATCGATGACGTCCCGGCTCTCTTCCGTGCGCCCCGGCAGGATCAGATGCCGGATGAGGACCCCGCTCTGCAGGATGCCGTCCTCACTCAGACGGTATGCCCCGCGCTGCCGGAACATCTCCTGCAGGGCTTCCTTTGCCTGTTCGGGATAATCCGGCGCGGCGGAATAGCGCTTCGCGGTTTCTGGGTTCAGCGTTTTGAGATCCGGCATATAGACCTGTATCAGCCCCTCCAGCATCCTCAGCGTCTCGACGCGCTCATAGCCCGAGCTGTTCCAGACCACCGGGACCCCAAGCTCGGCGCCGGAAAGCGCCTCGGCGATCACGCGGGTATAGTGCGACGGTGTGACAAGCTCGATATTGTGAACGCCTTTGTCGCGCAGGCGCAGCATCACCTCGCGCAGCTCGTCCGGGCGAAGGGCCTTTCCCACGCTCTTCCGGCTGATCTCCGCATTCTGACAGTAGACACAGTGCAGGCTGCAGCCTGTGAAGAAGACTGTCCCGGCCCCGCGGCTCCCGCTGATGCAGGGTTCCTCCCCAAAATGCGGAGCAGCCCGGATGACGCAGGGGAGAAGCGGGCTTTGACAGACCCCGCCGGACAGCGTCTCACTCCGCCGGGCTCCGCAGCGCCGCGGACAGTCATAACAAAGCAGCTCCATTCTTTCCCTCCAAAACCATGCTGGACTCTCATGGGCAAATTGACAAAATTTGGAAGCTCTTCACAAGAATTATACAGTAGTTTTGTACATAATGCAAGAATCGTAAAAAAGTACAAAAAAACAATAGTTTTTTTCAAAAAATGTGCTAAAATACCGATGAAAAGAATCCAATTCTCGCTTTCAAGGTCTAATCGGCGCTGATTGATTCTGATCCATAAATTCAGGAGGTTTCATCATGAACTACAACAAAAAGACCGTTTACGATGTCGACGTCAAAGGGAAGAAGGTCCTGCTCCGCTGCGACTTTAACGTTCCCCAGAACAAGGAGACCGGCGAGATCACCAGCAACAAGCGCATTGTTGCCGCCATCCCGACCATTCGCTATCTGCTTGATAACGGCGCCGCCGTCATTGCCTGCTCTCACCTCGGCAAACCCAAGGGTGAGTGGAAGACCAAACTGACTCTGGCCCCGGTTGCCAAACGCCTTTCCGAGCTGCTCGGACAGGAAGTCATTTTTGCCTCCGACATCATCGGTGAGGATGCCCAGGCCAAGGCCGCCGCGCTGAAGCCCGGTCAGATCATGCTTCTCGAGAATCTCCGCTTTGACATCCGCGAGGAAAAGAACGACCCTGCATTCGCCAAGGCCCTTGCCGACATGGCGGACATCTTTGTCTCCGATGCCTTCGGCACCGTTCACCGCGCCCATGCCTCCACCGCAGGTGTTGCCGCCTATCTGCCCGCTTATTCCGGCCTGCTGGTCGACAAGGAGCTGTCCATCATGGGCAAGGCGCTGGACGACCCGAAGCGCCCCTTCGTCGCTGTCCTCGGCGGCGCCAAGGTCTCCGACAAGATCGCCGTCATCAACAACCTGCTCGAAAAGGCCGACACCATCATCATCGGCGGCGGCATGGCCTATACCTTCCTGAAGGCCCAGGGCTACAGCATCGGCAAGTCCCTGCTCGAAGAAGACAGGCTGGACTATGCCCGTGAGATGATTCAGAAGGCTGCCGACAAGGGCGTGAAGTTCCTGCTGCCGGTCGACCACCTCTGCGCGGCCGAGTTCTCTGCAGATGCCGAGCCGGTTCTTGCGGAGGGCAACATTCCCGACGACCTGATGGGCATGGATATCGGGCCGAAGACGGCTGCCATGTATGCTGACGCCGTCAAGGGCGCCGGAACCATCGTCTGGAACGGACCCATGGGCGTCTTCGAGTTTGATGCCTTCGCAGGCGGCACCAAGGCTATGGCCAAGGCCCTTGCGGAATCCGGTGCCGTGACCATCGTCGGCGGCGGCGACTCTGCTTCCGCGGTCGAAAAGCTCGGCTTTGCCGACAAGGTGACCCACATCTCCACCGGCGGCGGCGCCTCGCTCGAGTTCCTGGAGGGCAAAGAGCTTCCCGGTGTTACCTGCCTGCTGGACAAGTAATCGGCAACTATATTTTGGAGGATAGAACATGAACAGAAAATATCGTAAAACCGTCATCGCCGGCAACTGGAAGATGAACCAGCTCTGCTCCGGCGTCAAGCCCTTCATTGAGCAGCTTCGCGAGGCCATGCCCCGTACCAAGACCTGTGAGGTCGTTCTCTGCACTCCGGCTCTGATGATCCCTGCCATGGTCCGCGCCGGCAAGGACGCCCGCGTTGCCGCCGGCGGCCAGGACGTCTCAAAGTATGAAAAAGGCGCCTATACCGGCGAGATCTCGGCCGATATGCTTCTGGACGCCGGTGCGAAATACTGCATCGTCGGCCATTCCGAGCGCCGCGAATATCACCACGAATCCGACAGCCTGATCAACGAGAAGGCCAAGGCCCTCCTGGCGAAGGGCATTACCCCCATCATCTGCGTCGGCGAGAGCCTCGAGCAGCGTGAAAAGGACCTCACCATGGAATACATCGCCTATCAGGTCTGCGCTGCCCTTTCCGGCATCGACGGGACCCAGGTCCGCCGCTGCATCATCGCCTACGAGCCCATCTGGGCTATCGGTACCGGTAAAACCGCCACGGCCGAACAGGCGCAGGAGGTCTGTGAGTTTATCCGCGGTGTCATCCGCAAGCTCTACGGCGCAAGAAGCGCCCGTGCCGTCAGCATTCTCTACGGCGGCAGCATGAATGCCAAGAACGCTGCTGAGCTGCTCAGCATGCCGGACATCGACGGCGGCCTGATCGGCGGCGCCTCGCTGAAACCTGCTGATTTTGCGGCCATCATAGCCGCTACGGCTCAGGAATAAGCGGAATATGAAGACAGAAATCAAAAATCGTGCCTGTCTGATCATCATGGACGGTTATGGCATTGCTCCGCCTTCGGCGGGCAATGCGATTTCCGTCGCGAACAAACCGAATCTGGATGCGCTGTTTGCCCGTTTTCCGCATTCCCAGCTTCAGGCCTCCGGCCTGGATGTCGGTCTGCCGGAGGGGCAGATGGGTAACTCCGAGGTCGGCCATACCAACATCGGCGCCGGCCGCGTGGTGTTTCAGATCCTGCCGAAAATCAGCCTCGAGATTGAAAACGGGAACTTCTTCAAAAACCCCGTCTATCTCAAGGCAATCCGGGATGCGAAGGAGAGCGGCCATGCACTTCACGTGCTCGGCCTGCTGTCGGACGGCGGTGTGCACAGCCACCTGACCCACATTTTTGCCATGCTGGACATGGCTGCGCGGGAAGGTGTCGAGCGGGTCAATGTCCACTGCTTCCTGGACGGCCGTGACGTGCCGCCCACCAGCGGCGCCGGCTTCCTCCGTGCCCTGCAGGAAAAGTGCCTCTCGCTTAAGAATACCACACGCATCGCCACGGTGCAGGGTCGTTTCTACGGCATGGACCGTGACAAGCGCTGGGAGCGCGTTGAGGAGGGCTACAACGCCATCGTCTGCGGCCTCGGCACTGCGGCTTCGGATGCCGCCGAAGCGGTGGAAGAGAGCTATGCTCAGGGCGTGACGGACGAGTTCGTCAAACCCATCGTCCTGAACCCCGAGGGCGTGATCAACCCCGGTGATTCGGTCATTTTCATGAACTTCCGGCCCGACCGTGCGCGCGAGATGACCTGGGCGCTGAATCTGCCCGACTTTGACGGCTTCGATCGGAAAAAGAAGGTTTTCCCGCTGTCCTATGTATGCACGGCTCAGTATGACGAGGCCCTGACCCTGCCCATTGCCTACCCCCCCGAGGAGATCGTGAATACCATCGGCGATATCGTCTCCGAGGGCAGTCTGAAGCAGTTCCGTGTAGCTGAAACTGAGAAGTATGCCCATGTGACCTTCTTCTTCAACGGCGGCGTGGAAAAGCAGACGGAAGGGGAGGACCGCTGCCTGGTTCCTTCCCCGAAAGAGTTCCCGACCTATGACCTCATCCCCCAGATGAGCGCCGAAAAGGTCGCGGATAAACTCATTGAGGCCATTGCCTCTGAGCAGTATGATCTGCTGGTCTGCAATTTTGCCAACTGCGACATGGTCGGACACACCGGCGTCATGGAGGCTGCCGTCAAGGCGGTCGAGACCGTGGACAGCTGCATCGGCCGTGTCTGGGCCGAGGCGGAAAAGCACCCGGATCTCACCCTCCTGATCACGGCGGACCACGGCAATGCCGACTGCATGTTCGATGCCAGCGGCAAGGTCAATACCGCCCATACCACTAACCCCGTGCCCTTCCTTGTGACAAAAGAGGGGGCCACGCTGCAGGACGGCCGTCTGGCGGACATCGCCCCGACGATCCTGCACATCATGGGCATTCCTCAGCCGGCGGAAATGACCGGACGCTCTCTGCTGGGTGACTGACGGATGCCCGGCCGACTGATCGTTCTCGAGGGCCTTGACGGCAGCGGAAAGGCCACCCAGGCCGAACGTCTGACCGCAATACTCAAAGAGCGCGGCTATCCGGTGCGCAAACTGTCCTTTCCGGATTACGCCAGCGATTCTTCTGCACTCGTTCGGATGTATCTGCGCGGCGATTTCGGCACCGACCCCGGTGCGGTCAATGCGTATGCGGCCTCTCTCTTTTTCACCGTTGACCGCTGTGCCGGCATGCTGCGCGACTGGGGCGCTTTCTATAAGGAAGACGGCATTCTGGTTGCCGACCGCTATACGACTTCCAACGCTGTGCACCAGTGCTGCAAGCTTCCGGCTGAAGAATGGGACGGATACCTCGACTGGCTTTTTGAGCTGGAATACCGCTATGTCGGCCTGCCGGAACCGGACCTTGTTCTCTACCTGCGCCTGCCCCCGGACGAGGCCGAACAGCTGATCGGCTCGCGCTATCACGGCGACGAGGGAAAGAAGGACATCCACGAACGGGATGACGCTTATCTCCGTTCGGCCCATAAGGCTGCAGAATACTGCGCCTCAAAATGCGGCTGGCATACGGTCGACTGCCTGCGGGCTTCCGCCCTGCGCTCTGTCGATGATATCCATGCCGAGGTCCTGCAGACAGTGCTCAATCTCCTCGGCACAGCCCGAACAGACTGAGATTTTTCATTCTCCCCGCCCCCCGCGGGGAGAATGAGCATACCACGGAGACCATGCCATGAACCCCTATGAAAACCTGACGCCGGAGAAGGATTCCGGCCCGCTCTTATCACGCCTGCACAGGCTTTACGGCTTGCACGGCTATCGCCCCTTCCGCGTGTCCAGATTTGAAAAATACGAGCTGTATGCCGCCTGCAAGGATTTCCTTGTCAGCGACCGTGTCCTGACCTTTACCGACACGGACGGGGAGCTGCTTGCGCTCAAGCCCGACGTGACGCTGTCCATTCTGCGCGCTGTGCCTTACCGTCCCGGAATCCGTCAGCGCCTTTTCTATCATGAAAGTGTTTACCGTCCCGGCCCGCCGGACGGGCGCTTCCGCGAGATGCCTCAGTCCGGTGTCGAGTGCATCGGCGATCTGGACGATTTTGATGTTTATGAGATTCTTCGCCTTGCGGATGACTGCCTGCGCCTGCTTCCCTGCGAGACGGCGCTGTCCTTCTCGCATCTCGGCATTCTGCGCTCGCTGCTGAACCTGCTCCCGGCGGATGAAAATGACCGCGCTGAGATTCTCCGCCTGCTTTCCTCGCGCAGTATCCACGGCCTGAGCGAGCTTTTCCGTCGACGGGGGTTTGACACGGCCGTGTTCGACACGCTGCTCGCGCTGCTGGGGCTGGAGTGCTCCCTTTCCGAACTGCCGAACCGGCTGCGCTCTCTGGCCGGGGACAGGCTTGAGGAATCCGTGCTTCAGGAGCTGGATGAGCTGGCTGCTCTCGCAGAAGGGGACGACTGCCGTGCACGCTTTGACATCTCGGTGCTCAATGACCCGCACTATTATAACGGTCTGGTCTTCCGCGGCTATGCCCGGGGTGCTGCAGACAAGGTCCTTTCCGGCGGACGCTATGACCGCCTGGTTCGGCGTATGGGCCGCTCGGGCGGCGCCGTCGGCTTTGCAGTCTACCTTGCCCTTGTTCCGTCGGAGGCGCCTGAAGTCGGCAGCCCGGACGCCGATGTGATGGTCCTGTATGATGAACATACGCCCCTGACCGAGCTGAGACGCCGCTGCGAAGCCCTTCGTGCGTCGGGAAAGCGTGTTTCGACCCAGTACCGGCCGGATGACAGTCTGCACGTGTCCGAAATCCTGGATCTGCGGGAAGGAGGAGACGGTCATGCTTAACATTGCTCTTCCGAAGGGACGGCTCGGCGACAGCGTCTATGCCATGCTCAGGGCTGCCGGTTACGGCTGTCCGGAACTCGAGCATCCCGACCGCCGTCTGGTTTTTGAGAACACGGAGACCGGTGTCCGCTACTTCTGGGTCAAACCCTCGGATGTGACCATCTATGTCGAGCGCGGCGCTGCCGACCTCGGCATCGCGGGAAAGGACATTCTGCTCGAAAACCGCCCGGAACTTTACGAGCTGCTGGATCTCGGCCTCGGCGTCTGCCGGATGGCCGTTGCCGGTCCCGAAGGCTTTTCGGATGATCGCTCGCGCCCGCTGCGCGTTGCGACCAAGTTTACGCGGATTGCCCGCGACTATTATTCCGCGCTCTCCCGGGATGTCGATCTGATTCACCTGAACGGCTCGATTGAGCTTGCCCCCATCCTGGGTCTCAGCGACGTCATTGTTGATATTGTTGAAACCGGGCGTACGCTGCGCGAAAACGGTCTGGTCGTTCTCGAAACGGTCTGCCCCATCAGCGCCCGCCTCGTAGCCAATCCTGCATCCTGCCACTTTCTTGCCGGCGAAGTGCGTCGCCTGACAGATGCCCTTGCCGCACAAATTACACAGGAGGTTCAAGACAATGCCTGAAAACAAGAAAGCCAAATCCGAGACCGCGGCTGACGGCGCCGATGTCGTTCTGCATGCCGCAGAAACTCCCGCTGCTTCCGAACCGAAAAAGCCTGCAGCGAAAAAAGCCGTGGAAAAGAAGCCCGCCGTGAAAAAACCGGCTGCAAAGAAACCGGCCGCAAAAAAGCCTGCTGCACCCAAAAAGGAAGAGCCTGCCCCGGCAGACCCCGCGAAAGAGCAGCCTGCCGATGACGCAGCTGCCGACGTCCCGGCCGAGTCTGTCTTCCCGACGGCCGGGTCTGTGCCTGCTGCAGCAGAGCAGGAAGAAGCTACGCCCGCTGCCGACAGGGAAGAGCAGGATACGCTGCCTTCTCCCCGCCGCAGCGTGGCCTTCATCGGCGCCGAGTGCTATCCCTTCATCAAGACCGGCGGTCTCGGTGATGTGATGTACGCGCTGCCGCGCGCTCTGGTGAAACAGAACTGCGACGTCAAGGTCATCCTCCCGCGCTACCGCTGCATCCCGCAGGAGTATCAGGATAAGATGGTCTACCGCGGCGAGTTCTATATGGACCTCTGCTCCGACGGCCGCCGTTTTTACGTCGGCATTATGGAGTATGTCTGGGACGGTGTGGTCTACGACTTCATCGACAACGAGGATTTCTTCAGCTACGGCAACCCCTACACCAATCTGGTTGACGATATTCCGCGCTACTGCTTCTTCTCCAAGGCCGCACTGGCCGTACTCAACTATCTTGACTGGATTCCCGACATCGTGCACTGCCACGACTGGCAGGCCGCGCTGGTGCCCGTCTATCTGCGGACCCAGTTTGCCGGCACGCCTGTCAGCTCGGCCAGGAGCATTCTGACCATCCACAACCTGCGCTTCCAGGGCGCCTACGGCGTCAACACGCTGCGCTACTGGACCGGTCTTCCCGACGGCCTGCTGACCTCCATGGATGTTTTCAAGGAGGGCTGGGACGGCGCCAATGCCATGAAGGCCGGCCTTGCCTATGCCGACCGCATCACCACCGTCAGCCCCACCTATGCCTCCGAAATCCAGACCCAGTTCTACGGCGACGGGCTTGATGCCCATCTGCGTCATCACAACTGGAAACTGCGGGGCATCGTCAACGGCATTGACAGCACGCAGTGGGATCCCGCCACAGACAAGCTGATTGCCGAGCAGTATACTGTCGAGGATGCCCCCGAAAAGAAAGCCGCCAACAAGGCCGCTCTGCAGGCCGAACTCGGCCTCGAGGCGGATCCCGATAAGATGGTCTTTGGCCTGGTCTCGCGTCTGACCGACCAGAAGGGTCTTGACCTTGTCAATGCCATCGTCCCGGCCATGATCGACGGCAATACCCAGTTTGTGCTGCTCGGCACCGGCGACCACTGGTACGAAAACGCCTTCCGTCAGTATGAGGAACAGTTCCGCGGCAGCGTCTGCTCGTGCATCATGTATGACGAGGCCCGTGCGCACCGCATCTATGCCGGCTCTGACGCCCTGCTGATTCCGTCTCTCTTTGAGCCCTGCGGCCTGACCCAGCTGATCGCCATGCGTTTCGGCACCGTCCCTGTGGTACGCGAGACGGGCGGCCTGCGCGATACCGTCGAGCCCTATAACCGGTTTACCGGCGAGGGCAACGGCTTCACCTTCGACCGCTATGAGGACGGACTGCTTCTGGATGCGATCAACCGCGCCAAGGACCTGTACTTCAACGACCGCGAAGCCTGGAACACCATGCTGCGCCGCGATATGCAGAAGGATGTCTCCTGGGATGTGCCGGCTCAGGCGTACCGCGCCCTCTATCTCGAGCTCAAACCCTGAGGCAAAACCGCCATGCCGAAGCTCTATGTTGTCACCGGTCCAAGTGGCACCGGTCTCTCGGATACGCTCGCCGCGCTTTTCCGCCTCCGTCCCGATCTCTCTGCTGTCCTGCCCGTGACCTCGCGCCGCATGAAGGAAGGGGAGACGGACGGCGTCGGCTTCCGCTTTTATGATCTCGAGGCCTGGAGCGCGCTGAAAGATGCCGGCGGATTGCTCGAGACGACGGAATTTGCCGGCAACGACTACGGCACCTCGCGTGAGTTCGTCGTTCAACTGCTGGACGCCGGCAAAAACGTCCTGCTCAGTCTGGAGCCGGACCGCGCCGCCCAGGTAAAGCAGAACTTCCCAGCGGCTGTCTGCATCTGGGTCGAGCCTTCCGACGAGACCCTTCTGCGCGAGCGCTTTTCTCAGCGCGCCCGCAGCGAGCGCGAAATCGAGGTTCGTCTGCGTGCGGCGGCCGAACAGCGTGCTGCCTCCGGCTTCTGCGATCTGCGCATTGCGGACGACGACCCGGCCACCACGCTCCGCACCTTGAACGAAGCAATAGAAGCCTGAAACAAAAGCCTTTCTGCCCTACGGTTTTTCAAGGGCATATTGTGGATATGCTCTCAAAAACCCCCGAAAAAACTGTTGACATTCTGAATGTTTGGTGTTATCCTACCATAGCCGCATTGAAGGGGCCTCAAGTGAGCGCACGCCGCTCCGCCCTGAGAGCGAGTCCTGAAAAGAGGGAGGAAGTACCCAATGAAGCATGCCGTTTTTGTTACCGGTGGCAAGCAGTACCGCGTCGCCGAAGGCGATGTGATCTATGTGGAAAAGCTGAATGCCGAGGCCGGTGAGAAGGTGACGTTTGATCAGGTCCTCTGCGTTGTGGATGACGCGAACACCGTGATCGGGACGCCCGTTGTCGAAGGGGCCAAGGTCCAGGCCAAGGTCGAGAAGACCGGCAAGGCCGCCAAGGTTCGCGTGTACAAGATGAAACCGAAAAAAGGCTATCACCGCACGCAGGGCCACAGACAGCCCTATACCCGGCTGACCGTCGAATCCATTCAGGCGTAACTCAGTCACAGGTTTAACAGGAGGTGTAATCAGATGGCTCATAAGAAAGGTATGGGTTCTACCAAGAACGGCCGCGACAGTGCATCCAAGCGCCTCGGCGCCAAGCGTGCTGACGGTCAGTTCGTTCTGGCAGGCAATATTCTCGTCCGTCAGCGCGGAACGAAGATTCATCCCGGTACTAACGTTGGCAAAGGCAAGGACGATACGCTGTTCTCGCTTGTTGACGGTACCGTGAAGTTCGAGCGCATGGGCAAAGACCGCAAAAAGGTTTCGGTCTACGAAGAGCTTGCCCAGTAAACAGTCTGAATCAGGCCGGACACCAGTCCGGCCTTTTTTGTAGTATGGAGCATTTCTGCTATGGCATTTGTTGATAAAGCGCGCATCCGTCTGCATGCCGGCAAGGGCGGCGACGGTGCCGTGTCCTTTCACAGAGAGAAATATGTGGCGGCCGGCGGCCCGGACGGGGGCGACGGCGGGCGCGGCGGCAGCGTGGTTTTTGTCCCGGACGACAACATGACCACGCTGATGGATTTTCGCTATAAACGGAAGTATACGGCCCCGGACGGCGCAAACGGTCAGGGAAAGCGCTGCGCCGGCAGGGACGGCGAAGATCTCATCGTCCGTGTACCGCGCGGCACGCTGATTCGGGACACAGAGTCGGGTGCCTTGATGCACGACATGTCTGACGGTCTGCGCTATGTGGCAGCTAAAGGCGGCCGCGGCGGCTGGGGCAACATGCATTTTGCCACGCCGACCCGTCAGGTGCCCCGCTTCGCCAAGCCCGGGCTTCCCGGCGAGCTGCGCGAGGTGACGCTGGAACTGAAGCTGCTGGCGGATGTAGGCCTGATCGGCTTTCCGAATGTCGGCAAGTCGACCCTGCTCTCCGTGGTCAGCCGGGCACACCCGAAAATCGCCAACTATCATTTTACCACGCTGTTTCCCAACCTGGGGGTCGTGTATGTCGACGAGGGTACCAGCTTCGTCATGGCCGACATCCCCGGCATTATTGAGGGTGCCTCCGAGGGGGCCGGACTGGGGCATGACTTTCTGCGGCACATTGAACGCTGCCGCCTGCTGGTCCACGTGGTGGATGTTTCCGGCGTGGAAGGCCGTAACCCTGTCGAAGATTTTCGGATCATCAATGAAGAACTGCACCGCTACCAGCCGGAGCTTGCCGGGCGGCCGCAGATTGTCGCCGCGAACAAGTGCGACATGATCTCCGACGACGGCGAAGCGCTGCAGGCCCTGCGGCATGAGGCTGAGAAACTGGGCTTTCCGGTTTTCGAGATCAGCGCGGCTACTCATCAGGGAACCGAGGCACTGGTCAGGCACTGTGCCGGGATGCTCTCTGCACTTCCCCCGATGGAGCCTTTTGAGGCGGACTATGTCCCGCCAGAACCCGTTCTGGAAGGCGCCGAGGATGTCCGGATCGAACAGACCGACGGTCTCTGGCAGCTGGAGGGGGAGTGGCTGAAGCGGGTTGCCGCGACGGTTAATTTCTCGGATTACGAAAGCCGCATGTTTTTTGACCGGATCCTGCGCAAGGCCGGCATTTTTGACAGGCTGGAGCAGATGGGGATCCGCGATGGAGATACCGTCTGCATCTATGACCTGATGTTTGACTACCGATACTGAGATGAAGCGCAACAGAAAACGCCTGGTTTTCTTCGGCTGTCTTACGCTCTGCATGATGCTCGTGATTTTCCTGTTTTCCGCCCAGGACGGCACCGAATCCGGAGGGCTCAGCGCCTGGCTCATGCAGTCCGCCTTCGGCCGGCTGCTGCTGCGGATTCTGCCGCCGCTGAGCGATCAGGGGATGGATCATGACCTCCGGAAATATGCGCATATGGCAGAATTTGCCATGCTTGCCATGCCCGCCTTCGGTTTCTTCCGCGAACTGCTGCCGGGGCAGAGGCGATGGCCGGCGTTTCTGACAGGCCTGCTGTTCTGCTTTCTGTATGCCTGCTCTGATGAGTTTCATCAGCTTTTTGTACCCGGACGGGCCGGCATGTTTTCCGATGTGCTGATCGACACGGTCGGTGTTCTGTTTGGTCTGACGGGCGCCTGCGCCCTGAGCTTTCTGAGAAAGGAACCGCAATGAACCGATCTTCCTCTGAAAACCGAATCATTCCTTCCGTGCTTTCCCTTCCGCAAAAGCTGTCAAAGTTTCTGGAAAAGCTTCTGCGCTTTCGCCTTCCGTTCAGGAGGCGCTTTTCCATGAGGGATGTTCTGATGGCACTGGGGTCGCTGCTGATTCTGCTGCTTTCAGGGCTGATCCCTCCGCTGCGCAGTCTGCGGATGTCCGCCTGTCTTGCGGCATCGCTGCTTTCCTGTGCTTCGCTGGTTCTGCAGGCCCTGCCCCAGATCCGCGGAAAGCGGATTCCGGCGGAAGAAGCCGTTCTGATTCTCTCGACGGTGCTGGCTTTCCTTCTGAAGGAATACACCGCCGCTGTGCTGATCCCTGCCCTGGGGGTCCTGCTTTTCCAGACAGAGGGCTACAGTCTGCTGCACTGCGAGGCGGCACCGGACACCCTGAACGAATCCGAGCCTGCGCTGCAGCGCCAGGTGGAGGAGGCAGACCCGGAAGAGAGCAAAAGACGGCGCCTGCTGGCATCGGGACTGTTCGGCGCTTTCTGCCTGCTGGTGCTGGCTGCGCTGATCACGCTGCTTCTGGCACTGATCCACTGGAGGGACCCGCAGAAGTGGCTGTATAAGGCCCTGTTTTTCCTGGCGCTCTCGCCGATGACTGCCCTCTGTTTTGCTTCCATGCTGACGCATTTCGGCGCGCTGTTCAGCGCGGCAAAAGCCGGCATTCAGTTTCGTGACGGTACGGTTCCCGAGCGCTTTGCCGAATGCAGGCTCTTTGCTTTCGGAAAGACCGGAACGGTAACGGACGGGCGCTTTGTTATTTCAGAAATCTGCCCTGCCGGCGGAATCGGCGAAGACGACCTGCTGCGCATTGCAGCCATTGCCGAGTGCCGGTCTGATCATCCGATCGCCCGCGCTCTGCGGGCGGCGGCCGGCCTGGAGGAAGGGGTGATCCCCAACGGCTTCCAGAACAGTGAGGAGATTCCCGGCAAAGGGGTCAGCACCCTGTTCTCAAAGCATCAAATCTACGTGGGCAACGCCGCTCTTCTCGAGGATCATGAGATCTGGTACCAGGTGCCCGCCAAAAGCGGGTCGGCAATTCATATCGCGGTTGACGGGACTTATCGCGGGCATATCATGATCGCGGATGCCCTGCGCGAAAATGCCTTTGAGGCGCTGGAGGAGCTGCGTGCACAGGGAGCTCAGAACCTGGTGATGCTGACCGGTGATGTCCGGTCCGCGTCCCGGAGACTGGCTTCCTCCCTGAACTTTGACATGGTCAAGCCCGAACTGAGCCCTGAGGAAAAGGGTTCGGCTGTCCGCTATCTTCGTTCGGTCCACGGTGAGAAAGCCCGGATCGCCTGCGTAGGGGACGGGTTCCACGATGCCGCTATGTTCGAGGCTTCCGACGTTTCGGTCAGCATGAACCCGGCCGGCGGAGAAAAGCCGGATATCCGGATCTGCTCCGACGATATTCTCGGCATTCCGTCTGCCTATCGTTTTTCCAGGGAGAGTGAGCGCATTCTGCAGATCGACGTGATCACGCTGATCCTTGTAAAGCTCCTGCTGCTTATCCTCGGCTGTGCGTCGGTCCTTCCGCTTTCGGCTGTCATACCTGTTGATTTCCTGGTCTCGGCTGCCGCGGTCATCTTTGCCCTGACAAGTCTGACCATGGATAAAAGAAAGTCGGTTTTCCGCTGAGAACGGGATGTCAGGAAGCCAGCGAGGGCGTTTATGAACGTTTATGATTTTGACAATACGGTTTTTACTCCGGACAGCTCAGCCAGTTTTCTGCTGTTCTGTCTCCGCCATTATCCGCGTGCCGCTCTGAAGGCACTGCCGTTATCGGCAGTGGAGACGGTCATCTATCTGGCGCAGGGGAGAAAGGATGCAAAGTGGCTGAAACAGGCGCTCTTTTCCTTCCTGAACGGGCTGGACAATGTCGAGGCCGTTGTCGATGAATTCTGGCAATGCCATGCCGATCATATGGAAGCCTGGTACTTGAAGCAGCTGCAGCCGGATGATCTGATCATTTCCGCTTCGCCTGAGTTTCTGCTTCGGCCGATGACCGACCGCCTCGGCATATCGCTGATGGCGACGCGGATGGATGCCTGCAGCGGCCAAATCCGTGGGAAAAACTGCCACGATGAGGAAAAAGCCCGTCGGTTTCTTGAGGTGTATCCGGCGGACAGCATCGATTGCTTTTATTCCGACTCGCTCAGCGACAGCCCAATGGCCGCCCTGGCCAGAGAGGCCTTCCTCGTAACAGACGGGGAGTTTTATCCATGGCCGGGTAAAGAATGATGTGTCAGGCTGAAAACCCGGGACTACCTTCTCCAATAATAAATGTGCGGCGGTACATCTTTCGTAAGAGGGACCGGCAGAGAAAATGAATCGAAGGAGCACGGAAAAGTCAACAGCACGTGACATGACCCAGGGGCCCATTCTGCGGCAGCTGGTCTTCTTTTCTTTCCCGCTGATGCTGGGCAATGTCTTCCAGCTGCTGTACAACATGGTCGACTCCATCATCGTGGGCAACTTTGTCAGCAAACAGGCTCTGGCGGCGATCGGGTCGACCACGGTCATCGTGAGCATGATTGTCTTTTTCTTTTCCGGCTTTGCCACCGGCGCCGGGGTTGTCATCGGCAACAACTTCGGCGCCAGGAACATGGACCGTCTTCATGATGCCGTTCACACCACGGTCGCTGCCACCTTTATCTTCAGCCTGCTGCTTACTCTGCTTGGCACGGCGGCAGTCAGGCCCATGCTTGTCATCATGCGCACGCCGGAGGATGTTTTCCGGGATGCTGCGCTTTATCTGCGCATTTACATCGGGGGGATCTCCGGCCTGCTGATCTATAACATGGGAAGCGGCATCCTGCGTGCGGTGGGCGACTCGATCCGTCCGCTCGGATTCCTGATCCTGACCAGCGTTCTGAACATCCTGCTGGATCTGTTTTTTGTGATTGTGCTGAAACTTGGCATTGCCGGCGCAGCTGTCGCGACGATTCTGTCCCAGTTTGTCTCAGCGGCGCTGATCCTGCTTCTCCTGACCCGGACGAGGGACATCTACCGCCTGGACTGGAGGGAACTGCACATTGATTTCCCGATCCTGAAGAAAATCTTTTCCATCGGCATGCCGACAGCCCTGCAGGCGGTGATCACATCCTTTTCCAATATTTTTGTACAGGGATATATCAATGCCTTCGGCTCTGACGTGATGGCAGGCTGGAGCTGCTACAACAAGCTGGACCATTTTATCTTTCTTCCGATGCAGAGTATGTCCGTGGCCTCCACGACCTTTGTCAGTCAGAATGCCGGCGCAGGCAATGAACGGCGCAGCCGCCGGGGAACATTTCTGGCAATTCTGATCACCTGTCTGGTTATCGGCGTGACGGCGGCGGTGCTGACATTCTTTGCCCCGGCGGCGGTGAGGATGTTTTCCCCCGACGAGGCAGTGATCCGGTATGGCGCCATGTTTATCCGCACCAACGCCTTTTTCCTGATCTTTAACGGCATCGCCCAGGTGCTGGCGGGCGCTCTGCGCGGGAGAGGGGACTCACGCGGACCGATGGTCATCATGCTTTTCAATTTTGTGGTCGTCAGGCAGATCTATCTCTACTGGGTCACACACTTTGTGGCAAACACACCGCGTCTCGTCGGCTTCGGTTATCCGGTGGGCTGGGTCCTGTGCTGCGTGATGGAGCTGATCTACGCCTGGTGCCACCTAAAACGGTCTGCTTCCCGATAAAAAGCCCGGCGAAGCCGATTTTCATCGGAAAAGGGCGGTCCGAAGCCTGCATGGACATTGTGTGACACTTGTGTGACAGAACCTGTGCTACAATGAGCCCGCGAAAGCAAAAAACAGGGAAGAAAAAAATTTTTTTAAAAGGAGAAAAGAACAATGGCTATTAACGAAAAAGAACTCAATGAAGTCTCCGGCGGCTACGGCCCCTGGCAACAGTACGCAAAGGGCACGTATGTGAACTACGGTCAGTACATCGTTTACACGGTCGTCGGCGGCGACGTCCTCTCGGGCATCGCGATCCGCTTCGGTGTCACTGTGCAGCAGATCTGCCAGTGGAACAACATCAAGAACCCCGACCTGATCTACATCAACCAGAAGCTGACCATCTATCCCACCATCCTTCGCTGAGCAAGAGGTAACGATCCCCCGCCTTTCGGCGGGGGATCGTTCTTTACAGCGGCCAGAAGCAGACCACATCCCGCCATCCTGTGCTGAGCGACAGACAGCATCCATCTCTCGCTTCCGGCGAGAGATTGTTCTTTTCCGGGAAGCGGAAACTGACCGTCCGGCTACAGATTCCCCGCTGAAAGGCGGGGCGTTCATTTTCCTTGACTTCTGTTGGGAAATCAGGTAATATTCACATGAATTCACATTGATGAAAAGGGGAGTTCGAACGATGAAGAAGTTTTTGGCATTTATGCTGGCTCTTATGATGATTACCAGCCTGGCCTGCGTTCCGGTCTCGGCGGAAGACGTACAGCCTGCCGCGGATCAGACGGAGGAGGTAGTAGTTGAACCCGACGTGGGAGTGCCTATTGAGCTGCCCCCGGAAACAACGATTGAGTTTATACCGGGACCTGTTGTAGGGCCGGATTCGGAAGCGGACACCGATGAGGAACCTGCTTTCGAGACGACCGGTGATCTGACTGATGCTGCGGATGCGGTGTATGTGGAAGAGGATGTCTTTGCAGACTGGAACCCGGATGCCCCTGCGTTGAACACTTTGATCGATTATGTCACGGCGGTCACGGATAAGTCTTCTGCCGACTACATCCCTGTGGAAGACCGCGTTGCCGTGTTTGACATGGACGGCACCCTCTATGCAGAGCTCTTCCCGACCTATCTGGAATACTATATGCTGGCCTGGCGCATCCTGAAGGATCCTTCCATTTCCCCGGATGCCGAGATGCTTGAACTGGGCCGCGAGATTCGCGAGTCTGTGATCAATCATTCCTTCGCATCGGATATGCCCATGCGTCACGCCATTCAGGCTGCCCGCGCCTATGCCGGCCTGACCCCGCAGGAATTTGCCGACTTTGTGACAAGCGTTCTTGTCCGTCCGGCCGACGGCTTTGAGGGGATGAGTTATGCAACAGCCTTCTATACCCCTATGATTGAGGTTATCGAGTATCTGCAGGATAACGATTTCGAGGTCTATGTCGTCAGCGGCAGTGACCGTGCCATCTGCCGTACCCTCATCGAGGGCATGTTCGATATTCCCTATAACCACATTATCGGCATGGATGTGGACTACGAGGCTACCAACCAGGGCGACACGGACGGACTGGACTATGTCTTCCAGGCCGATGATGAGCTCGTGCGC
This sequence comes from uncultured Eubacteriales bacterium, assembly GCA_900317375.1. Classification (GTDB taxonomy): domain Bacteria; phylum Bacillota; class Clostridia; order Oscillospirales; family Oscillospiraceae; genus Limivicinus. The sequence goes on from ONGJ01000030.1 coordinate 28,507, forward strand.
ACGGACAGACTGCTCATCAAGAACCTGAAGATGAACAAGGTCAAGCAGATCATGCGCGATATCGGCAAGCAGCCGGTGCTCTCCTTCGGCAATTCCAGCGGTGATGTCAGCATGCACAATTACACGATCTATAACAATCCTTACCGCAGCGCTGCCTTCATGCTCATCGCGAATGATGATGTGCGCGATTACGGCAATGTCGAGAAGGCTGAAAAGCTCGGCTCGGAATGGAGAGAGGACGGATTCAACGTCATCTCGATGCGTGATGATTTTCGCACCATCTATGGAGACGGCGTTGTCAAGACCGGTTCCTTCCGTTGGGCGGATGAACTTGCCGAGAACCGCGTCGCGGTCGAGGATTCTCCCGAATGGGTCGGAGAGCTGGAACAGGCGCAGAACGCCGATCAGCTTTTTGTCATTGCCGGTGTCGACGAAACTACGGCCGACCTGTCCCTGCACATCAAGGACGCGAGGGGCAGCTGGAAGCAGGTCATGACAGCGACCGTAGCGATTCCGGCTCCTCAGCTGCTTGCCCTCATGCAGACGGCACAGCCCGGCTGTGCTGCGGTTATTGCGCCTCAGGAAGCACTGACGGAGGCACCCGCTCCGACCGGGGAGGAGAGCGCCGCATCTGCTGAAGAGGCCGCGCCGGCGGAGGAAACCGCACCTGCTGAAGAAGCTGCGCCCGCACCCGCTGAAGAGACTGCTCCTGCTGAGGAGAATATGGAAGCTGCCGCTGAAGCCCTGTCTGAGCTCTATACCGCCGAGGATCTTGCTGCGGCCGAGATGAAGATCCTGGATGAGTTTAATACCTGGGGCTGTGACCTGATCAGCCTGGATTATACCGGAGATGAATGCTGCACGGCAGAGAACCTCGCCTGGATGAACGATCTGGGCGGCGGTGTGCCCTTTACACAGGTTGTCGAATTCCTCAGCGACTTTACCTCGCCCAAGGAGGGCGGCGGTGCCTGGCAGGCTGATTATGAATACGATGGCTGGCAATGGTGGCTCGCCCGCACCGACGGCGGCGACTGGCAGCTCCTCACCTGGGGCTACTAAAGCTGATCAACTCGGAATCTGGCAAAGAAAGCGGATCGCCGCACGCTTATAAAATAAAGCGCGGCGCGTTAATCTGAAGGCGAGAACATAACTGCACTTCTGCGCAACGGCAGTAAGCTGAGGTCGGGGGTTATACCGCCTGTTAAAGCAAGAGCGTCTATAGAAAATGAATACCGGGGTTCCCGTAATGGAAACCCCGGCGTTTTTGCTGCCTGCGGACAGGCGGTATGCTTACTTCTTCTGAACGTACTTGAGGCAGTCA
>ONGJ01000066.1 GCA_900317375.1 uncultured Eubacteriales bacterium
TTCCCGGACAAGATAGCGGTTTTCGCCGTTCAGCGGCATCACGTCGGCGATGGTGCCGACGGCAACCAGGTCGGCATATCTGCTCAGCATGCCGAGCGGATCCGAGCTGCAGGCGCATGCCAGCTTGAAGGCGACACCGACACCGGCCAGCTCCGGGTTCGGATAGGGATCCTCCGCCCGCTTGGGGTCGATGACCGCACAGGCCTCCGGCAGCGCACCGTTACGGCATTCATGGTGGTCGGTAATGATCAGGTCCAGTCCGATGCTGCGGGCAAACTCCGCTTCCTCCACGGCCGTAATTCCGCAGTCCACCGAGATTACCAGGCTGCTTCCTTCGTCCCGCAGCTTCTGCAGTGCCGCCGCGTTCAGGCCGTAGCCTTCCTCATCCCGGTCCGGGATATACCAGCCGCATGGAATGCCGCAGCTTCTCAGATAATCGGTGAGAAGGCAGGTAGCCGTGATGCCGTCTACATCGTAGTCTCCGTAAACCGTGACCTGTTCCCGTCTGACGATGGCCTTCTGTACCCGTTCACAGGCATGCGCCATCCCAAGCATGGCCATCGGGTCGTGCAGCAGCTCGGGTCCTGAAGCCAGCAGACTGCGGACCTCGTCGGGATCTGTCAGCCCGCGGGAGGCCAGAATGCGGGCGAGAAGAGGCAAAATCCCCGCTTTCTCAAGCAGACGGAAATCCGGCTGTGTATATGGAATTTTCCAGATCGGACCAGTCATGTTTCAATCCTTGTTTCCATATCAGAATAAACTATTATAACAAATGAATGCCGCAAATTCAACACTTTGCCGCATCCTCTTGACATCGGCCTGCAGAGGTGCTATTTTCACAGAAACGACGGAAGAAAAGAGGCCCTGCCAAAAATGGAATGGAACTTCCTGTTTTTTATCAACAGCGTGCTTTTCGGCGTCGGCCTGGCGATGGATGCCTTTTCGGTCTCGCTGGCCAATGGCCTGAATGAACCGAAAATGCCCGCCGGCAGAATGTGCACCATTGCCGGTGTGTTCGCCTTTTTCCAGATCATCATGCCGCTGATCGGCTGGTTCTGCGTCCGTACCGTTGCCGAGACCTTTACGGCCTTCCAGCGTGCCGTGCCCTGGATCGCGCTCATTCTTCTGCTTTATATCGGCGGGAAGATGCTGCTTGAGGGAATCCGCGGCAGGCAGGACGGAGGCAGCGAGCCTGCGGCCGTAAGCGCGGCGGGGCTTTTGCTGCAGGGGCTTGCCACCTCCATCGATGCCCTGTCGGTGGGCTTCACCATTGCCGATTATCCGGCGCCGGCGGCCTGCGTTGAGGCGCTTATTATCGGCGTTGTCACCTTTGGCATCTGCATGATCGGCCTGCGCCTGGGCAAACGCTTCGGCACCCGGCTCGCGGGCAAGGCCTCGATCCTCGGCGGCGTGATCCTGATCGCCATCGGCATCGAGATCTTCCTGAAAGGCATCCTCTCCTGACCGCGCAGCGGCACAGTCTTTCATACGGGGCATGGGCGCTTCCCCCTTTTCTTTCGGCGTGTTCTGTGGTAATATCTGATTCAAGATCGCGAAAGGACGGCGGCAGTATGGAATTTACCCATTTCGACGGGCAGGGCAATGCCCGCATGGTGGATGTCTCCGGGAAGGAGATCACCAAACGCTGTGCCGTGGCCGAGGGCAGCATCCGCCTCAGTGAAGAGGCCTTCCGGGCGGTGGAACAGAAAACCGTGAAAAAGGGAGATGTCCTGACGGTCGCTCAGGTTGCGGGCATTCTCGGCTGCAAACGGACGGCCGATCTGATCCCCATGTGCCATCTGCTGAATCTGACCAATGCCACCCTGACCTTTGAGATGCTGCCGGACTCTTTTGAGATCCGGGCATGCTGCACCGTGAAGACCGAGGGAAAGACCGGGGTCGAGATGGAGGCGCTGACGGGCGTTTCCGTCGCTCTGCTTACCATCTATGATATGTGCAAGGCCATCGATAAACGCATGGTGATGAACGAGATCCACCTGGTCGAAAAGCATGGTGGAAAAAGCGGCGACTTTTTCTTTGAGGAGGCAGGGGAATGAACACGCAGAAGCGCTCTCTGCTCGCCGCTCTGGCGGACTGGATTGCCGGCCTTTTTCTGGATATCCTGAAGTTCGAATGGGAAGCCGAGATCTGGGAACCGAAAAAATAATACGACAAACTCGCGGGGTCAGGACACTCCGCGAGTTTGCTCTTTATAAAACCGAAATGCCGTCGGCAGGGAATAGAGGCTGTCTATTTCCTCTGCGCTGCACCACTGAAATCCGGCCCCTGCCTCGGTACACACGGCGAGATAACCTGTCATCTGCCATTCCACGTGCGTAAAGATATGCCTGGCCTCTCCGCAGAAAGAGAGCGATTCCGCCCGGAGGCCCCAGCCGCCAATCTGCCGGAGCGCTTCCTGCTCATCCAGATGCCCTTCGGCATTGGGAAACTCCCACAGGCCTGCCAGCAGGCCCTGTTCAGGACGACGCCGCAGGGCAAAGCGGTCACCGCAGCGGAGAAGAAACACCGTCTTCTCTTCGACCCGCCGTTTTCCGGGGGCCGATTTGACGGGATACGAAAGCTCTTCCCCTGCGAGGTGGGCAAGGCAGACGGTCCGCAGCGGACAGCTGCCGCAGCGGGGTACGGCGTTCGGAAGGCAGACCGTTTCGCCGAGCTCCATGATCCCTTCCGTCAGCACGCCGGCTTCGCGCCCGGTCGGATACGCTTCCCGCAGCAGTTCCGCCGCCCTCCGCCGGACCGCTGTTTTGGCAATGTCGTCCGGACAGGCGAGCAGGCGGGACAGGACGCGCAGGACGTTGCCGTCCACAGCGGGCTCCGGCAGACCGAAGGAAATCGAGGCGATAGACCCGGCAGTATAGTCGCCGATCCCGGGCAGCTTCCGAAGTTCCTCCGCCGACGCCGGCAGCTCGCCGCCGTACTTTTCTGTGAGCAGCATCGCGGCTTTCTTCAGGTTCCGTGCACGGCTGTAATAGCCGAGACCCTCCCACAGCTTCAGCAGCCGGTCCTCCGAAACGGCAGCCAGCGAGGGGATGTCCGGCAGCGCTTCCAGGAAACGCTGATAATCGGGGATCACGGCTTCGATCCGGGTCTGCTGCAGCATGATTTCGGCGATCCAGGTGTGATAGGGCGTCGGATCCTCCCGCCAGGGGAGCACCCGCCTGAAGACGGCATACCATTCACAGATCCGCCCGGCTGCCTTCTGCACCCGTTCCTCCTCTGTCAGACCGGGACTCTGTTTTTCAAACCCGGTGGCTGACAACGAGATTCCTCCTTTTTCGTTTTATCATGTATTTGTTCCCTCTATCAGGCTCATCTTTTCTTCTCGACCCATTCGCTTGATATGCCATTCTCGGCTCAGGGCCTCGTGCCTGTCATCGTATTCTTCGTGATACACCAGTTCCACGGGCAACCGGGAGCGGGTGTATTTTGCGCCTTTGCCGCTGTTGTGGGCAGCGAGGCGGTTTTTGAGATCGGTTGTCCAGCCGCAATAGAGTGTATCATCGGAGCAGCGGACCAGGTAAACATAGTTCATCTTCCGTACCATTGCATTCAATGACTTTCCAATGTTCGCTTTTCAGGATCCTGAAAGGCCCGCTGATGTGCAATATCATCCCTCAGCAGGTGGGACGCTATCATCCGTCTTACTCGGCATGATCCTCATCGTACTCGCCGTACTCGCATCCGATGTGCGTTGCTTCCACTTCATCTGCGAGCTGCAGCTCACCGTCGATCTTGTCATACAGCTTGATAATGCCCCAGCCGTTTCCGCCGTTCCAGAGCCGGTTATGCTTTTTCGTTCCGTCCGGCGCTTCATAATTGACAAGCAGCATGTCTGTTTTCCGGCAGTACACTCCAGTGTACCAGCTCGTCCTGTTCCTCAAAAGAGAACGCTGTCTTTACATTCAGCCAGACATGAGAGAAGTTGAAATCATATTCCTTCCCCTCGTACCAGAAAACTCCCAAAAGCCTTCTGTCAAGCGGCATAAAATAGATCTTCGGCCGTCCGCCGCCGATGTCAAAGACACTGTTTGTCAGAACCTCTCCGGTTTTTCTGCTTTTCAGGCAGCTGCTTGAGAGCCATACCCACGGAGAAGTGAAATCCCGTCCCCAGTTCTTATCCGCATAGCCGAAGCTTTTCTCCGGCGAGACAGTATACTTTCGCCCGTTGCAGGTGATCTCTCCCTGATACGCGGTCTTCATGCCTTCTGCGTGCCAGTACATGGCGAAAGCTTCGGCGTCACGAAGCGGCTTGCTGGCTCCGTAACCGACATTGAACGCGATCTGCTTATCCACCTTCAGATTCCACGATAATGCTCCTGCGTCGCACATCCATTCGGGATGAAAGGCCGCCTCCTCCGGGGAGATCGAAATGCTGCCCCGAAGCGCAGTTTCGGAAGCATAACAGTCCGCAGCCTCCACTTCATAAGGGGCATCGCCGTGGATCCGGGTGTCATGGAGTGAGAAGAACCGGTGGAGCTGGAAGTGCTCCGGGCCCCAGGTTCCGGCCTTCACCATCAGATAGGACGGTCGTTTCCCGGCTGCTTTGTTTGCCGGAAGCTGCCCGAGGACAGGTGCGTCCTCAGCCAAAGCCGGATTGCAGATAAAAAATTCGATGAAGAACGGCTTGTCTTCGCCGGTCTCAGCATCCTGCGCCGTAAATGAATGCCACCACCAGTCGTAGCCGTGATGGGCAAGCGGCCCGTGGAGCATAAAAGCGTCTCTGGAAATATCATGATGATGAAACATCTCTCTGATCCTCACAGTCCCATTTCGCGCTTGGTCTCGGCAAAGCAGCGAACGGCAAATTCCAGGTCCTCCCGGCTGTGACCCGCCGAGATCTGGGTGCGGATGCGGTCGCGGCCGCGCGGGACGACCGGATAGCAGAAAGCCACGACATAGACCCCTTTTGCCAGCATTCTGGACGCCATCTCGTGGGCGGCTCTCGGGTCGTACAGCATGACCGGCACAATGGGATGCCCGCCCGGCAGCAGGTCAAAGCCCTCCGCCTCCATCCCGGCGCGGAAGAAGGCTGCATTTTCATGCACCCGCTTCCGAAGGTCGTCGCTTTCTTCCAGCAGCTCGATCGCGCGCAGGGTGGCCGAACAGATCGCAGGCGCGACCGTGTTCGAGAACAGATACGGTCGGCTGCGCTGGCGCAGCAGTTCGACAATGGGCTTTCTCGCGGCGGTATAGCCGCCCGAAGCGCCGCCCAGAGCTTTGCCGAAGGTCCCCGTCAGGATGTCGATCCGGTCGGCAACGCCAAAGTGGTCCGGTGTGCCGCGCCCATGCGGCCCCATAAAGCCGACGGCGTGGCTGTCGTCCACCATGGTCAGCGCGTCGAATTCCTCTGCCAGATCGCAGATCTCCGGCAGCTTTGCCAGATACCCGTCCATCGAAAACACGCCGTCCGTGGCAATGAGGATTCTCCTCGCGCCGTCCGCCCTCGCCTGGATCAGCTGAAGCCGGAGATCGTCCATATCGCTGTTGCGGTAACGGTAGCGCTTTGCCTTGCACAGGCGGATGCCGTCGATAATAGAGGCGTGGTTCAGCTCGTCGGACACAACGGCGTCCTCCGGCCCCAGCAGCGTTTCAAACAGGCCGCCGTTGGCATCGAAGCAGGAGGAATAAAGAATGGCATCATCCGTGCCGAGAAAGCCGGCGATTTTTGCTTCCAGCGTTTTATGCAGCTCCTGCGTGCCGCAGATAAAGCGCACGGACGAAAGTCCGAAGCCCCAGCGGTCATAGCTCTGCTTCGCGGCGAGGATCAGCTCCGGGTTGTCGGAAAGGCAGAGATAGTTGTTGGCGCACATGTTCAGGACGCAAGGCTGCGCGGTTGTATCGATCCGTGCACGCTGCGGCGTTGTGATGATGCGCTCCTCCCGCCAGGTCCCCGCCTGCCGGATTATTTCCAGCTCCTGTTCCATCTGCTGTAATGCCGACTTCATGACAAATCTCCTTTCTTCCCCTTTCTACAGTACCAGGGAATGCTGACGTATGCTTTTTACCGCACAGATCGTGAAAACAAATCGTCCAGTGTGATTACCTGATCAAATATCCCTCTGTACTCAATGTATTACAGACCAAAGGTTGTGGTCAACGTGCGGTGAATAGCCTGCCATTGCTTCCCCTGAATACTGAGCTTTCATGGTACACCTCTTGTTCTGATTCAGTCTGTACAGTCGATCTTCAGGTTTCGGAAATAACCATCTGTCCCGATATCTACATACAAGCCGACTGCGCCTTTGCTGTCAGGACCGTGCTTCAGTCCGCTGACTTCGAGTACTTTCTGCCCGTCAACATAAAACAGGCCCTGATCTCCTGTTATTTCCGCCCGAATATGGCTCCACCTGTTCAGTGCAATACTGCCTGCACTGCCTTCATATCCGCTGATGCCAAACTCGCGGAAATAGGAGAAGGTATAACCCGGATAAGAGAAATACTGACAGCCGTGGGCTTTGCGAACCGGGTCCGTACAGCCTTTTCCGTTTGTGGGACGGATATAGAAAGATTCAAACTCACTGTCATTATTACTCGCCCGAAAGACGATCCCGATAAAGCCTCTTGCATAATCCGGAGCGTCTTCGAGCAGCTTTCCGCAGACATCGACTTCTATGATCCCGTTATGGAAGATAATATCATTTGCCTTCAGATATGTGTTCTCATCCGGCAGTTCCTTGTCGATCTTTCTGATCCGAACGATTCCGTCTCCGAGAAACGCAGGCAGTGTATGAACCGCTGTAAAATTGTCCTTGATCATATCGATATTCATCACGAAGCTCTCCTTTTCTTTTTTCAGCAGGCCGTTTTCCTCACTGGCCCGGTACTGCGGGTCGTTCCCGTAAGAGTCTCCGGTGTGATCCTTTGCCACGGCAGAACGGTCGGAGCCTTCACCTGTATTCACAATCTGCCAGATGGTCGTTCACGATTCCGATAGACTGCAGGAAGGAATACGTGATCACCGGGCCTGCGAAAGCGATCCCGCGCTTCTTCATATCCTTGCTCATGGCAATGGACACATCCGAAACGGTAGGAACGTCCTGCGGTGTCCTCCAGTGTCCGTCGATCTGCCTGCCATCCGTAAAGCTCCATAAATAAGCGTCAAAAGAGCCGAACTCTTTCCGGATCTCCTTTACGATCCGGGCGTTCTTTCGAACGCTGTAGATCTTGTTCCTGTTCCTGATAATCCCCGGATTTGATTGAAGAGCATCCAATTCCCCGTCGGTCATTGCCGCGCATGCATCGATAATGAAACCATGAAACGCGGCCAGGTAAGCCTCTCTCTTATGCATGATGATCTGCCAGGAGAGCCCGACGCTCGCCCCTTCCAGACAAAGCATCTGGAATTCGAAATCATCGTCATGGTTTTCCTTGCACCATTCGTGATCATGGTACTCCTCCAAGATCGGATCGCCGTTATACCAGTTTCTGCATTCGCTCATGGCAGTATTCCTCAATCATCTGAGATGGTCATCTTTCTTGCGGCCAATCATGGAAACCGCGTGTTATTTTACCGAAATGATCAAAAAAAGAAATTGCGGTAAAAGAAGATACAGCAAGAGTAACATGCCCGGTTTGTGCTGTCAATCCATTTTGCTGTACGCTGCTGTTAATGGCAAACGCAGTTTTCCTCCACTTTCACTGCTTGTTCTTTACAAATAATCTCTTCTGTCAGTTGACATGAAAAGAGGATTTGGTATAAAAATTCAGTAAAACTGAAATTGAAATTGAAGGTATAAAAAGATGAAAAAACTGCTCAGTATCCTGCTGACGATCACAATGCTTGTCTCGCTGTGTGTTCAGGCCTTCGCCGATGAGCCTGACTATACAAGCGGCACGCCCTGGCTGTGTATCGACCTCGACGGTACAGGACGGAGGACACCCCGACCAATCTCAAGGATAACTATATTCTCGCAGTCGAGAAGGATAAGCTCCTTTCTCTCCGGATTCCTGAAGGCTACAGCCGCATCGGTCTCCCATGCCTTTGATTCTTCACACAGGGCCATGCTTTTTCTTTCACGTTATTGTGTGTTTGCAGAACAATCATTTTGTCTGCTTTCTCACGCTCACAAGCAGACCGTTTTCCCTTTTCACCAGTTCATACGCTTTCGCCAGCGGATTCTGATCGCCGACGATACAGTAATCACAACAGGACGCCGTACAGCACGTTCCCTCGCGAATCAGCGTGGCGTGGAGCTTCTGCATGGCCATATGATCGCAATTGCACATCACGGGGAGCACATCCTCCATGTGGTGGCGCTTGGCAAATTCCGCGTTCGGGCACTGGGTAAAGCTGTAGCAGATGACGCCGTTTTCTTTGTCGTAGTCGAAACCGCCCATGCGGAAAGAGCCGGGGAACTTCTTACTCTCTTCTTTCCGAATATCGCTTGTCTTCTTGAAGATTCTATTTGCAAGCCGGTTGTCAAACCGCCGGTTCAGATCAAAAACCTTGCCAAGCGTATCAAAGCTTCCCATAAAACAGGCATAGACGTCCTGCTGGATTTCCTCGATCGGCGGCTTGTCTGGGACGACCGCATACCAGGCAAAAATCAGGATCGGGTCGTAGATGCTGACCGTGATCTTTGCACCGGCCATCGCGGGCTCATCCTTTAAATATTCACAGTATTGAAGCTGTATTTTCTCCCAAAGCCCGGCTGCCTTCTGTTCGTCGTAATACCGGCGCAGGAGCTTCTGCACGCACTTCCTGGCGTTCTTCGTATAGCACACATGCTTTGTACGGTCAAAGGGCAGATCTTTTTCTCTCATGCTTTCTATCCTTCCTTTACTGCCTGTCAAACCTTTTCAGTTCTATCGACCAGCTTGAATGCGCATACGACATACATCAGCAGCCACCCGAAGGATTCGAAACCGGAGTCAAGACCTTCCGCAATATAATTCATCAACTGTCCGAGAAGCGAAAGTATGACCGGGTTGCAGATCAGGGCAATCTTCCTGACCGGGAGTTTCCCTTTGACGACCAATCCGATCCATCCGATCGTTACGAACACATCGCAGATCACAAAGCCAAGCCCCAGCGGCACCGCGATGCTTTTCAATACCCGGAGGACCATGCCTATCGATGCCTGCAGACTGCCTGTTGCTTCCATTCCTGCGTTGAACACGACCGGCAGCATGCAGATCCCGATATGAATGAAAGCAAAGTACAGGATCCCGCCCCAGTTCGCGACCTTAAAGAGCTGATACAGTTTGCTGTCCGCAAGACTGTATTTTTTCTCCATGACCTTCATCAGCTCTGTTGCTGCCGCCGCAAACAGGGGAGCGCAGATAAAGCCGAGGATTGAAGAGACTGCATACCGCCAGTCCGGAACCACAGTGGCCGTCATACCCATATAAGCGTCTGGGGAATCCGAAAAACTGAAGGTACCAAATCCCAGCAGATAATCTCCGATCATGGCCAGAATCATGGCATATACGCCAAACAGGATCTTTTGTCTTGAAGTCATCTTTTTCATCGTGTGATCCTCAGATTCCATATTCATTGATAATGATATGAAAGGCAGCTTTCAGACTGTCGGCATCCACGGCCTCTTCTGCCAGGAAAGAGGCTTCTTTTTTACTTCTGGAAGCGGAGACCTTCTTTGCGGATGGTACCGCTTTGCGGATTGCGTCACAGACATGTGCCTCGCACATCCCGCACATCATGCCGTCGATCTTCATGCTTGTTTTGATCATTTCGCTGTCCTCTTTTCTTTTTATTCCAAGTCACAGTAACGTTCGGATCGTTCCTGTTCCCATTTTCATTGAGAAAGAAATGAAACGCCTCTTATATTAATTAGATATGACTAACCATTGCGTAAATCGGGCAGTCTCCTGAACTGACAGGGATCCCTTGAATTTTGCACTTCTTTTTCTCCCAACGACAAGTCTCTCGGAATGAGAGAATCAACTCTGGTTAGCGATATCTAATACTGCTCTATATTATATTCCATTCCCGGAAGAAATCAAGAAAAGTTTTGTCGGGTATGAAAAAACCCCGGAAACGTTGAATTTCCAGGGTTTTTCGCATCTCTCTTGATCTCGGTTAACGCTTGCTGAACTGCGGAGCGCGGCGGGCGGCTTTGAGACCGTACTTCTTACGCTCTTTCATTCTCGGGTCGCGGGTCAGAAGACCGGCGGCCTTGAGGGTGGCGCGGTAGTTCTCGTCGAGGACGAGCAGGGCGCGGGCGATGCCGTGGCGGATGGCGCCGGCCTGGCCGGAGACGCCGCCGCCCTTGACGGTGGCTTCCACGTCAACCTTGCCGACCGTGCTGGTCGCAACCAGGGGCTGACGGACGATCAACTTCAGGGTCTCGAGACCGAAGTAGTCGTCGATCTCACGGCCGTTGATGAGGATGGTGCCGCTGCCGTTGGGAATGAGGTGAACGCGGGCGACGGAGGATTTCCGACGGCCGGTGCCGTACATATAGGGCTTCTTGGTTTTATAGGTTGCCATATTCGTTTACCTCCTTCTCAGCGATCCCAGACTTCGGGCTTCTGGGCAGCGTGGGTGTGCTCGGGGCCGGCGAAGATGCGCAGGCGCTTGAGCTGCCACTGGGCAATCGTGTTCTTCTGCAGCATGCCGCGGACCGCAAGGCGCATGGCCAGCTCCGGCTTCTTCTGCATCAGGGTCTTGTACTGGGTTTCCTTCAGCCCGCCGGGATAGCCGGAGTGGGTACGGTAGTACTTCTGCTCGAGCTTCTTGCCGGTCAGGACGGCGTCTTTGGCGTTGATGACGATGACATAGTCACCGCAGTCAACATGCGGGGTGTAATCGGTCTTGAGCTTGCCGCGAAGCAGATCTGCTGCGAGAGCGGCGGTCTTTCCGAGGGGCTTGCCGGCGGCATCGATGACGTACCACTTGCGGCTTGCAGCGGCCTGCTCCTTGGTTAACAGGGTAGTAGACATGTTCTTCCTCCGAGTATAATAATGATAGACTGTTTCAGGGCGGCGGGAAACGGGGCGTTCCCGAACGCGCTCAATCTTTATACCACAAGGGCAAATCCTTGTCAACGGAAATTTTCGGTATCAAGGCGATAACTCTTGAATGCTCTTGAAATCTCCTGAAATCTCCAAAATGCTGGAAACGATTTTAAGAAAAAGCCTTCCCGTGATGGGAAGGCTTGTGAGGACGTCAGCCGCCGATCTGATTCATGTTCCGCCCGGCCCGGCTGCGCTCGCAGTACGAGAGTTCTCCGTGCCAGCGGGGCTTTGCCAGGATGGCCTGGCGCAGGGTTTCGCGCATTCCCTCTTCATCCAGGCCCTTGATCGAGATCTCATCCGAGGAATGCAGGCAGGGCTTGACTTTGCCGTCCGCCGTGATGCGGATGCGGTTGCACGCGGTACAGAAGTGGGCGCTGACCGGGCTGATCAGACCGATGTTTCCCATTGCGCCCGGCAGACGGTACAGTCTGGCAACGCCGCCGTCCGGATCCATGGCCTCCAGCCCGGGGAGACGCTCCGTCACCGCCGTGCAGGGCAGATAGGCCTCAGGGCCGAAGTCGCCGCTGTCCACCATGGGCATCAGCTCGATAAAGCGTACATCCAGCGGATACCGCCGCGTGAGCTCGGCCAGTACGGGGATCTCATCGTCGTTGAAGCCCCCGATCAGGACGGCGTTCACCTTGATGCGCTCAAAGCCGCAGTCCAGTGCGGCGTCCAGGCCCGCAACGGCATCGCTCAGCGTGCCGATGCGGGTGATATAGCGGAACTTCTCGGGGTCCAGCGTGTCCAGGCTGATGTTCAGACGGCTGACGCCGGCCTCGCGCAGCGGCCCGGCCAGCTTCGGAAGCAGGGTGGCGTTCGTCGTCATGCAGACCTCGCGGATGCCGTCGACGGCAGCCGCCTCAGCACAGAGATCCACGATATTGGGCTTGACCAGCGGCTCACCCCCGGTGATGCGCAGCTTGCTGATGCCGAGGGAGGCTGCCGCCCGGATGGCGGAGATGGTCTCCTCCTGGGTCAGCATCTCGTTGTGCCGCTTCTTGCAGATGCCGTCTTCGGGCATGCAGTAGCGGCAGCGCAGGTTGCAGAGCTCGGTCACGGAAAGGCGCAGATAGCTGATCTGCCGCCCATAGCTGTCAATCATTGCTTTTCACCTCTTTGTCCCTGCTGTTTCAGATCAGGCCTTCCTCGCGGAAGCGGTCCAGAATCCGGGCGATCAGGCCGGTCCGCCCGAAGGGTGTGATCAGATAATAACCGTCGGTATACGGCGCGATTTCACGCCCGAAATCGGCGGAGATCTCCACGGCAAGCGCTTCTGCCTGTGTGCGGTCAAGGCCTTCGTAACAGGCGATGATACTCTCTGCAACGGTGATGCCCGCAATTTCGCTGTTCATGAACAGGGCGTTGCGGTAACTCACGACCGGTATGATGCCGCCGAGCAGCTTTCCCTTCAGCTCCTGCCGGGCAAGCTTCAGGTTCTCGGCTGCCTGCGGGCTCAGCACCGGCTGGGTCAAAAAGCCTTCACAGCCGCAATCCTCCTTCTTTTTCGCGAGATCGAGCTGCACGCGGAAATTCCGCGCGTTGACGTTCAGTGCGCCGAAGATATGGAAAGGGGTGGGCAGGACAGTCTCGTTCAGGCCGCGGATATACTGCATCAGGCCGCGGGAGTTAAAGTTGTACACGCTTTTGACCTCGTCGCGGCTTGCGCTGGGAATCGGGTCACCGGTGACGACAAGGACATTTCCGATACCCTCGGCGCAGAGACCCAGCAGCAGGGCCTGGGTCGCGTTCAGGTTCCGGTCGCGGCAGGTCATGTGAGGCAGGGCACTGACGCCGAGCTCACGGTGCAGCTTGCAGGCGGCCAGGCTGGAGTCCACCTTGGCGCGTGCCACCGGACAGTCGGCGATGGTGATGATGTCAACATCCTTGGACTGCAGCTCCCTTGCCCTGTCCATAAAGCGCTGCATATCCGCGTCCTCGGGCGGGTCGAGCTCAACGGCGATAGCCTTGCGCTCCGGGTCGCAGAGGACATCCCAGAACGGGTTCTCCCGGGTGATAACAGGCGCCTTTTCTTCGGATCGGGGCCAGGGAATTCGAAAGTGTGCCGGTGCTTTGAGTGCCTTGGCCGTGGCGGCGGTATATTCCGGCGTCGTGCCGCAGCAGCCGCCCAGAATCCGGGCACCCTCGTCGCGCAGTACGGCCATCTGAGAGGCAAAATAACGCGGGTCCCCGTCGTAAAAGCTCCTGCCTGAGCGCACCGTCGGATAGCAGGCGTTCGGCATGACCGAGATGGCCTTGTCCAGCGGCCCGATCTTCCGCAGCAGGTCGACCATGTGCCGTGCTGTGGTCATGCAGTTCATGCCGACCGCGTCGACGTTGGGGTCATCGGCACCGTCCCGGCAGAGGTCGCGGATCAGGCGGCCTGCCGCGGTGAATCCGTCGGGCTGGGTGTTGAAGGACAGCAGAACAAAGGCCTCCGGATTCTTCTCACGGATGTAGGCGGCCGCCTCATGCAGATAGAGGTCGGTGCTGTGTGTCTCAAAGAGGAAATTAGAAATCCCGAGCTCCAGAAAACAGTCGATAACGAAACGGTACTCGGTGTTCATGTCACGGTCGTCCTGTACCGGAATCGGGCCGATGGCGCCGAAGACGAAGGCTCCGTCGGCAGCCCGGCGGGCGATTGCACAGGCGGCCCGGATCAGTGCCCGGCAGTCGCTTTCTGGCATGCGCAGCCGGTTGACTGCATAGGTGTTGGTCTTGATGGCCTGACAGCCTGCCTCCCGGTAGGCCCGGTGGATGGCCTCGATCTCGCCGGGGTTGGTGAGGCTTGCCCATTCGCAGGCGTCTGCCGCGGTGTTGTTTCGCGCGGCATAGCAGGTGCCCATCCCGCCGTCAAAGAGCAGGATATTGTCTTTCAGATAAGATCGGATCTCCATGTCTTCCTCCGGAGAACTTCTGCTTCAGCCAAGCACCAGCCGCGCAATATCCGCGCTCTGCTTGGCATCCTTTGCATAATAGTCCGCGCCGATTTCGACTGCATACTCCGGCGTCAGGACGGCGCCGCCGACCATGATTCTGCAGTCGTGCCCGCTCCGGCGCAGAGCGGCGATGGTGTCGGCCATGCTGCTGACGGTGGTGGTCATCAGCGCGGAAAGACCGACCAGTTTGATATCCTCGCGGATCGCGGTCTCGACCACGGCTTCCGCGGGTACGTCACGGCCGAGGTCGATGACCGTATATCCGTAGTTTTCGAGCACTGTGCGCACGATGTTCTTCCCGATGTCGTGGATGTCGCCGTACACGGTGGCGAGCAGGATTTTGCCCTTGGAGGCTGCCTGCGCCCCGGACTGCGCAAGGCGGCGGCGGATCACGTCAAAGCCGCCGCAGGCGGCGTTGGCGGCATTCATCATCAAGCGCCTTTTCCGTCATGCGGGCGGTTTCACCCCTGAGACCGCGCAGGATGCAGTCGGTCAGACTCAGCCCGGAGGTAGCTTCGGCCGCGGGGACGGCTTTCGGAACTGCCTCCCGCGAGGTAAAGCGGTGAATATAGGCTTCGCTGTCCCTGTCCTCACCCGAGAGCACACGGTAAGACGCGATGGCGTCCATGACGGCGTCCTGGTTGGGGTTCACGATCGGCAGGTCGAGTCCCGCGGAAAGCGCCTGGGTCAGAAAGCTGACCGTGATGTTCTCGCGGGCCGGGAGGCCGAACGAGATGTTGCTGACGCCGAGCACGGTGTGCAGCCCGAGCGTTTCACGGACATGCCGCACGGCCTTCAGGGTTTCGGCCGCCTGGTTCTGCTGAACCGAGACCGTCAGGGTCAGACAGTCGATCAGCACATCCTCCTTCGGCATGCCGATTTTGAGCGCCGCGTTCAGAATGCGCGCGGCAATCGCCGCACGCGCCTGCCAGGTCTCGGGGATGCCGTTTTCATCCAGACAGAGCCCGACTACCTTGGCGCCGTATTTTCTGCACAGCGGCAAAATGGTCTCCAGACTCTCGGCCTTGCCGCTGACCGAGTTTACTATGGCCCTGCCGTTCACCGCCCGCAGACCCGCCTCGATCGCCTCCGGGTTAGACGAGTCTATCTGCAGGGGCAGGTCGATCACGGCCTGCAGGGCCTTGACCGTACGGGCCATCATCGCCGGCTCGTCGATGCCGGGCAGACCGACGTTGACGTCCAGGATGTCCGCGCCGGCGTCCTGCTGTTCCAGACCGCGCGCGACGATATAGTCGAGGTCCTGCTCCCGCAGGGCCTGCTGGAAGCGTTTCTTCCCGGTGGGGTTGATGCGCTCGCCGATCACCCGAACCCCGTCAAAGACGGCCGTGTTCGTGGCTGAACAGACCCCGTCCTTCCGAGGGGGTTTTTCAGATCCTGCCGCCGCCTGACCGCCGCTCAATGCCGGAGAGGCGAGGCGCTCGTGCAGCACGCGGATAAAGTCAGGCGTCGTGCCGCAGCAGCCGCCCAGATACGCAATACCCTCCTGCAGCGCCGGCAGCAGTTCTTCGGCAAAGTCTTCCGGGGTCAGACGGTATTCGCCCGTCGCAGGGTCAGGCAGGCCGGCATTCGGCTTCAGGATCAGGGGCAGATCCGTCCACCGGCGCAGCTCGTGCACGAGAGGCAGCAGCTCCTTCGGCCCGAGGCTGCAGTTAAAGCCCAGGGCGTCAACCCCGAGAGAGCTCAGGGTCAGACCCATGGCCGAAACCGTGGCGCCGACAAAGCTGCGGCCCGAGGCCTCGAAGGTCATCGTGGTCCAGACCGGCAGGCAGCTGTTCTCCTTCGCGGCGAGGACGGCTGCCTTGACCTCGTACAAATCGCTCATGGTCTCGATGACGATCAGGTCGGCGCCGGCATCCCGGCCGGCGATGACGATTTCGCGGAAAAGCTCGTAGGCCTCTTCAAAGCGCAGGGTACCCAGCGGCTCGAGAATCTGCCCCAGCGGCCCAATGTCCAGTGCGACCAGGATGCCTTCGCCCCGGTCCGCGGCACGGGCACAGCGTACGCCGGCTTTGACCAGTTCTATAGAGGACGCGGCTGCCGGCTTCGACATAGCGGCGATGAACAGCGGTGACTTTTTCGGGTTCGGTCAGGTTCCAGAGCTCCGGCAGCTGGCCGACGGGCAGGCCGGCGGCCTGCAGTTGGGTGCCCATGCCCCCGTCCAGAAGCGTGATGTCAGACAGCGCCACAGTGTTTTCCCTCCTTCCGGAAAGAACAGGTTTCAAACAGTCTGCAGGAGGCACAGCCGCGGTGGCGGTGTTCCTGCGGGGTGTCGGCAAGGCCCATCAGCGCGGTGACGGATTTCTGCGGCAGCATCAGACCGCTATCCGTAAGGCTGACGCCGATGCGGCGGGTGATGTCCAGCAGGTCAAAAAAAGCGCGCTGCTGGGAAAACGGAAAGTCGCCGTAGCCGGGGCTGAAGCGGTCTGTCAGAAAGCGCGGAGAAAACTGCGCTTCCAGGTCGCGGCACAGATTGTCGCAGACGTTTTCGACCGCAGCCCCGGCGGCAGCGTCGAGAATGACCGCCTCGCCCATGCTGCGGGCCTGTGCCGTGCGCAGGAGCCGCTCCGTCTCGCTTCCCAGCGTGACCGCCATCAGAATCACCTGGCTGCAGTCCTTCAGAAGCGCGGGCACATCCTGCCCATCGGGCCGAAACTGCGTACCGGCCAGCGAGCCGTCCGGCAGCAGATCGAAAAGCCGCCAGACTGCCCGCGGCCGGGCGGTTTCAAGGATTCGGCTTTCACAGCGGCTGATCTCGTCTTCCAGTTCATCGGGGATGGGACTTCCGAGCCAGCCCAGGTACTGCAGCGTTTCCTTCCGGCTGATGCCGGTCAGCTTCGCATCCGCCACGGCTGTCCCTCCCCACCAAATCAGTATGAATGACGGAATTATACCACGAATCTTGCCGAACGATCAAGACGGTTTTTCAGTTGATTCTGAACACATATTCCTGTATAATAGCGGCACAGTGATACAGCACAGCAGGAGGGATTATCCATGGAAGAAAAATGGTGGCAGAGAAGCACCGTATATCAGATTTATCCGCGCAGCTTTCAGGACTCCAATGGCGACGGCATCGGGGACCTGCCCGGCATCACCAGCCGGCTTGAATATATCCGCGAGCTCGGCGCGGACGCCGTCTGGCTCTCTCCGATCTACAAGTCTCCCAATGATGACAACGGGTATGACATCAGCGATTATCAGGATATCATGACCGAGTTCGGCACCATGGCGGATTTCGACGCGATGCTGGAAAAGGCCCATTCCCTCGGCCTGAAAATCGTCATGGATCTGGTGGTGAACCACAGCTCGGACGAGCACCGGTGGTTTGTCGAGTCCCGTTCGTCCCGGGACAACCCCTACCGTGACTATTATATCTGGCGTGAGGGGAAGGAGGACGGCGGTCTGCCGAACAACTGGGGCTCCTGCTTCGGCGGCAGTGTCTGGGAGTACGATGAAAAGACCGGCATGTACTATATGCATCTTTTTTCGAAAAAGCAGCCGGACCTCAACTGGGATAACCCCACCGTGCGGGACGAGGTTTTCCGCATGATGGACTGGTGGCTGCAGAAGGGCATCGACGGCTTCCGCATGGACGTGATCAGCCTCATCTCCAAGCCTGAGGGCCTGCCGGACGGGGAGCCGGAGGCAAACGGCTATGCGACTTTCCATCTGGCGGCAAACGGGCCGCACGAGCATGAATACCTGCGCGAGATGAATCGCCGGGTCCTCTCAAAATATGACCTTCTGACCGTGGGCGAATGTGCGGGGGTTACGCTGGAGGAAGCCAGGTCTTATGCCAATCTGGACGGCAGCGAGCTCTCCATGGTCTTCCAGTTCGAGCATATGGATGCGGATTTCGACCCGGTTCTTGGACGCTATGCCGAACAGCACAAGGATCTGCCCCGACTCAAGGAGGTCCTGAGCCGCTGGCAGCGCGACCTGGAGGGCATCGCCTGGAACAGCCTTTACTGGGACAACCATGACCAGCCACGCGTCGTTTCGCGCTACGGCAGCGAGAAGGAGGAATATCGGGAGACAAGCGCCAAGATGCTTGCAACCTGCCTGCATATGATGCAGGGCACGCCCTATGTCTTTCAGGGCGAAGAGCTGGGCATGACCAACTATCCCTGGACAAGCATCGATCAGATCAACGATATCGAATCCCTCGGCAACTACCGCGCCTATCTTGCCAAAGGCCTTATGACCGAGGAAGAGGGCATCCGCATGATGCGCCGGCGCAGCCGTGACAATGCCCGCACGCCCATGCAGTGGGACGCGACGAAAAATGCCGGCTTCACCACAGGAACGCCCTGGCTGCCGGTCAATCCGAACTATGTGACGGTGAATGCCGCCGAACAATTGGCGCGTGCCGATTCGGTCTTTCATTATTATCAGAGGCTCATTGCACTGCGCAAAGAGATGGACGTCATCGTCTGGGGCCATTATGAGCTCCTCGAACCCGAGCATCCCGACCTCTTTGTCTATACCCGCACGCTGGGGGAGGAGAGCCTCCTTGTGATCTGCAATTTCTCGGAGGAAGAGCAGACGTACAAAATCCCGGCTGAATACCGGGATTCCGAAGTCCTGATTGCAAATTACGATACCCCCGCCCCTGCAGGAAAGCTCCGCCCCTGGGAGACCCTGGTCCTGTACCGCAGGTGAAAAGACAAACAACAGCAAAACCACGCGTCGCCGACGCGTGGTTTTGTATTGCAGTTTCAGCGGTCCCAGATCATCTTCAGCACCGTCTGCAATGCGCTTTTCTGTGCTGTCTGACCCGAAAGGTCCTCCTGTCCGGACTGGCCCAGGCGGACTTCGTCGGCGATGCCCTTGACCGCCGAGATAATTGATATTCCGCCGCTGACGGCGTCCAGCTCGGAATCATCCAGAGCCTGAAGTTTTCTTTCTTCTTCCATAATACCAGACCTCCGCAGAAATTTTTTCTATTTTGAACACATCATACCATGGGAACTGTCACAAAACAATCACACTGCCGTTTTTTCAGGGCTCCCATGGATTGACGTGGATCATGACATGCTTGATATTGGGAAAGCGCTGTTCCACACTGCTGTGGACGCGTTCGGCGATGGCGTGGGCTTCTCCCAGGGAGAGATCCCGGTTCACCGCAATTTCCAGGTCCACATAGACTTTGTTCCCGAACTGTCTTGTGTGCAGCAGGTCGACATGCTCCACACCCGGCTGCCCCTCGATAAAGCCCCTCAGCGTTCGCTCGTAGTCTTTGCCGCACGAGGTGTCCAGCATCTGGGCAACCGCATCCCGGATGATGTCACAGGCGACCTTCAGGATCAGGACACAGATGATGAGGCTTGCAATCGGGTCCATGATCGGGAAGCCCAGTCTTGCCATGCCGATGCCGATGAACGAGCCGACCGACGAAAGCGCGTCGGAGCGGTGGTGCCAGGCGTCTGCCTTAAAGGCGGCCGAGTCCATCTTTCTGGCATAGTACATGGTATAGCGGTACATGCCTTCCTTCACGAGAATGGATACGGCGGCGGCGATCAGCGGCAGCAGGGTCGGTGTCTCCAGGGCTGCGCGTTCGAAGAAGATCTTTCGAATCCCGCTGTATCCGATTCCGAGGCCGGTGCCCGCCAGGATCACACCCAGAATCAAAGAGGCCATGCTCTCCAGTCTCTCATGACCGTAGGGGTGCTCCGTGTCCTCCTGCCGCTGACTCAGGCGCACGCCGACTGTGGCGATCAGCGTCGCGAAAACATCGGAGAGCGAGTGCACCGCATCCGACACCATGGCGCCGGATTTGCCGAAAATGCCCGCGCACAGCTTGAAGGCGGAAAGCAGCACATTTCCCAGAATACCGACGCGGGACAGTTTTTTGATGATTGCCTGCTGATCCATGACCGTATCTCCCAATCGCTCCGGAAGCACAAGTGAACATCCCGGATCAAGCATCATAGCATGTCCTGTTCGGTTTGTCCAGATGAATGCCATTTTTTTTGTGCTTTCTCTTGTGTAAGGAAAGGGGTTATGGTATATTTTTCATAAACAGATGATACCCGGGGTGATTTTGATGAAGTACGTTTTTCTGGCTGTTTTTCTGGTTTCCACCGCGGTGCATCTTTACGCGTCTCTGAAACAGAATACCCGGATGCGAAACATTTCCAAGCCCTTTATTCTGCTGGCGCTGCTGGGCTTCTACTGCACTGCGGCCCGGTCTGTTTCGCCCTTTATCGTGCTGGCGCTGATTTTCAGCTGGATCGGCGACGTGCTGCTGATCCCCAGGGGGGTCAAGTGGTTCACGGCCGGCGGGATTGCCTTCATGATCAGCCATGCCTTTTTTGTGGCGGGCTACTGGAAGGATGTTGACTTTGCCAGGATCCCGGCCCTTCTGATTCCGGCGCTGGCACTGTTCTTCTCTGTGACCGTGGCCTGGCTCTTCTCAAAACTCAGGCCCCATCTTCCGAAAGCGCTGTTTTACCCGATGTTCCTGTACCTGCTCATAAACGGCACCATGAACTGCTTCGCCATCTTCCGCGCTGTCAGTCTGGCGACCTGGCCGGCTGTGGTAACGGCCATCGGCGCGGCGCTGTTCTTTGTGTCCGATTCCTCGCTGTTCTTTGTCCGCTTCAAGAAGGACAGCCGTCTGAAAACCCACTTCCTGGTGATGCTTACCTACTCGATCGGGGAATTTCTGATCATTCTGGGACTTTTATAAATGGAGGCGGAACATGAAAACCTATCTGTACAATTCTCTGGCAAATAACGGGATCCGGCCCGCAGTGCCTGCGGGGGCCGAGCTTGTGGATGCCGTTGGCATGGATTACGCGGCGTATCTGAAGGGGCTTGCCCCGGAGGACGAGCTTGTCCTGGTCGGCGGCGACGGTACCCTGAACTACTTCATCAACGCGGTGAAGGGCGTGGAGATCAAAAACAGCATCTATCTTCTGGGCAGCGGTACCGGCAACGACTTCCTCAACGATATCGGCAGGCAGGCAGGGGAGGAGGTCCTCCTGAATCCTTATCTGAAGAACCTTCCCACGGTGTATGTAAACGGCATGGAAAAGCTCTTTATCAACAACATGGGCTTCGGCATCGACGGCTACTGCTGCGAAGTGGCCGATCAGATCAAGGAAAAGAGCCCGCAGGAGAAGATCAACTATTCCGGCATCGCCATCAAGGGCCTGCTGTTCCATTTTCATCCCTGCCATGCCGAGGTCACTGTCGACGGCGTAAAGCATACGTTTGAAAACGTCTGGATCGCTCCGACCATGAAGGGCAAGTATTACGGCGGCGGTATGAAGATGGCTCCGGATCAGGACCGCTTCTCCGACAGGCTTACCGTCGTGGTGTACCACTGCCCCTCCAAGCTGAAGGCCCTGATTGCCTTCCCTTCTATTTTCAAGGGCGAGCATGTGAAAAAAACCGACATTGTCCAAAGCTTTGCCGGCAATGAGATCAAGGTGCGTTTTTCGCGCCCCTGCGCGGCCCAGATTGACGGTGAGACCGTGCTGAACGTGACGGAATACACGGCCGTCCAGCCCAGGAAAACAGAATGAATCCTTTTTCCGGGCAGACGCCGGACGGGTTTTCGTCTCTCAGTGCCCAGCTTGCAGAGCTCAACCCCGCCCAGCGCGAGGCGGTCACGACCACCGAGGGCTTTGTCCGCGTCATTGCCGGGGCAGGGTCGGGCAAGACGCGGGCCCTGTCCTTCCGCTTTGCCTACCTTGTGAACGACATGGGTATTCTTCCGGGCAATATTCTCTGCGTGACCTTTACCAACAAGGCCGCCAACGAGATGCGCCAGCGCATCCACCGTCTGACGGGGGACAACGACACCGGGTACATCAACACCTTCCACGGCTTCTGCGTCTCTGTCCTGCAGGAGGACAGCCATGCCGTCCAGTATCCGAAGAGCTTTCTGGTCCTGGACAATGCGGACATTGACGACATGCTGAAGATCATCTATGACGAGCGCGGACT
This sequence comes from uncultured Eubacteriales bacterium, assembly GCA_900317375.1. GTDB lineage: Bacteria > Bacillota > Clostridia > Oscillospirales > Oscillospiraceae > Limivicinus. The sequence goes on from ONGJ01000066.1 coordinate 21,915, forward strand.
CACACTGCGCGACCGGACCTTTGCCCAGGCCCGGGACATGATCGAAATGCAGAAGCTTTTCAAAAGGCCCGAATACTATCTTGACATGATCGGCATGTCTCTCGAGGCTCTGCACGAAAAATACCTGCAGGCTTCCTCCCCGGATGACATCATCTTTTACGGCTACCTGTATCAGGAAAAGAAATGCTTCGGCCTGGACTATAACGACCTGATCAAGTTCTCCCTTTACATTTTCGAGCAGCATCCCGACATCCGCCTCAAGTGGCAGCAGCGCCTCGAATATATCATGATCGACGAATTCCAGGATATCGATCTGCTCCAGTACCGGCTGATGGAGGTCCTATGTGATTACCATAAGAACCTTTTCGTGGTCGGGGACCCTGACCAGACGGTCTATACCTGGCGCGGTGCCGATGTGAAGTATCTGCTGGAGTTTGACCGGTATTTTCCCGGCACCCGGACCATCCTGATGATGCAGAATTACCGCTCGACGCCCGAGATCCTGAATGTGGTCAATTCCCTGATCGCGAAGAACCGGAACCGCATCGAAAAGAACCTGATCCCCACGCTGCCCTCCGGTCCCCCGGTCCTGTACCACCATGCTGCGACCCCCGAGGCCGAGGCCGAGTGGATTGCCTTTCAGATGCACGAGCTGCATGATCAGGGCGTCCCTTTTCGTGACATGACCGTCTTGTACCGCGCCCACTATGTCACCCGGACCCTCGAGGACGTCTTCCGCAGGCGCCGCATCCCCTATGCCATCTACAGCGGCGTGCCCTTCTTCGGCCGGACCGAGATCAAGGATGCGCTGTCCTACCTGCGCATGGTTGCCTACCGCGACGACCTGTCCTTCCGGCGCATCGCCAACGTGCCCAGGCGCAACCTGGGCGAGAGGCGCATGGCCTTCCTGCGCGAGTATGCGGACCGGAATGCCTGTACGCTCTATACAGCCCTGACGCAAAACCTCGAGGACGAAATCTTCAAAGGCACCAAAGCAAGTGCGTTTGTCCGCCTGATTGAGTCCTTCGCGGCCACCGCCGCCGGACGCCCCGTTTCCGAGCTGCTCTCAGACCTGCTTGATCAGAGCCGCTATGAAGAGCTGCTCCGCACCGAGGGCAGTCAGGAGCGCCTTGACAATCTTGCCGAGCTGAAACAGTCGGTTTTTGAATATGAAATCAGCTGCGGCGAGGAGGCGACCCTGGAGCATTACCTCTCCCACATCGCCCTCTTCTCCAACAGCGACGCCATCGAGGATGCTGACCGTGTGAAGCTCATGACCGTGCATGCGGCCAAAGGGCTGGAGTTCCCGGTTGTTTTCCTCTGCGAGCTGAACGAGGGGATCTTCCCCTCACGCAAAACCAGGACCCTTCCCGGCATGGAGGAGGAGCGGCGACTGGCCTTTGTCGCCATGACCCGGGCCGAAAAACGGCTCTGCCTCTCCGAGGCGGAGGGGCGTAACCACGACGGTTCGCCGCGCTATCCCTCGCGCTTTGCGCTGGATATCGACCCCGCTCTGCTGGAGTTTACCCAGCCTCCCCCGGAAAGCCTGATCCGCGAGGCGCGCGAGGCCATCGCGGCCGGCGACCGCAGCCTGCCCGATCGGGAGGCCGGGGCGTTCTCCGCCGGGCAGCGGGTGAGACACCCGATCATGGGCCCCGGAATCGTGCTCTCGGTCGACACGGCCAAAGGCGCGCATGTCATTCAGTTCGACGCCATGCCCACCCCGCGCACGGTCTCCTTCAAAACCCGCCTCGAGAAAGAATAGCAGGCAAAAACCCCGCCTCGGCGGGGTTTTTGCCTGCTGTTCTCTCAGCGTGTAGGGACAATCTCGAGCCAGTAGCCGTCCGGATCCGTGATAAAGTAGATGCCCATTTTCGGGTTTTCGAAGCAGATGCACCCCATCTTCTCGTGCAGGGCGTGAGCGGCCTCAAAATCGTCGGTACGGAAGGCAAGGTGAAACTCCTCTTCGCCGAGGTCATATTTCTGCGGGTGATCCTTCAGCCAGGTGAGCTCCAGCTCAAATTCGGCCTCCGCATTGGACAGATAGACGATGATATAGTCGTCGCCTGTCTTGCGGCGTGCCTCCTTCAGACCCAGAGCTTCCTCGTAAAACCGCATCGAGCGCTCGAGGTCCGAGACGTTGTAGTTTTCGTGGATCATTTTGAATTTCACGGTGATTCCTCCTTCTCCCTGGGTATGGTCAGGGCGATCACGTTGCCGCGCAGAAAATGCTCGCGGCCGAACTTCTGCATGGACATGACGCCGTCGTCAATGTTGTCGTCGACGTTGAAAAAACGAAACTGTCCGTCGTCCTGACGGAGATAACAGATAAAGTGCGGCGTGTCTCCCTCCCGGTAACGAAAGATGCCCGCTTCGCTTTCTTCCGCTGCTGTAAGGGCTTCCTCCCGTCCTGAGGTTTCCCGGTACTCGGGAACATAACGGCTGAGATATCCCCGCATGACGCGCATCAGCGTCGGGCCTGGGACGCGTAGCGTGTGCATGGCGTCCATCTCGGCGCGCACCTCGTCCCAGCCGACCTCATGCCCAAGATAGTGGCGCAGATTGTATGCTGCGATCCAGCCGCAGCCATTCCAGTCGGCACGCATCGTGCGGTAGCGGACCGATGAAAAGCAGTCCTGATCGACGATATAACCGTCGGGCGAGATGCCGTCCGCCGGTGTTTTCTGTTCCTGCCCGTTCATGTCTGCTCCTTTACCGATACGCCTGCCGCGCGCAGCTCTCTGCGCAGACGTGCAAAGTCACGGAAGAAAACCGCTCCCGGCATGCCGACGGCAAAGGCGCCGTCGATGTTTGCCGCGTTGTCGTCAATGAAGAAGCACTCCTCCGGCCGCAGCGAGAAGGTCTCAAACAGCAGTTCGAAAATTTCATGCTGCGGCTTGAGCAGTCTGACATCGGCGGAGACGAGCTTGCCGTCAAAGCATTCGGAGCCCGGGATCCGGTCAAAAAACTGATGCAGGGTCGAAGTGGCGTTCGACAGCAGATAGATGTCGTACCCCAGCACCCTGATTTCCCGGATCAGTTCGGCCATGCCGGGGATGGGGCTCAAGGACTCTTTCCACCAGTCGAACACACAGCAGCGGGCATCTTCGTGCAGCTGCTCGGGCAGACGGCGGCAGATCCGCTCGTATCCCTCCTGCTGCGTCATGATGCCGTGGTCCATGCTGACCCATTCCATGCCTCCGAACACCTCGCGCAGAAGAAGGGCGCTGTCATCCCGGTTCCGGCCCAGCCGTGCGACGATGGCGGCGGGGTTCCAGTCGATCAGAACCCCACCCATATCGAAAATGACGTTCCTGATCATACCGCTTCCTTCCGGAACATGGTCGCGATCTTCTCACGGCGCTTGCGGCGGCGGTCGCGGGCTTCCAGACGTTCGCCCAGATCACGGGCGCCGACCCCGTAGACCAGATAAAGGATGATGCCCGACACGATCATGATGAACACCGTCGAGGCACAGCGGCGTCCCGAGGCGTTGACGTTGTAGCCGTACAGCCCCTCGTCGGCGCACATGGCCTGAATGACCATGGCATAGCTCGTGCCGTACGAGCTTGCAAAGGTGGCCGACATGTCGTATTCGGTAAACAGTGCGTTGAAGTTCAGTGCGAACACCGCCAGCACGCTGGGCAGGATGATGGGCAGCTTGACCTTCAGGAAGGTGCGCAGGCCGCCCGCGCCGAGATTTTTCGCCGCATCCTCCAGCTCCTCGTCGATGGAATAGAACGAGGCTTTGATCATGCGAAGAGAGAAGGGCAGTTTCGTCACCGTATATGCCATGATGATCAGCAGACGGACGTTCTGGGCATAGTACAGGTTGTGATTGCCCACATACCACACGCTGTCCGAGTTAAAGTAGGTGCGGTAGGAATAGCAGATCAGAATCGTCGGCAGCAGCCAGGGGAACAGCAGGGCATATTCAAGCACCACGCCGCTCTTTTTGTTCCGTTTCTTGAAGATGTAGTTGCAGGCCACCACCACGATGACGCAGGCCAGCGCCGCCGCAAGGGCCGAGAGAATGAAGCTGAGCTTGATGCCGCCGAGGGTGGCTTCGTTCGAGAACACGCCCGAAATAGAGCCCACGCGGGTTTTGTACTTTCCCCGGTTGGTCAGGTACTCGTAATCCTCCTGCCCGTAATAGTTGATGGTGGTCCAGTGCTGCAGATCCAGCTTCTTCAGGCGGATGGCGCTGTAGGTCTGGAATGAGAAAATGATGATCATCACCACCGGCGTCATATAGATGATGAACAGCACATAGGCATAGATGTGTGCCAGCACGTTCCACACCGGGTTGTCGATCTTCTGCTTCTGCAGCCTGGCCTTGGTTTTTGACACCGAAAGATAGTGCCCCTTGCGCTCATAGGCCGACAGCACCGTCAGCAGGATGATCGTGAACATGGCCAGAATGATGCTCAGCAGGGCGGCACGGGCCTGCGGAAAAGCCTCGTCCGCCGAAGAAGAGCCTGCCAGGCGCACGATCTCCGGGTTAATCGAGTCATAGCCCAGCAGGGTCGGCGCCGACATGGCGCACAGGCCTGTGATGAAGGTCATGACCGTCAGCGAAAACATCGTCGGGATCAGGGTCGGAAACACGACCTTCCACAGCACCTTGAAGGGACGCGCGCCCATGTTGCGGGCTGCTTCCACGGTGTTGTAGTCGATCCCGCGGATGGCGTTGCGCAGAAAAAGCATGTGGTTCGAGGTGCAGGCAAAGGTCATCGTGAACAGCACTGCGTTGAAGCCCGAGAACCAAGTCGGGTTCATGTTGGGAAAGGCGTTTTTGAACGCGGTGGTCAGGATGCCGTCGCTGGCGTAGAGGAACATGTAGCCGGTGACCAGCGCGACGCCGCTGTAAATCATCGTAGTCATATATCCCATGCGGAGAATCCTGGCGCCTTTGATGTCAAAATACTCCGTCAGCAGCACGATCGACACGCCGACCACGTTGACCGTGATCACCAGCAGGATGGCCAGCTTCAGCGAGTTCCAGACATATTTGCTCATGTTCCCCGCGAGGAAGAAGCGGATGACGGCAAGGGGGTCGCGTTCCCCGGCGGCATTTTTCGTGTTGAAAATGCTGGTCAGCGTGTTCAGGCAGGGCAGCAGCATGAAACCGAAGAAGAGATAGGCAAAGAAGGCCACGCCCACAATGCGCAGCAGGGTCTCAGGCTGCAGCTTCCGGTCCTCGATCCGGGTCATGACGCAGCCCCCTTCTCTCCGGGCGGATAGGCCATCACGTCCCGCGGGTCGATAACGACCGAGACCTGCTGACCTTCCTCATAGATGCGCACGCCGTCGTTCTTCTCGATCACCTTCACGGTCTGGCACCCGATGTCGATGTAATACTTGATGTACAGCCCGTAATACTCGCGTCTGGTCACCGTTCCGCTGACGACGGTCTGACCGGGCTGTGCCTCCACATTCACGTGCATGCGCTCCAGCCGGATATAGTTGTGCCAGGTCTCTTTCAGCTCCGCGCCGGCGTCGATCATCTGTCGGACAACGGGGCCGGACAGGCGGTTGATGTCGCCGATGAAGTTGCAGACAAATTCGGTCTTCGAGAAGTTATAGACCTCGTTCGGCGTGCCGATCTGCTCGATGTAACCCTTGTTGAAAACCGCGATGCGGTCGGACAGGGTCAGGGCCTCTTCCTGGTCGTGCGTGACATAGATGGTCGTGATGCCGAATTCCTTCTGCATCTGCTTCAGCTCGTTTCTCAGCTGCACGCGCAGCTTCGCATCGAGGTTGGAAAGCGGCTCGTCCATACAGATGATGGCGGGCTCCGTGACCAGGGCACGGGCGATGGCGACGCGCTGCTGCTGGCCGCCGGAGAGCTGGGATACGGCCTTCATCAGCTGCTCGTCCGAGAGGTCGACCTTGCGTGCGATTTCGCGGACCTTCTTGTCGATCTCGGGCTTTTTCATCTTTTTGATCTTCAGACCGAAGGCGATGTTGTCATATACCGTCATCGTCGGGAACAGGGCATAGCTCTGAAACACGATGCCGATGTTGCGGTCCTCGATGGGCACATGGGTGATGTCCCGGTCCTTGACGACCACGCTGCCCGAAACCGGCTCGATAAAGCCCGTGATGGTGCGCAGCGTGGTGGTCTTGCCGCAGCCCGACGGGCCGAGGAAGGTGAAGAACTCACCCTCCTTTACATGGACGTTGATGTTGTGCAGTGCGGTAAAATCGCCGAATTTGACGACGATGTCGTTGAGCTTGATCATGAGATGTTTCCTCCCGGGAAGATTTCAAAATGGCGAGTTGGTAACGCCAACTCGCCATTGAAAGTCAGGATACTGCCGATTACGACTCGGCGGCCTGCGTCAGCGTCGCCCAGTCGAGGCTGGCCCAGTCGGGTTCGGGCTTGGCGTCCGATGCGTCGGCCCAGTAGAAGCCGAGGTTCGTCATGATGTTGGTCCACTCGGCGCTGTGAGCCGCGACATATGCCGCATAGGTCATATCCGTGCCGGGAACCGTGTTCAGTGCGAAGTTCGGGATCAGATAGATCGGGGG
>ONGJ01000092.1 GCA_900317375.1 uncultured Eubacteriales bacterium
GCTATCATCCATTCCGGCGTGTGCTTCCTCTTAGACATAAAAATCCTCCCGAAGTAGATTTTGGGTATATCCCTTGTCTACTTCAGGAGGATCATATCAGTTCCCTGTGCCTTTTGTGTTTCAGGTATTCCATTCGCGGATGGCGCCGCTGCGGCGGGGATGGCGCAGCTTGCGCAGTGCCTTTGCCTCGATCTGGCGGATCCGCTCGCGGGTGACGTTGAACTCTTTGCCGACCTCCTCCAGCGTGCGCGGCCTGCCGTCCTCCAGCCCGTAGCGCAGCTCGAGGACCCGCTTTTCGCGCGGCGTCAGGGTGTCCAGCACCTCGCGCAGCTTTTCGTTCATGAGCATGACGCTCGCAAGGTCCGCCGGGTCGGTCGCCTCCTCGGCGGGGATAAAGCTGCCCAGCGTGCTGTCCTCCTCTTCGCCGATCGGCGTTTCCAGCGAGACCGGCTCCTGCGCGATCTTCAGGATCTCGCGCACCTTTTCGACCGGCATGTCCACGGCCTTTGCGAGCTCCTCATCGCTGGGGTCGCGGCCCAGCTCCTGCATGAGCTGGCGCGAGGTGCGGATGACCTTGTTGATGGTCTCGACCATGTGCACCGGGATCCGGATCGTCCGGGCCTGGTCGGCGATGGCCCGCGTGATGGACTGGCGGATCCACCAGGTCGCATAGGTGGAGAATTTATAGCCCTTGGTATAGTCGAACTTGTCGACCGCCTTCATCAGGCCGAGGTTGCCCTCCTGGATCAGGTCCGAGAAATGCATGCCGCGCCCGACATAGCGCTTGGCGATCGAAACCACCAGACGCAGGTTGGACTCGATCATTTTCTTTTTGGCAGCTTCATCTCCCTCGCTCATGCGCCTGGCCAGGTCGACTTCCTCCTCGGGGGTCAGGAGGGGCACGTTTCCGATCTCCTTCAGGTACATGCGCACGGGGTCGTCGGAAGCAGAGCTCTCGGCATACTCCGCAAGAACCTTGACATCCTCGACCTGGACTTCCTCGACGCCGGTGAGGTCCTCCGGCTCCTGCGCGGTGCTGAAGTCCGCATCCGGAAAGAGATCGGCTCCGTCGAGCGCATCCTGTCCGCCGAGCCCGTCGCTGTCGGCCTTTTCCAGAATGCTGTCTGCCAGGGCTTCGAGAGTTTCTTCTGTGATCAGATTGTCTTCCTGCATGAGAAAAACCCCTTTCGGAAAGAGTTGGGAAAAACGCGGGACTATTATACACCGCGTGTCAAGACCCTGCCGGAAGTCAAAAAAGGAGCGGCTGAAGCTGCCGCCCCTGAAAGAATGCTCTCCCGATTTACAGCGAGATCAGATCCCTGTCGCCGTCCTCGGCACCCGCATCCTGACCGATGAGATTGTTTGCCGTCAGGCCGCCCAGGTCGCTGCGGAAGACGAGCCCGCTTGTCTGCACCTGTTCCCCGTGATAAACGAGGCCGTCCGGGGCCGCGTTCCGGCCCTTCTTATCCTTATGAATCAGCGTCGTGAACTGAATGCCGCCGGAGACCTGGTCCAGGGCCTCGTCGTCCAGCGCCTGCAGATTTTTGTTTTTATCCATTTCGGAACCCCCCAGAAACAGTTTTTGATTCTGTGTTCAATATAGCACGGGAACTGTCACAAAAGCGTCACACAGCGCAGATGGCCCCCGGACGGGAACCGGCGATATCCGGTCTGGCGATGGAAAACAGAAAATCTCCCCGGACCGCCTCACGCGGGCCGGGGAGAACAGTTCATCTTGCCGTGATGGGAACCGTCCTCAGGCGGACGCTGTGTCTGCCGCGGTGACGGGGCAGCTCAGCATGCTTCACCTCTGCGGGCAGTTCCTCGGTCTCCATGGCCTTCAGCACTGCCTGCCGCCAGTAGATCTGGCCGCAGACCGGGCACATCAGAGAACCGTCTTTGCGAAGATGTTTTCTATCCAGAGCGGTATTGCACAGTTTGCAGGTAATCATTTCATCCCTCCTGGGAGTTTTTCACTTTTTCATTTTCTTTCCTACACCAGCGCGCATCATAGCAGAAAAGCCAAAAACCGGCAATGGTCAAACTGACGAAAATCACCGCGGCGGAGCCCTTCCGCCCGGCGGGCACTTTCCCCGGGGCGGAAGGCCGGGATACCGGAAATTCTGAATATTTCCTGAATCTTTGGGCTTCTTTCTTGTCAAGGGGAGCGCTTTGTATTATGATGTGCACGCAAAACCCGAAGCGGGAAAAGTGCGAATGACGATCGAAATAAAGGAGAAAGCATGAAGGGCGTAAAGAAAATCCTGGCGTTGGCACTGGCGCTGGTGCTGGTGTTCAGCCTCACCGGATGCACCGCCTTTGAGGCCAAAATGGCCAAAGCCGCGGCCAAAATGAAGAAGGTGGACAACCTCCGCGCGGACATCACGTTTTACCTGGATGCGGACATGCTGGTGCTGGGCCAGTCGCTCGGGGACATCGAGCTGGGCGTGGACGGCACGCTGGACATCGACAAGAAGCACGGGACCGGATCAGGCAGATTCAACGTGGAATCGCCGGACGGAAAACAGGATGTCCTGCTGTATTATGAAAAGAGCAAGGATGTCCTGCGGACCTGGACCTCGAAAGACGACGGCAAAACCTGGACGCTGAACGAGCAGGCGCTCGAACAGGGCACGAGCAGCAGCCTCTTTGAAATCGACAGCATCACCGACCTGGACAGGGAGCAGCTCTCGCAGCTGCGGACGGTGTCCGAGACCTTCGCGGAGGACGGCACAACGGAGATCCGCGGTTCGGAATCCACGATCTACAGCGGAACGGTTTCCGTGCAGACGCTTATGAAGGATACGGACCTCCAGCCGGTGCTTGAGCAGATGAACGGCTCGACGGGCATCGAGCTGACCGAGGAAGACCTCCGCGGCATCGGCGACATGCCGGTTTCCATCGCCATCGACAACAAAAGCGGTCTGGTTTCGGGCTTTGCCCTTGACATGACCGAGATGATGCAGGGCATTGCCATGATCGGCCTGAAGGCCTATATGGGGCAGGGGGCAGGCGGAGAAGCGCTCGGAGGGATCGACCCCGCCGTGCTGGAATCGCTCGGCGTTACCCTGTCGATCAGCCACTGCGAGGCGGAAAGCGTGCTGTATGATTACGACGCGGTCGGGGATATCGTCATCCCGGATTCCGTTCGCGAAAACGCCGCTGCGGCAGGAAAAGCCGCCTGAAAATCCAACGCCCGCCGGCAGTTCAAAAGCCGGCGGGTGTTCTGTTTTATTCTGCCTGGATTCGGACCGTGCTGCCGCCGGTCTTCTGTTTCGTCACGATGATCTGGCGGTCGATCTTTTCCTTGAGCTCGGACACGTGCGAGATGATGCCGACCAGGCGGCTGCTCTCGGTCAGGGCGGAAAGCGCACGGATGGCCTGCGCAAGCGACTCTTCATCCAGCGAGCCGAAGCCCTCGTCGACAAACATCGTGTCCAGGCGGATCCCTCCGGCGGAGGACTGGATCTCGTCCGAGAGCCCGAGCGCCAGGGAAAGCGAGGCCTTGAACGACTCGCCCCCCGAGAGCGTCTTGACGCTGCGTTCGGTCCCGTTATAGTGGTCGATGACATTGAGCTCAAGGCCGCTCTGGGCGCGGTTGTTTTCGGCTTCCGGGCGCCGCCGGAGCTCGTACTGGCCGCCCGTCATCACCATCAGGCGCGTGTTGGCCCGCGCAAGAATACGGTCAAAAAAGGTCATCTGGACATAGGTCTCCAGCATGATCTTTTCTTTTCCGGTCACGGTGCCGTTGGCCGTATTCGACAGCGCCCGCAGCCAGGTGAGCCGCTTCTCGGCCTGTTCCAGGGCACCGCTCTTTTCCCGGATGCCGCTGAGCATGCTGCGGTTTGTGTTCAGGCGGAGCAGGACGGTCCGGTATCTCTCATCCGTCTGCTTCTTATCCTCCTTCAGCTGCTCCCTTTCTTTCAGGAGTGCGTCTTTGTCCGGGGCCTCGGCTTTTTCGTTCAGCGCGCGGAGCTGACGGATGCGCCCTTCCAGTTCCGCGCAGGCGGTCCGGCAGGCGGCCAGATCTTCCCGGGCTTTTTCGGCGGTTTTGCGGATCTGCTGCTGTGTCTGCCGCATCGCGAGGCAGGCCGCCTCGGCCTCGCGGCGCGAAGGATGGGCCAGCTTTTCTTCGGCCTGCCTGAGCCGCAGGTCGGTCTGGACGAGCTCGGCATCCAGGCCGGCGACGGTCTCGAGCGAGGACAGGAGGCTGTCGTGCAGCTGTTTTTCCTCCGTTTCCTTTTTCGGGATGGCCGCGTCCAGCTCCGCTTTCCGGCGGAGCTTTTCCTCTTCCTCCGCGATGGCCCTGACGAGCTCGGCATGCTGCTGACGCAGAGCGCCACGCTCGCGCTCGGCAGCCTCGCAGACATTACCGGCGGGCAGCGTGTCCCACAGCTCGCCCGCGCGCTTCTGCTGTTCCTGGAGGATCGCCCCGGTCTGGCCGCGCAGACCCTGCGCTGTCCGGCTCATGGTCTCGGCCTCCTGCCTTGCCCGGTCTGCGGTCTGTTTCTGCTGCTTCAGCTGCTGTTCGGAGGGGGCGTCCAGGGATGCCCGGGCCGGTGCGGGGTGCTCGCGCGAGCCGCAGACCGGACACGGAAGCCCCTCTTCCAGCGTCCGGGCCAGCACGCCGGCCTGCTCGCTGAGAAAGGCGCGGTTCATGTCCTCATAACGGTGCGTCTCGGTGTCCGATTTCGCCTGTGCGCGGCAGTAGGCATCCTGGGCCTGCGCAAGCTTATGCTCGGCCTCGCGCAGATCTTTGTCGGTCTGCAGGAAGGCGGAGAGCTGCTTTCCGCGGCTTTCCGTCCGCTCCTGATCCCGCAGCAGGGCCTCCTTCCGGGCGCCCGCGTCGGCAAGGCGTTTCTGCAGGGCACGGAGCTCTTCCAGCTCGGCGGAAAGGCGCTCGCGTCTCCGGCCGTTCTCCTCCTGCGCGGCCTTTTCGGCATCCAGCCGCTGCCGGGTCTTCTGCCGCGCAAGGCGCAGCTGTTCCCGCGCATCGTACTCGGGAAGCAGCGCCTCCAGCGCCGCCGCGTCATTGCCGAGCTTCTCCGCCTCCGGCAGACGCTTTTCCGCATCGTGCAGGGCCTGTTCCAGAGCTTCCTGCCGGCCGGTCTGCTGCTGCAGCGTTTTTTCGGCTGCCAGGCGCTCGGCCTCCGCCCGCTCCAGCTCTTCGGCACGCGAGAGGGAGGCGTGGTTCTCCGCAATGCGGCGGTCGAGGCCGGACAGCGCGTTTCCAATCTCCTCCAGGCGCTCGGCATCCCGCGCGTTTCGCTTCTCGAGCAGGGAAAGCGCCTCTTCCATCGGGAGCTTTCCCTCGGAGGCCTGCTGCAGCCCGGCAGCATCGCTGTCGCCCTCGGCAGCGGCAATGCCACCCAGGTACTGGGTGATGCCCTGCCGCAGTTCCCTGCATACGCGGTCGGCCGCAGCGGCCTCTTCCTTCAGCTTTTCCTGAAAGACCCGATAGGCGCCGGTATGGAAAAGGTCGCGGAAAATCGCCTGGCGGTCCCTCGTGTCGGCCAGGAGCAGCTTCAGAAAGTCGCCTTGGGCGATCATGGCGACCTGGGAAAACTGGTTCCGGTCCAGACCGAGCAGGGTTTGTATCTCCTGGGTGACATCCTTCGCCCGGGTCACGGTCCGGCCGTCCGGGAGCAGGAGCGCCGCATCCGCCGCCTGCTTCGTAAACCCGCCGCCGCGCCGGGACGGCCGTTCGTATTCCGGGTTTCGGCGCACGGTATAGTGCTTGCCGGCGTGCGTGAAGACCAGCTCAACCCAGGTGGGCGTCTCGGGGGCGGCATACTGCGAGCGCAGCATGGACACCTCGCGGCTGCTTCCGCTGGCCTCACCGTAGAGGGCAAAGGTGATGGCATCAAAAAGGCTCGTCTTCCCGGCGCCGGTGTCGCCGGTGATCAGGTACAGGCCGCTCTCGCCGAGGCTTTCGAAATCCACGGCGGTCTCGCCCGCATAAGGGCCGAAGGCGGACAGGGTCAGTTTCAGCGGTCTCATACGCGTCCCTCCCAGATGCTCTCGATCAGCCCGGCCGAAAAACGCGCCTGCTCATCCGACAGGGGCATGCCGTTCTGCTTTTCATAGAGTTCGCCGAACAGCTCCAGGGGCGTTTTCTCTTCGACGTTCTCCGCCCCGCCGATGACGGTGCTGCTCCGGGTGCGCCGGTTGTCGTAATCCAGCTTCATCAGATTCGGGTAGATGACGCGCAGCTTGCCGACCGCGTCCGGGATGTCCTCCTCATCGGTCAGGGTGATGTGCAGATAGTCCCCTGTCTCGGTCCCGGCATAGAAGCTGCGGGCCGTCAGCTCCATATACGTCCCCTTCAGCTCGCGCAGGTCGCGCAGCGGCTTCAGCGGGACGGTACGGACGCGGAGGTCCCCCTTCTCCCGCAGCTCGGCGACGGTCAGGGACTTGATATGGCCGGATTCCGAGAAGGAATACTTCAGCGGCGTACCGCAGTAGCGGATCCTCTCGGAGCCGATCTGCTGCGGCCCGTGGATATGGCCGAGGGCCACATAGTCGATCCCGTCAAAGGCGGAGACGTCCACGTTGTCCGCGCCGCCGACCGAAATGTCCTCAGACTCGGACCGCGCCGCACCCGTGACGAACTGGTGGGTGATGAGGACATTTCTCTCTGCAGGGTCCATGTGCATCTGTTCAACGGCCGTACGCACGGCATCGGTATACGAGGCGATCTCGCGGTCCGGGAAGCAGCGGCGCACATGCGCGGGCTTGACAAAGGGCAGCATGTAAACGTTCACGGGGCCGTAGGCATCCGTCAGGCGGACCGGTTCGACCCTGCCGTCGTACACCGGGGAAAGATACACCCCGCCGGCCTTTACCAAGCGGCCGCCGAAGGCCAGGCGCTCGGAGGAATCGTGGTTGCCGCTTAATACGAAAACCCGGACGCCGCAGCCGGAGAGCCGGACCAGGAAATCGTCAAACAGCGTCACCGCTTCGGCCGAAGGCACCGCTTTGTCATAGATGTCGCCGGCAAGGATGACCGCGTCAGGTCGTTCTTCGCTGACGATGCGGAGGCATTCCTCCAGAATATAAGCCTGATCCTCCAGAAGGCTGTATTCGTTCAGGCGTTTGCCGAGATGGAGGTCGGACAGGTGGATGAACTTCACGGTTTTCCTCCTTCTCCCTCAGGTGCGCGGGTAAAGCTTTTTCCGCTCCCGGCCGAAGAGGATCCGCACGGTCAGGGCCGCCAGGAAGGCCGCGAGGCACAGGCCCGTAACCGTATACATCAAGACGTTGTTTCCCGTGCCGTCAACATAGGGCGGGAGCAGGAATGCCGCGACGATCAGCAGCAGCATGGTGCAGCCCATGAAGATCAGCTGCAGCCTGCGCAGCCTGTCCAGGCGGTCCAGCGCCTGCTGCCGCTGCTCGGCCTCCTCTTTGGTATAGGTCTTCCCGCAGTGGCCGCAGACATAGCCGCCGCCCTCCTGCTGACGCATCTGTTCATATCCGCATTTTCCGCAGTCGATCATGGCGATCCCTCCTCTTGCTGTCTGCCATTCTATCACAGAGGTCTTTCCGTGAGCAAGAGGAGATTGTCACCGCCCGACGATTGTGATATACTTTTCGCAAGCAAACGCTGCAGGAGGTAGCTATGAAAACCTGGAGGATGAAAAAAGCGCTCTGCCTTCTTCTGGCGGCCGTGCTGATGTCGGCACTGCTGCCGACGCCGGTCTTTGCCGCCGACGCGGAGAAAAAGTCGGTCAGCGGCTTTTATATGGACACGATCATCACGCTGACGGCCTATACGGACGACGAAGAGATTCTGAACGACGCGCTGAAGGAGTGCGGGCGCTATGACCGGCTGCTGTCCCGCACGCAGGAGGACAGCGACGTGTGGCGCATCAACCATGCCGAGGGGAAACCGGTCACCGTTTCGGACGATACAATCACGATCCTAAAGACGGCCCTGCAGGTCAGCGAGATGTCGGACGGCGCCTTCGACGTGACCATTGCGCCGGCCTCCACGCTGTGGGACTTCACCTCCGGCGCCGCCGTGCTTCCCGACGCCGATCAGCTGAAGGCCGCAGCAGAGAAGGTGGACTATACCAAGCTTTCGATCGAGGGCAACACCGTGACGCTGCCGAAGGGCATGATGATCGATCTCGGCGGCATCGCCAAGGGCTACGCCGCGGACAAGGTGAAGGAATATCTGGCCGGCCGGGGCGTGGAGAGCGCGATCCTCTCCTTCGGCGGCAACATCGTCGCCATCGGACTCAAGCCGGGCAGCAAGCCCTGGAAGGTAGGCATCCGGGATATTGACGGGGGCCCTGCCGACTATATGCTGATCTCCAAAAACTTCGGCGGCTCGACCGTCACGAGCGGCATCTATGAGCGGGGCTTTGACCTGGACGGCGTGCGGTATCACCACCTGCTGGACGCCGAGACGGGCTGG
>ONGJ01000013.1 GCA_900317375.1 uncultured Eubacteriales bacterium
ATTACCACCGCATCGCTGTCGGAATCTTTTGTTCCGATTGCAGAACTACTGAGATTACCGGCTGAGAAGCACCATGTCTGTCCATCACCAAGTGATGTCGTGTAATATTTTGCATTTGTATAGCTAAACCCTTGATAATTACTCTGATTATATGGCGTGACAAACCAGCCAATGTACGAATCGCCAGAAGAAAGCGAGTACTGACCGCAATCGCTCATCCCTTGGAAGGGTTCATGACGCCCGCAAACCGGGCAGTAGAAGTAATAATATCGATACATTGCTGTCGTTTCTACTTCTCTGCTGTCGCTCTTGCTGACCGCATCCAAAGACCAGCTACTCCAATCACCGTAATTGCCCCATACCTGCTGGGATCCGGTCAGTGTCCAGCCGGGTTTGCTGCTGACCGTATCTGTTGTTGTTTCTCTTGTCGAATAGCGATATTGTGTTTTTGTCTCGATCAGATCTTCACTGATACCGCTTGGTCTTGTTTCACTCCATTCGGAAGAATAAACCTTCTGCCAGATAGAAAAGAGCTGCATATCCTGATGAACGGTAATGAAGTCCCCGGGTTGATACTCTGCGGTTGCTGCTGTTGGATCTGTTGCCCATCCAAGAAATTGATAGCCCTGTTTTTCTTGGATTCCTAAGGCTTCTGACGAAAGATTGAAGGTTTCTCCGTCTGTAGCAATAATCAACGGGTCTCCATCGAACTCAACAACCCAGAGCCTGGCCCAAACCGCATACAGCATTGTATCGGCATCAATAACAAAAGAATCTCCCGGTTGGTAAGCAGCCTCAACCGCACCCGGAGTAAGGGCCCAGCCAAGAAAAGTATGCCCAGGGTAATTCGGTTTTATCTCGCTTAGTCTTAGGTCTTCTCCTTCATTTTTCTTCTGGCTTGCTGGCGGGTTGATTCCGCCGTTTGCATCATAGGTAATAGAATACTGCTTCTTCCACACAGCATATAGTGTCGTCTCCGCATTGAGATCAAACGCATCGCCCGGAGCATAATCCGCAACAATCGCATTAGGAGTAGCCGTCCACCCTTCAAAGCGGTATCCATCACGTACGGGTTCTACACTGCTGAGTGTCAGGTCAATTCCATATGCTTTTTTTGCGATGTTGGCGCTCCTCTGCCTCCATTAGAATCATATTCAATCGTATATGGATCACTTATTGTGACAGTAGCTGTTGCAAATTGTGGATTGTCAAGCCATACATCGCCAATATCACAAGCATATAAATATACGTTCTGAGTTCCTCTAAGGGGTACCTCAATTACAGAATCAAAACCATGATATATCCCAACAGAGTAAACAGCATCAACATCTTCTCTTCCCTTATCGGCATATATCTCATATCCACTACCGGATCCTGCTGGCCCTCCGACATAGACATGAACAGGCACAGTACCATTAACATTGTCACGGTCAAATGCCCAACCAGCTACCCGGATAGAACCAGGATACCCATTGCAAACATCAAGAGCAGCTATTGGCAATGAACCATTCTGTATTTCAAGTCCATTCTGTTCACAAACATAATAGACGCATACATTACATATATGTACCCAAGGTACTTCGATTACTTGTCCAATACCTGCCCCATTTATATTCCATGGATCGGTGATTACCAGATACTCTTCATTTCCTATTTTCTTTATTCCACTGATTACAAGATAATGCCCGTTTGTGGTATAGCCAAGTACCCACGATGTGTCTGCATTCAAGTAAACCTCCGCAACGACAGGGTTACCTCTTCTAAGGCTGTTGCTGACATACGTATAGAAATCTTCCGGCGTGGTTTTTGCTCTGTATCCAAAAGACACTCCGCAATAGTCTCTAAGGCCGTTAACAATGGGTGTAATGCTCCCAGATCCGTATTCTGAGACTAATTGCGCTTCGCTTGGTATAGAAGAGCTTTTCCCTGTGATAAAACCATGTTGATAATAATATGCTATGCATTCCCTTGCCGATGCATCGGCACACGTACTGGATGTTTGCTGTGGAAGCAACGGTACATCCAATTGAATATCATACCCATCTGCATAAGCTGTTATAGCAACACTGCATAAGGATAATAAACAGATAAATAAAGTAAGACTTCTAAACAACGAAGTTCTCATTATACTCTCCTCCTAAAAGAAGCTTTTCATTCTCTGCTTCATTGTTATGACCACTCCATCCTGCCACATTCCGGAAAACCTCGTTTGCAAATCCCAAGGCACCCCTATTGTCACATGCCCGAATTGTTAACTTCCGTTATTTGTCAGTGTATATTGTTTGTCGCTTACATTGAGCTTGGAACCACCGCTCCGTTCGGGTTATTTCGTTTATCCGTTGATATCTTCGTTTGGAATGAAAAGCAAATCGTTCCAGCCTGCATAAAGCTTGGCATAGCTGTTCGGTTTGCCGATGATCACAATCCCGGCATCGAAGGCATCATCCGCGATAGACCTCACGCTTTCTGGAATGACCACTGCATCTGCAGCAATGTTCTGGAAAGCTTCTGACTCAATCTTTGTCAGTGCGACCGGAAGTGTCATAACCCGGTCTTCATCAATTTTGCAACGATACAGAGTACGGGTTTCCACCCTTTTGGCGTCACTCGCTTCCATAGGTGTGTCGCTCCATTCAGACCAATTAGTCCAGCGCTCGAAATTGTATACTGTGGACTGTGAGCGAGTTCTGTAACGATACCCGGTTGTAATTACCACCGCATCGCTGTCGGAATCTTTTGTTCCGATTGCAGAACTACTGAGATTACCAGCTGAGAAGCACCATGTCTGTCCATCACCAAGTGATGTCGTGTAATACTTTGCATTTGTATAGCTAAACCCTTGATAATTGCTCTGATCATATGGCGTGGTAAACCAGCCAATGTACGAATCGCCAGAAGAAAGCGAGTACTGACCGCAATCGCTCATTCCTTGGAAGGGTTCATGACGCCCGCAAACAGGGCAGTAGAAGTAATAATATCGATACATTGCTGTCGTTTCTACTTCTCTGCTGTCGCTCTTGCTGACGGCATCCAAAGACCAACTGCTCCAGTCACCGTAATTGCCCCATACCTGTTGTGATCCGGTCAGTGTCCAGCCGGGTTTGCTGCTGACCGTATCCGTTGTTGTTTCTTTTGTTGAATAGCGATACTGCGTTTTTGTCTCGATCTGTTCATCCTTTATGCTCTCAGGTCTCGTTTCTGTCCAATCAGATACAAATACTGCTTTCCAGACTGCATAGAGCGTTGTATCTTGAGTCATTGATATACGGTCTCCAAGCTGATATTCTGCGACATCTGCAGTTTGCTCTGTTGCCCAGCCAAGGAATTCATGCCCTTCATAAACAGGAATACTCTGATCAATATATACTTGTGTTCCTGCTCGAACCATTCCAGGTGCAGGTCCTCCGGTACCGCCATTTGCATCAAAACTCAGCAGGAAGTTCTCCTCCCATACAGCATAAAGCGTTGTATCTGCGTCAATTTCGAAAAGATCTCCCCCATAATACTCAGGGGTCGTCGCGTTTGGATTTGTTGACCAGCCTATGAAATTATATCGAATTGTGTTCTGCGGGGAATCCGTACTGAGTCTAAGCGCTACACCCTCTACTTTCTTCTGACTTTCGGGTGCACTGGTACCGCCGTTAGCATCGTATGAAACTGTGTAGGTTTTTTCATACTCACAAATAAACCCACTGTTTTGTTTACCATAAAAGCCTCCAGTTACTTCATTCGGATTATCGATCCATTCTCCAGTCTGCTTACTTACTGGATTGTCATGTCCGAGAATTGCACTGTAGAAGTTGTCTGGATCTTGATGGACTCCTTCTTGGTAATCTCTGTCCCAGTTTTCATAGGTGAAGGGTTCTCCGCTTACCCAAGACCAGTTCCCAGACTCTTCAAGATCATATCCACCAATGTAGTATACGCCGAATGGGCATCCGCTTAGTAAGTTTACAACCGCCGCCTGCTCCTGTGCATTCGTTATGGATACCAGATGACCGCCTTTACTTTCGCAAAATGCTTTAGCTTCCGTCCACGAGAGATGATAGTCATAGCGTTCATAGACATGACCGTTATATATTACTGCTTTGGCTGCAATGGAACTTTCAGGTATTTTTGTGAAATAGAGAACGACCCTCTCTGTTCCGTTTCCAATGGTCCCTCCAACACCCGGCTCTCCTTCGAAAGGCCCGTAGTTAGGCTGATTATCATTAATCTGATATCCAATAAACTGATATCCGAAACCACGAACCCCTCTTATTACATAATTTGTCTGTGTCGGCCATGTTTTGTAATAATCGTTCACATTTTCTCCATCGAGAGTATAGTTCCCTTCTCCTCTTTTTCTTATATATACATCCGCATCGCCAACCCCTGAAATATTACCTTTCGTAACTCCATCTACATTACCATTGAGGTCCAGATAGTATGAAGGTGCATAATTGATCCAAGGAACCTTTCCATGAAATGTCCACGCCCAACCACTTCCTCTGCCGCTAATGTTGCCGCAATGTCCACTGCTATCTATAGTACTGATTTGTAAACTATATGATCCATCTGAAGTCGCTTCAATTACTCTTCCATTTCCAATATAATAGCCAACATGATAGCAGTATCCGCTAGAATACTCTTTAAAAAGCCACTCACCTATAGCAATGTTAGAGAAATCGCTACTGAGGGTACTACCGCAAGCACTTTCTAATCCGTCTCCGTCTGTGTCATAGAGTCCTATTGATGTGTCAGAGCAGGCAGAGTATGTCCCAGGAGTATAGTTATTAACAGCCGCACCTCTTGTTGCAATAATAGTTTTCCCAAGATTCCAACAATCCCATGAAATATATTCACCGTTGTAATATCCGACATTATATGGGTATCCTTCACCATACCTCGTATTTCTTTTCACAGCAATGGATAAATAGTTGACAAACTCATCTGCAGTCATGACAACAGTACTAGCCGCACTTGTCATAGTTGGCAATAGAGTCACCATGATTAAAAAGGTCATTATTACGGATAAGATTCGTTTTCTCATAACGGATAAGATTCGTTTTCTCATATGTGATACGTTCCTTTATCTATAATATGCTAACTCATCTCTAGTATATCGTTCACCAATTAACTGGACTTATAAAACGAGGCAGAATGCCGTAATAGCTTATTTCATATAGCCCAAGTAATTCAAAGATGCTGTAATAGTCTCCAGCTTTTCCTAATCTATTACCAAATGGATTACACGGTGTCATATAATGATACCCGCGATCCTTTCACGGATTCTGGAAAGCATTCGTTTCAGTATTTATTGCGAATACTGGCGACAAATCTGTCTGCATCGTCTTGCGAGAGAAATCCGACGATCACGTTTGTGTTGTACCCTACCATAAATGAACCGTAGCCATTTGGTGCATCGTACGGGAAAATGCTGAATGCGTCAATTGTGACCGGTTCGGAAACGTTCAAAATGGCACTGTCATACTCTCCGTCTCTGTATTCAAAGGTGTCTGTCATAATCCAAGAACCTGTATCAGCATCCCGGAAAACGCTTGCCCAAACGACATCGTTATAATGTGCCCCACTGTTGGTTCCCTGTATCATCATGGGAATATTCAGAAAAACACAGTTTTCAATCGGACTCTGTAATTCAAAATAGGTGCAGTCTCCGCCGCCGATGTTCACGGTATTGTGGACTGTGGCTATCCTGTGATAGGCTTCTGATGCCGAAAAATCGCCTAGGTCAACAATGTACAGCGTCGGACGGTCAACAAACACATCCAGTATGTTGGACCGGACAGAAAAAGGTTTCGCCCGTTCAATTTCTAGCGGAGCAGCAACCGCATACAGGGTAATCGGTTTGTCCAGGTTTACCGTAATGTGATAGGATTTTGCCGTCTCATATGGGAACTTTCCTATGAAATGCCAGCCGGTACCATCATTGATATAAATATTACGAGTGCCTGAGCAATCCTCATAACCGCCGTACTGTGCCCGATATTCCAATGTGAAACCGACACAGTTTTCAATCGGCTGGTCAATTATCAGATATTTACTCTCTGTATCAACCATCTTCTCTTCAGACCAGGTGATACTCGGATCTCCAATGTTTTCTGCAGATGCATTGTCTGCCGTGCCTACAGTGACCGTAGTGCCGGGATAGGTGTTTGACAAGATGCCGGAATTCACCCAACCGCTTCTTGGCTTGTTTTCCAATGTCCGGTAAACGATAAACGAAGCATTACCGGCTTCTGCAAGCACATACACCTTAGCACCATGCTCAATCATCTCAGGGTTGTTCGTTGAGCCGGAACTCCTGTAGACATAGACATGGTTTCCTTTGGGCGCATGAATATATTTGATTTGGTACTCTGATAGATAATTCTCTGCAGACGGACCTTTTACCCTGCTGCCATCGCCAATGGCAACAATATCATCCCAACTTGGATATCCATTCACCGAATACCAAGCAACAACTTTTGTTCTGTCATCTGTCGTGTTTTGTGTGCTTTCCGGCCCTGAGACGACAACGTTCGGAATATCAGCATAAGCAACCGATATGAAAGCAGAAAAAAAGCACAGCAAAACAGCAAGAGATGTGAGCATCGAGATTGTTTTTTTCATAGCGCGCTTCTCCTTTTCCAAAATGTTAACGGACTGATTCGATTATGATGAATCCAGTTTATCATAGGGTGAGACAAAAAACAATTAAAAAGTTGGCGTTCAGTGAATAATGCAGTTGATTGTTTTGACGGTCATTCCTAGAGGCTGATATGTAATAAATGGTACTTGACTGTTCAACGCAAAGCGTAACTATGATCTGCTTTCCATTATCCAACAAATGTGTGCGGCAATGCCCGAAAAAAGAAATGAACCGGTCCGGGTTGGGATCGGTTCATTTCTCTTTTTCCAGATCAGTATTCAAAGCTTCCTGTGAAGACGGTTTCGGCGCCGCCGGTGAGGAAGACCTCTCCGCCGCTCAGCCGCACCATGAGGTCGCCGCCGGGCAGGGTCACACGGATGTCGCTGTCGGCGTCGCAGAGTCCGTTCTCCACGGCCGCCGCCGCTGCCGCGCAGGCTCCGGTGCCGCAGGCCAGCGTTTCGCCGCTGCCGCGCTCCCAGACGCGCATGCGCAGGGCCGTACGGCTCACCACACGCACAAACTCGGTGTTCACACGCTCCGGGAACATGGCGTCATGCTCAAACTGCGGGCCCAGCGTTTCCAGATCGAGGACGTCCGGGTTCGGCACGAAGGTCACACAGTGCGGGTTCCCTACCGACAGGCAGCTCACCTTCCATTCTTTCCCGCCGATCCGGACCGGGCTGTCTATCAGGCTTTCCTTCTCCGTCAGGACCGGGACTTTCCTTGCTTCGAATTCGGCTTTACCCATGTTCACGGTGACGGAGGAGACCCTGCCGTCCCGGCAGAAGAGCTTCAGCCTTCGGATGCCCCCCGCCGTCTCCACCGAGATGGTCTCCGTGCGGACATAGCCCTTGTCATAGAGATATTTCGCCACACAGCGCAGGTTGTTGCCGGCCATTCTGCCCTCGCTGCCGTCGCGGTTGAAGCTGCGCATGCGCACGTCGGCCACTGCGGACGGCTCCATCAGGACAATGCCGTCTGCGCCGATGCCCACATGCTGCCGGCACAGCGATACGCACAGCGACTCGGGGCACGAGATTTCGGAGTCGAAGTTTTCGATGAAGATATAGTCGTTGCCGCAGTCCTGCATCTTTGTAAACGGGATGGTCTGGCGCCAGCGCCGCATCCGGTTGAGGTCCACCAGCTCCGTGTTCGACTCCCGGTAGCGCCCGGCGATGCTGTCAGCCAGGGCGTTGGCCGTGTCCGTTGACGTCAGGCAGGGAATGCCCAGCTGCATGGCACGCCGATGCAGGGCAATATAGTCCCCCATTGTCCCGTCCTTGACGGCTCCCGTATAGACAATCAGGCTGATCCGGTTCTGCCCGTCCGCCTCTCCGCTTACCGGAGTCAGGAGCTCTGCCGGGTCAAAATCCTCCACCGGCAGACCGGCTTCCCGGATGGCCGCCGCGGTCCCTTCCGTCGCATACAGCTTCATCCCCAGATCCCGGAAGCGCCGCGCCAGCGTCAGAATGTCGGGATAATCCGCGGTTTCGACGCTCAGCAGGACACCGCTCCCCGCTTCGGGGATACGGAAGCCCGCTGCGGTCAGGCCTTTGAACATGGCCTCGGCCAGACTGCGCCCCAGCCCCAGCACCTCGCCGGTCGACTTCATTTCCGGTCCCAGAATGGAGTTGGCATCCGAGAGCTTTTCGAAGGAAAAGACCGGCACCTTGACCGCATAATAGGGCGGCGTATGCCGCAGACCCGTGCCGCAGCCCAGGTCCCGCAGCTTCTCTCCCAGCATGATGCGGGACGCGATGTCCACCATGCTGATGTTTGTCACCTTTGAAATGTAGGGCACCGTCCGTGAGGCGCGGGGATTGACTTCGATCACGTACAGCTCGTCTTCATGGATCAGGTACTGGATATTCACCAGGCCCTTTGTGCCCAGTGCGAGGGCCAGCTTTTCCGATACCTCACAGATGCGGTGCAGGAACTTGTCGTTGAGGTTGTACGGCGGGTAGACCGCGATGGAGTCACCGCTGTGGACGCCTGCCCGTTCAATGTGCTCCATAATGCCGGGGATCAGCACGTCCTCCCCGTCCGAGATGACGTCCACTTCCAGCTCGATGCCCGGCATGTACTTGTCCACCAGGACCGGATTCTCGATGCCGCCGGACAGGATATCCCGCATATAGCGTTCCGTGGTCGCCGCATCCCGCGAAATGCACATGCCCTGGCCGCCGATGACATAGCTGGGCCGCAGCAGGACCGGATATCCCAGCTCTTCCGCAGCCTGCAGGGCGTCCTCCAGACTGCTGACCCCACGTCCGCGCGGCCGCGATATGCCGAAGCGCTCCAGCAGGGCGTCAAAACGCGCCCGGTCCTCTGCCGTGTCGATGCCGTCGGCCGAGGTTCCCAGAATCGGGATGCCCTTCTCTGACAGGAACTTGGTCAGCTTGATGGCGGTCTGGCCGCCGAAGGCGACCACCACGCCGATGGGCTTTTCCACCTGAATGATATTCCATACATCCTCCGGGCAGAGGGGCTCGAAGTACAGGCGGTCCGCCGTATCATAGTCTGTCGAGACCGTCTCGGGGTTGTTGTTGACGATCACGACGTCGTAGCCCATTTCGCGCAGCGTCCACACGCAGTGCACCGAGCTGTAGTCAAACTCGATGCCCTGTCCGATCCGGATCGGGCCGGACCCCAGTACCATGATCACCGGCTTTCCGCTGCGCTGAAAGCTCCTCGCCTCACATTCGCTGCCGGAAACCGTTGAATAAAAGTACGGGGTCTGTGCTTCAAACTCTGCCGCGCAGGTATCCACCATCTTATAGAGGAAGGCTCCTGCCTCCTTCTCTTCCTCCTTGGCCGGCAGACGGCAGCCCAGGTCCCCGGTCAGCCCGTGATCGGGATAGCCCCAACGCTTCACCTGTCCGTACTGTTCGGCCGTGAGGGTGCATCCGGCGATTTCGTTCTCAAATTCCGCCATTGCCCGCAGCTTTTTGAGGAAAAAGAGGTCGATTTTGGTGATGTCGTGGATTTCCTCCGCCGGCATCCCCTGCTTCAGCGCCGCAAAGACGGTAAAGATCCTGCGGTCATCCTGCTTCTGAAGATCTGCACTTTGAACTTTGAACTTTGAACTCTGATCATTCAGCGTCTCCATCGAGATTTCCGCGCCGCGCACGGCCTTCATCAGGGCCATCTCAAAGCTCGGCGCAATGGCCATCACCTCGCCCGTGGCCTTCATCTGGGTACCCAGACGGCGGCTGGCATGCGGGAACTTGTCAAATGGCCATTTGGGGAACTTCACCACCACATAGTCCAGCGCCGGTTCGAAGCAGGCGCAGGTCTTTCCGGTGATGTCGTTCGGGATCTCATCCAGGGTATAGCCGAGGGCCAGCTTTGTGCTGATCTTGGCGATGGGATAGCCCGTGGCCTTTGAGGCCAGGGCGGAGGAGCGCGAAACGCGGGGGTTGACCTCAATGACGGCATATTCAAAGCTGTCGGGGTTCAGCGCAAACTGACAGTTGCAGCCGCCCACGATCCCCAGCGCCGTGATGATGTCCAGCGCCGCCGAGCGCAGCATCTGGTATTCCCTGTCCGCCAGGGTCAGCGCCGGCGCCACGACGATCGAGTCGCCCGTATGGATGCCCACCGGGTCGACATTCTCCATCGAGCACACCGCGATCACGTTGCCTGCGGCGTCCCGCATGGTTTCAAACTCGATTTCCTTCCAGCCTGCGATGCATTTTTCCACCAGCACCTGGCTGATCGGCGACAGGTCCAGCCCGCTTCCCGCGATCGTCGCGAGTTCCTCCGCGTTTTCGGCAATGCCGCCGCCGGTTCCGCCCAGCGTATAGGCCGGACGGACGATGACAGGATAGCCGATCTCCTCGGCAATGCGCAGCGCTTCCTCCACGGTCACGGCCGTCGCCGACGGGATCACCGGCTGCCCCATCTCCTCCAGCGTCTGCCGGAAGCGTTCCCTGTCCTCCGCGCGCTCGATGCTCTCCAGGTCCGACCCCAGCAGGCGCACGCCGTATTTTTCCAGGGTTCCGTCTCGGCTCAGCTGCATGGCCAGCGTCAGACCCGTCTGTCCGCCGAGTCCCGCCAGCAGGCCGTCCGGGCGCTCCTTCTCGATGATGCGCCGCAGGGTTTCCCTTGTCAGGGGTTCGAGGTAGATGGCATCTGCCAGCTTTTTGTCGGTCATGATGGTGGCCGGGTTGGAGTTGACCAGCACAGTCTGGATTCCCTCCTGCTGCAGGATGCGGCAGGCCTGCGCTCCGGCATAGTCGAACTCGGCCGCCTGCCCGATGACGATCGGGCCCGAGCCGATGACGAGTACCTTCTGAATGCTGTTGTCTCTCGGCATATCAGGCCTCCTCTCCGCGCATCATGCGCAGGAACCGGTCAAACAGGAATTCCGTATCGTGGGGGCCCGCACAGGCCTCCGGATGAAACTGGACCGTGAAGCAGCGTTTTCCCGGATACTCCAGTCCCTCGCAGCTTTGATCGTTGGCGTTGCGGAAGCTGAGCTGGGCAGTTCCCTTCATACTTTCGCTCTCCACGGCATAGCCGTGGTTCTGCGTGGTGATCCAGGTCCGCTTTCCGTCCGTCACCGGCTGGTTGGCACCGCGGTGTCCGTACTTGAGCTTGTAGGTCTTTCCGCCCATGGCCAGCGCCGTCAGCTGGTGCCCCAGGCAGATGCCGAAAACCGGCAGCTTCCCGACCAGCTTTGCGATCTGCTGCACTTCAAAGACATTCTCCGCCGGGTCTCCCGGGCCGTTTGAGAGCATGACGCCGTCCGGCTTCAGGGCCAGGATTTCCTCTGCCGTGGTGTCGTGCGGCACCACGGTCACGCGGCACCCGCGCTTTACCAGACAGCGGATAATGTTCCTCTTCGCCCCATAGTCGATCAGCACGACATGCAGGGTCTCCCCTTCCGCGCAGCTGCACGCAGCCGAAGTCGGGCTTCCCGGTCCAAATTCCAGCACTTCCTTCGTGCTGACCTCCGCCACCGCGTTTTTGACCTGATATTCGCGGATTCTCTCCGGCAAGCCGGGCATATTTGCACTTTGCACTTTGAACTCTGAACTTTGATAAAGACAGGCATTCATCACGCCGTTTTCCCGGATCAGCCTTGTCAGCGCCCTCGTGTCGACGCCGCAGATGCCTGGAATGCCCTGCTCCTTCAGAAAGGCGTCCAGCTTTCCCTCGCTGCGAAAGTTCGAGGGTGTATCAATGAGCTCGTGCACCACATAGCCCTTTGCAAAGCTCTTTCCCTCAAAATCCTGTGAAATCACCCCGTAGTTGCCGATCATCGGGAAGGTCTGCATGATGATCTGTCCCGCATAGCTCGGGTCCGTCAGGGTTTCGAGATACCCCGTCATTCCCGTCGTGAAGACCAGCTCGCCGACGGCCGCCTCGGCATCGGAATCGGGCCAGCAGCCGATTGCCCGACCTTCAAAAACCATTCCGTTTTCCAGTACAAGATATGCTTTCATCATAAAACTCCTTATCTCTCCCCGCCGCCGGCAGGGAGAGATAATCATTCTTTACCCTTATAACGTTGCTGCCATAACCGCCTTGATCGTATGCATGCGGTTTTCCGCCTCGTCAAAGACGATCGACTGTTCGCTCTCGAACACCTCGTCGGTCACTTCCAGCGCGTCCAGCCCGAACCGCCGATAGGCTTCCAGCCCGTTTTCCGTCTCCAGATCGTGATACGCCGGCAGGCAGTGCATAAAGCGGCACTGCGCTCCCGCTGTCTCCATCAGCTTTGCGTTGATCTGATAGGGCTTCAGATCTGCGATGCGTTCGGCCCAGACCTCTTCCGGCTCGCCCATCGAGACCCAGATATCCGTATACAGTACGTCTGCCCCTTTGACCGCCGTCATCGGGTTTGTCTCAAACTTTAAAACCGCTCCGGTCTCTGCCGCGATTTCCCGGCATTGGGCAATCAGTGCTTTGTCCGGGAAATACTTCTCCGGCGCACAGGCCGTGAACTCCAGCCCCATTTTGGCGCTGCCCACCATCAGGGAGTTACCCATGTTGTAGCGCGCATCCCCCAGGTAGACCAGCTTCTTTCCCCGAAGTTCGCCGAAGTGCTCGCGCATCGTCAGAAAGTCCGCCAGGATCTGGGTCGGGTGAAACTCGTTTGTCAGGCCGTTCCAGACCGGCACGCCGGCATATTTTGCCAGCTTCTCGACCCGTGCCTGCTCAAAGCCGCGATATTCGATCCCGTCGAACATCCGCCCCAGCACCCGTGCCGTATCCGCGATGCTCTCCTTCTTCCCCAGCTGTGACGCCTTGGGGTCCAGATAGACCGCGTGCATGCCCAGATCCGCCGCCGCCACTTCGAAGCTGCAGCGCGTCCTGGTGCTGGTCTTTTCGAAAATCAGCGCGACGTTCTTTCCCTCATGCATCCGGTGCGGGATGCTGTTTTTCTTCTTCGCCTTCAGATCCGCCGCAAGATCCAGCAGCCCGTCGATTTCCTCCGGGCTGAAGTCCAGCAGTTTCAGAAAGTTCTTTCCGTGCAGATTCATACGCATGCTCCCTTGATCACTTCGATCGCCTTCTCCAGCACCGGCATCGGGATGTTCAGCGCCGGCAGCAGCCTCACCTTATCCTTCGCCGTCAGGCAGAGAACGCCGTTTTCCATGCAGGTCTTGACGACGTCTCCCGCAGGCTTTGCGGTCTTGATGCCGATCATCAGGCCCATGCCGCTGACGCTCTCAACACCGGGTGCTCCCTCCAGCGTTTTGAAGATGTAGGCGCTCTTTTCCTTTACTTCCTTCAGCAGCTGATCATCGATCCGCCCGAGCACGCTCAGCGCCCCGGCGCAGCAGACCGGGTTTCCGCCGAAGGTCGAGCCGTGATCGCCCGCGCCCAAAGTGAATTCGGTCTTTTCGCCGAAGAGCACCGCGCCCAGCGGCAGGCCGCCGCCGAGGCCCTTTGCCGTCGAGACCACGTCCGGCTGAACGCCGAAGTTCATATAGGCGTACAGCTCTCCGGTACGGCCGTTTCCGGTCTGTACCTCGTCCACGAGCAGCAGGATATCTTCCTTTTTGCAGAAGTCTGCGAGGCCCTGCACAAAGGCCTTCTCCATCGGGATCACGCCGCCCTCTCCCTGGACGCATTCGATCATGACCGCCGCTGCCTTCGTCTGAAGAACGGCATTTTTAACGGCTTCCAAATCGTTGGCCGGGGCATGGACAAAGCCCTGGGTCAGGGGCTGAAACAGCTCGTGATAATGGTCCTGTCCCGTTGCGGCCAGGGTCGTAAGGGTCCGCCCGTGAAAGCTGTTCTCCAGCGTCACGATCGTATAGTACTCCGGTCCCTTCTTCTCTGCGGCATACTTGCGGGCCGCCTTGATGGCTCCTTCGTTTGCCTCGGCACCCGAGTTGCAGAAGAAGACCTTCTTCATCCCGCTCCTCTCGCACAGCGTTTTTGCGAGCAGAGCGCAGGGCTCGGTATAGTACAGGTTGGACATGTGCTGCAGCTTTCCCAGCTGCTCTGTCACGGCCGCGACCCAGGCGTCATCCGCGATGCCGAAGGCCGTCACGCCGATGCCGCTGCCCATGTCGATGTATTCCTTTCCCGCCTCGTCCCAGACCAGCGAGCCCTTTCCCGATACCGGCTCGACCGGAAACCGGGCATAGGTATTGGCAACATATTCCTTATCGATTGTTTTCAGTTCCGACATCGCTCTTTTCCTTTCTATTACTCCGGGTCTGCCGTTACCATGGTGCCGGCACCTTCGTCGGTCAGGATCTCCATCAGGATCGAGTGCGGCACCCGTCCGTCCATGATGATCACGCGTTCCACCCCCCGGTGAATCGCATCGATGCAGCATTCCACCTTCGGGATCATCCCGCCGGCGATGACGTTCTCCTCGAAAAGCTTCACCGCTTCCGAGATCGTCATCTCTCTGATCAGCGTCGTCGGGTCATTCCTGTCTTTCAGAACGCCGGCGATATCCGTCATCATGATCAGCCTCTCTGCATGCAGCGCACCTGCAATGCACGCTGCCGCCGTATCGCCGTTGATGTTGTAGGTGTTCCCCTCGCTGTCGCAGCCGAGAGTCGAGATCACCGGGATATATCCCTTCTCCAGCAGGTCCATCACCGGCTCGATGTTCACCCCTGTGATGCTTCCTACAAAGCCGAGATCCGGGTTTCTCATCCGCGCCTCAATCAAACCGCCGTCCATGCCCGAGATGCCCATGGCCTTGCCGCCCTTGACCTCCAGCAGCTTCACCAGCGTCTTGTTGACCTTCCCGGCCAGCACCATCTGCGCGATGTCCACGGTCTCCTGGTCCGTCACGCGCAGGCCGTCGATAAACTTCGGCTTCTTTCCCAGCCGGTTCATCATGTCTGTGATTTCCGGTCCGCCGCCGTGCACCAGCACCACCTTGACCCCGACCAGCCAAAGCAGCACCATGTCCTCCATGACCTGCTCCCGCAGCTGCTCGCTGACCATGGCGTTGCCGCCGTACTTGACCACGACAATTTTGCCGTTGTAGCTTCGGATATAGGGCAGGGCCTCTGTCAGAACCTGCGCTCTCTGGTTATTGGTAAAGGAATCCATTTTATGTCCGATAATCTCCGTTGATTTTCACATAGTCATAGGTCAGGTCGCAGCCCCAGGCCGTCACGGCGGTGCTGCCCTCGCCGACTGTGATCAGGATGTTGATCTCCTTCTCATGCAGGACCTTCGCGGCAAGCTCTTCCGAAAAAGGCACACCCGCCCCGTTTACACAGACAGTCACCTCGCCGGCTGCAGAAGAAAAGCAGACCCCGACCTGCTGGACGTCGATGCCGGCGCCGCTGTATCCGACAGCGCAGAGCACCCTTCCCCAGTTGGCATCTTCTCCGAACATCGCCGCTTTCAGGAGGCTGGAGGCAATGACGCTTTTCGCGATTTTCTTCGCATCTTCCTCGCTCAGGCCGCCGCTCACCCGGCATTCAAGCAGCTTGGTTGCGCCTTCCCCGTCCCCGGCAATCATCCGGCAGAGCTGGACCGTCACCGTGTTCAGGGCTTCCATGAAGGCTGTAAAGTCCGCGTCCTCTTCCGTGATCTCTTTGTTGCCGGCAAGGCCGTTGGCCAGGATGGCAACCATGTCGTTTGTCGAGGTGTCCCCGTCCACGCTGATCATGTTGAAGGTCTTCTGTACGTCGCCGGAGAGCGCTTTCTGCAGCATCTCCGCACTGACGGCCGCATCCGTTGTCAGGAACACCAGCATGGTCGCCATGTTCGGATGGATCATGCCGCTGCCCTTGGCGATGCCGCCGAGATGGCAGGTTTTCCCGCCCAGCGTAAACGCCACCGCGGCCTCCTTTTTCTTCGTGTCGGTGGTCATGATGGCCTCGCAGGCCTCTCCGGACCCGTCCCTCTTCAGGGCGGTTGCAAGATTCGGGATGCCTTTGGCGATCGGGGTGATGCTCAGCGGCTGGCCGATGACGCCGGTAGACGCAACAACCACGTCATCCGCCCGGATTCCCAGAGCCTCCGCCGTCAAACTGCTCATCTGCTCGGCAATGTCGATGCCGTCGGCGTTGCAGGTGTTGGCGTTTCCGCTGTTGCAGATGACCGCCTGTGCCGTGCCGTCGGCAATGTGCGTCTTTGTCACGGTCAGAGGCGCGCCCTTCACCAGATTCGTGGTATAGACCGCCGCCGCGTGGGCCGGAACGGAACTGGCAATCAGCGCCAGATCCTTTTTGCTTTTATTCTTCCGGATGCCGCAGTAAATGCCCGCAGCCTGAAATCCTTCGGCAGCACATACCCCGCCGCTTATCTGTTTGATCATTGTTCCACCGTCTTTCAACTTTGAGCTTTCCATGTTATACCACAAGTCCTGTTGTTTCATCAAGCCCCAACAGGATATTCAGGTTCTGTATCGCCGCGCCGGATGCGCCTTTCCCCAGGTTGTCAAAAACGGAAATCAGCAGGATTCTCTCCTCGTTTCCCGCCGCCGTGATCAGCATGTCGTCTCTTCCGGACAGCGCATTGCCCGCGATCATCCCGTCTTCGTATGCCTCATAGTGCACCACCTTGCTGTGATAGCACGCTGCATAGAGCTGCTTCACATCCTCCATGCTGCCTCTGAGGTCCTTCCGGAACAGCGGGACCGTCACGGCCATGCCGCTGTAATAATCCCCCACTACCGGGCAGAAGACCGGCGCCGTTTCCAGTCCGCAGATCTTCACCATTTCCTTCAGATGCTTGTGGTTCTGGCCCAGGGCGTACTGCCGCGGGCTGTCAAGGGCTTTGTCCCGTTCGGGGTTCTCATAGTCGGCGATCATGCTCTTTCCGCCGCCGGAATAGCCCGTCACCGAAAAGCAGCTGAACGCGGTGTCCGGGGAAACCAGCCCTTCATGGACCAGCGGCTCCACCAATGAAATAAACCCGCTGGCATGGCAGCCGGGATTGGCAATGCGTCTGCTTTCCCGGATTTTCTCCCGCAGACCGTGCAGCTCCGGAAAGCCGTAATCCCAGTCCGGGTTCGTCCGGTGTGCGGTCGAGGTGTCGATGACCGCCGTATTCCCGTGCACCATCTGCGCCGCTTCCATCGATGCCGCATCCGGCAGGCAGAAGAAGGCCACGTCGGCGGCGTTGATGATCTCTTCCCTTGCCGTGGGGTCCTTCCGTTTCTCCGCCGGCAGGCTCAGGATCTCCAGCTCCGGCCGGTCGGCAAGCCGTTCACGGATCCGCAGTCCGGTGGTTCCGGCACTGCCGTCGATAAAAACTTTCGTCATTCTCCGATCTCCTTCCGCACGAGGGCAATCTGCTTTCCCACCGATGAGGCGGAGGTTCCTCCCTCGCTGATCCGCTTCTCCATACAGGCCTTCAGGTCGATGGCGGCATATACGTCGTCGTCAAACAGTTCGCTGAACTCCCGATAGCTTTCCGGGGGCAGCGTCTCAAGCACCTGTCCTGTCTCCATGCAGTGTCTGACAATCTGGCCGGAAATCTTGTATGCCGTCCGGAAGGGCATGCCCTTCTTTACCAGATAATCGGCCAGATCCGTGGCGTTGATAAAGCCCTTCTGCGCCGCCAGCAGCATGTTTCCGGTGTTCACCTGCATGCTCTCCAGCATCGGGGTCAGGACCTTCAGGCACATTTTCACCGTGTCGCAGGCGTCAAACACGCCTTCCTTGTCCTCCTGCATGTCCTTGTTGTAGGCCAGCGGCAGGCCCTTCAGCGTCGTCAGCAGCCCCATCAGTTCGCCGTAAACACGCCCCGTCTTGCCACGGATCAGTTCCGCCATGTCGGCGTTGCGCTTCTGCGGCATGATGGAGGAACCGGTCGTATAGGCGTCGGAAAGCGAGATAAAGCGAAACTCCCAGCTGGCCCAGAGGATCAGCTCCTCCGACAGTCTCGACAGATGCATCATCAGGATGGCCAGCGTGCTCAGCATCTCCACGGCGAAATCGCGGTCCGACACGCCGTCCATGCTGTTCATCGCAATGCCTTCAAAGCCCAGCAGTCCGGCTTCCATCTGCCGGTCCGTCTCATAGGTTGTCCCGGCCAGGGCACAGCAGCCGATCGGCGACACGTTGGTCCGCTTTCTGCAGTCCTTCAGTCTCTCCAGATCCCGCAGCAGCATCATGGCATAGGCCATCAGGTGATGCCCGAAGCTGACCGGCTGCGCCCGCTGCAGATGCGTATAGCCGGGCATGATGCTCTCTTTGTGCTTCTCGGCCGTGTCGGCCAGGACCTTCAGCAGCTTTCGGATCAGTCCGCTGATTTCGTCGTTTTCGTCCCGCAGGGTCATCCGCAGGTCCAGGGCTACCTGGTCGTTGCGGCTGCGCGCCGTGTGGAGCTTTTTTCCCGTCTCTCCGATCCGCTCGGTCAAAACCTGCTCGACAAACATGTGGATGTCTTCGCAGCTCTCGTCGATCGTCAGTTTTCCTGTCTGCAGATCCTCCAGGATTTCCGCGAGTCCGGCTGCAAGGGCATCTCCTTCTGCTTCCGTGATGATCCCCTTCGAAGCCAGCATGGCCGCATGGGCGATGCTGCCGGTGATGTCCTGCCGGGCCATTCTCTTGTCAAACCGGATGGACGAGTTAAAGTCGTCCGCCAGCGGGTCGGTCTTTCCGGCGGTAACGCCGGTCCACATCTTTGCCATGTTTTTATTTTCCGTCCACGATTGCCTGCACCTTGATCGGCAGGCCGAAGAGATTGATGAATCCGGCTGCGTCCGCCTGGTTGTAGTCGCTCTCGCCGAAGGTGGCGATCTCTTCGCTGTACAGCGATTTCTCGCTCCAGATTCCGGCCTTGATGATGTTGCCCTTGTAGAGCTTCAGCTTCACCGTGCCTGTCACCCGCTCCTGCGTCTTGTCCACAAAGGCGCTCAGTGCCTCGCGCAGCGGGGTGTACCACTGGCCGTTGTAGACCAGTTCGCCGAAGGTGATCGCCAGCTTCTGCTTCTCGTGCGCGGTCATCTTGTCCAGGCACACGGTCTCGAGGGCCTGGTGTGCGGCATAGAGGATCGTGCCGCCCGGGGTCTCGTACACGCCGCGGCACTTCATGCCGACCAGACGGTTCTCCACGATGTCCAGCAGGCCGATGCCATTGGCGCCGCCGACCTCATTCAGCTTGTAAATGATCTCCTTCGCGCTCATTTTCTTCCCGTCGAGCGCCACCGGCACGCCCTGTTCAAAGTCCAGGGTCACATAGGTCGGGCTGTCCGGCGCCTGAATCGGCGAGACGCCCATCTCAAGGAAGCCGGGCTTTTCATACTGCGGCTCGTTGCCGGTGTCCTCCAGATCCAGACCCTCGTGGGAAAGATGCCAGAGGTTCTTGTCCTTGGAATAGTTGGTCTCGCGGTTGATCTTCAGCGGCACATGATGCGCTTCGGCATAGTCGATCTCCTCATCGCGCGACTTGATGCTCCACTCGCGCCAGGGGGCGATGATCGGCATGTTCGGCGCAAAGTGCTTGATGGCCAGTTCAAAACGCACCTGGTCATTGCCCTTGCCGGTGCAGCCGTGGACGATCGCGTCTGCACCTTCCTTCAGAGCGATCTCCACCAGTCCCTTGGCGATGCACGGACGCGCATGGCTCGTGCCCAGCAGATAGTCTTCATATACCGCGCCGGCCTTCATGCAGGGGATGATGAAGTCGTCGACATACTCGTCCGTCAGATCCAGCACATAGAGCTTTGATGCGCCGGTCTTCAATGCTTTTTCTTCCAGGCCTTCCAGTTCGTCCGCCTGTCCGACATTGCCGGAAACCGCGATGACTTCGCAGTTGTTGTAGTTCTCTTTCAGCCAGGGGATGATGATCGAGGTGTCGAGACCGCCGGAATAGGCAAGAACAACTTTTTTGATATCAGCTTTATTCATATTTATACGCTCCTTATTGGATATTTATGCGGCGATTATAAACCTTTTCGGCGTTCAAGTCAACGTCAAAAACCATAGCCGGTCTCATTTTTATGCACACTTGCAGATGCACCCGCCTTTCCTTCTTCCTTTCTTATGCAAAATCACAACGCCGGTTTCAAACCATGCGGAAGAAGAGAAGAATGCAGAGAAAAAGCGCGGTTGAGAAACCTTGCGGCAAGGTTTCTCAACCGCGCTGCAGCAGAAAGCCTTCGTTGTGCTCCTGTCAGCTGTTCTGAGCACCGGGATTCTCTGTCAGCAGATAACTGCCGTTCTCTCCGGACAGGCTGATCAGCAGCTCGTGCTCTCCGTTTCCGTCCCGATAGCGGATCATGGTGTCCGGCAGGTCTCCCTGCATCAGCAGTGCCATCTGAATGGCGGCATCCTTGATACGGCCGCAGTAATACAGCTCTCTGTCCGGGTAAAACCGGTTATCGTAGCCTGTGCTGCAGGTGGAGACCTCCAGATCTGTCAGTTCCCCTTCGCAGATCAGCAGCGTAGTCTCCCCGCCTTCACCGATGACCAGCAGGTCGGCAATCTCCACGCTGCCTTCCGGGACATCTGTCACGGGGTCAATCCTGAGTCTGGCTTCTTCCTCCGTCTGCCGCGGAATCCAGCGTTCATCCAGGATCCCCTTCAGATTTTCATAGGGAATCGCAAATTCCGTGATGCCTGCTGCATACGGCCCCAGCTCATAGAGTGTCGAGAAAACATAAAAGGCATCTCTTCCGGGATACCAGGATCCTTCCCGCAGCAGTGCCGCAAACGCAGTCGCGTAGTTTCCCGGCTCCGTCAGGGACAGCCGTTCGCTGTAATAACCGTCCTTATCTTCCTCCACCAGTTTCAGCATTTCCTCTACCAGCCGCAGGCGAAATGCCTCCGGGTCGGAAGACATGCTGTCCAGTGTAAGCCTTTCGCCCGTCTGCGAATCAAAACAGACGGCTTCCGTGGAATAGGTCCCGTGCACACCCCCGGTAAAGTAATAGCTTGTGATCAAAAACGCACAGTAATCGCTGTCGGCATGTACAACGGAAACCGTTCGGTCGGCTTCCATCTCCATCGGCCCGCCGTATTCTGACGCAAATCCGTAGTTATCTTCTGCGATCTCAAGCATGCCGTTATATCCGTAGTCATACCCTTCTTCCACGCTGCCGCCGGTATACCATGCGTCCTCCATCGCCGCCAGCGATTCGGTGATTTTCTCTGCTGCCTCCGGATTATCGTCCGACAGCACCTGCACCTTGTCCCAAGAGAAGGTCAGGATTTTTTCCCTGCCCTCTGCCGGATCGTAGGCCTCGCGGGCACTGCGCTCGAAATGCACAAAGAATCCATTTCCGCTCTTTTCTTCCTCTGCCGGCTGCATTGACGGCAGTTCCTCCTCCGGCATTTCCGGTGCGGGCGTTTCCGGTGCCGGCTCTTCCTGCACGGCCGGTACTTCTGATGGCAGCACAGCCGTCGGTTCCACTGTGGGTACGGCAGTAAGCGTCGGCGGTTTCGGCAGGTTTTCCGCTGCTGCACAACCGCTCAGCAGCATCGCCGCCACCGCCAGGAGGCAAAGACTTTTTTTCATATTATTCATTCTCCGGTAATCTCCCGTTGAAGTGTTATGCATTACAGGTCAAACGCGCGCTTATTATACCTGCTCCTGTCAAAGCTGTTCAAGAAGATATTATGAATTTTATGATCTGCGGACAGAATTTGACAAAAAATCAAATGCCATGTATCATACTGCCATCTATCCACAGGAGTATTGCCAATGGTTCGAAGCATTTCTGCCGCACTGATCAGGCTTCTTTCTCTGCTTGCTCTTACCGGCTCTCTCGCCGCGCCGGATCCGGCTGCTGTCTGTTCGGCTCAGTTTCCTGCCTATGCAGCCCTGATGCCGGCAGAATCAGTCTGGATTTCTGAGAACTACTGCGGCAGCAATGCTCTCATTCTGACCGAGACCCATCCCCGGGCGGACGAGCATCTCAGCAGTGCCTATGTCTATACCGAGATCTATCTTCCCGATGTACACGACCTGAAAACCTGGTATGCTGACGACCCGGAGCACCCTGCTCGATCCGACGCCGATATTGCTACTGCCGCATGGCAGTCCGGTGCGGCTTTTGCGGTCAACGGCGACTCCTATGCCGTTCAGGGTGTCAATGCCGTGAGAAACGGTCACGTGCTGAACGCCTGCGTCAGCAGTTATGACCTCTGTATTCTCTATGAAGACGGCAGCATGCAGACGATCCCCGGTGAAAAACTGCAAAGCCAGGCTGCTGTTGAGGCCTATCTTCAAAACGCCTGGCAGGCATGGTCCTTCGGTCCGATCCTTCTCAAACCGGACGGCAGCCCAGTTCATGATTTCTCCGGTCTGGGCAATGAATACCTCACACGTGTTCATCCGCGAACCGCCATCGGTTATTTCGGGCCGGGGCATTACGCTATTGTCAGCGTCTTCGGATATCGGGACGATCTGCCGGGCGTCACGCTCGAAGAACTGTCCGCTTATTTCGCCTTTCTGGGCTGCCGCCAGGCCTATAATCTGGACGGGGGAGGCTCCACTCACCTTTGGTTCCACGGATCCGAGCGCGGCTGGCCCAGCGAGGCCTGTGAACTTTCGGATTTCATCTATATAGAGGATCGGAGCAGGGAGGGCGCTCCATGAAAAGGCTTTTGCTGCTCTCTGTCCTTCTTCTGGCACTGCTTGCCGCTCTTGTCCTGATCATTCCGCGGTTTATCTCCCATACGGAGGAACTCGTTTTCGAACCTCCGGTCGAAGTACCAGCAGCAGAGGAAGAAGCACTTCCTGTTTTTTCGCTGAAGGATGACCTTCCCGGTGTGTATGCTCTTACGGCGCTGTTTTCTGACGAACTGCGGTTAACGGAATCCGAGCTCAGTGTCCTTCGGGAACGCGGCATCCCTCTCACGCTCACAATCAGAGATGACGGGACTGTCTCCCTGTTAATTTTTGATATGCAAACCGAGCTCAGGGCGGATTTCGATGCCATGTTTTTTCTTGCGGACGGTCACCCTTATCCTTTCTTCTTTCAGGACGGAAGCCTGACTGTCTGGGATTCCGGCTCCCGTGCCGTTTTTGTAAAAATCATATGATATTGACAGACCGCCCGGCCGAGGTCGGGCGGTCTGTCAATTTTACTTTTTTTGCATCAGATTGCCGCTGAGAGCGTCCATCAGATCTTTTGTAGGTACAATTTTCCATCCGTCCTGTGTCAGGCGGAGCTGGACACGAACTCCTGCGGAACTGTAATAATCCTCCGGATGGTCCAGCAGCTCGGAGAGTGCTGCGTCATAGGCCATCTCTGCCGCTTCCGGCCGATAATCTCCGGCTTCGTTGAAAATCTGGCTTCTGTCCATGCTGCGCGTCAGTTCCAGCAGCTTCTCCCGGCATTCGCGCTGCAGGTCCTGTTCCATCCGGGAGAAGTCGAGCACCTGCAGCTGAATTTCCTGCCAGGCGCTTGTTTTCTCTGTTACACAGTCGCCCAGCAGACGGCAGTTCCAGCTTTCTCTCAGCGCTTCAAGCACTCTGGCACGCACAGTTTGTTCGGATCCCATCTGACCGTCTAATTCTGTTCTCTCGGTCAGGCGTTCTTCCGCCGCATCGTAATCACCCTTTTTCAGTACAAAAAAGAACTGTTCTACAGTCTCCCTTGCGCCGTCTTTGTCTGCCGTAACGACACTTTTTCCGTTTACCGCGGGGAAACAAACCGTCAGTGCTATCGCTGTCAGCGTAATGGCCAGCACGCCGTAGAGCATGCGGAACCTGCTTTTTCGATGTAAAATCGAAAACCAGATCAGGGCGGCAATTGCGCCGACAAAAATCAGAGCAGCCATAACCAGCGTCTGTGTGGTAAGCGACCGGGGTCGGATTTCTGAACGTTCTTTGTTTGAAGCCGGCGGAGTAGCTTTTGCCTCAGGCAGAGCGGTCTTGTTTTTCTCTGCTTCGGTCTCTCCGCCTCCTGCCGCCGCCTCTTCTGCCGGCCTTTGTTCTGTTGCCGCTTCTTCTGCTGCCAGCCGATCCTTTTCCTCCGCCTCGGCCAACGCTTTTGCCTCCGCCTGTTCTCTTTCAACCCGCTTTGCATGTGTTTCCTGGGCATAGTCGCACATCAGCGTGCAGTAGGCCGTCAGTACCGCATAAGCGTTTTCGGTACCCGTCGTAAACAGCACAATGGCAATCGGATCATCTGTAAAGCAGAGCGCGCAGTCATTCAGATACAGAATCGGATCCTCTGCGAACCACCCGTATTTATGGGCAATATCAAAGCGCCGTTCCCTCAGCTTGAAGTATTTTTCGGGTTCGGCCTGCTGCATGGTGCTGATCAGGCGGTCGTACTTCTCTCCTCCGTCATACAGATGCCGAAGGCATGTGATCATCTGGCGCGGCGTGAAAAAGTTGTTCTCGTAGTATTTGTCATCCACATTTTCCGGATCTTCACCCATAATCGGCGCAATCAGAATGCGGTACCGGTGGTAATAGGTTGAGGCGGGATTTGTCTCAATGGTGCTGCCGGCATAATTCCATAGAGTCATGGCATAGTCATTGTTGGAATCGATGATCGTG
This sequence comes from uncultured Eubacteriales bacterium, assembly GCA_900317375.1. Taxonomy (GTDB): domain Bacteria; phylum Bacillota; class Clostridia; order Oscillospirales; family Oscillospiraceae; genus Limivicinus. The sequence goes on from ONGJ01000013.1 coordinate 24,533, forward strand.
CCGCGCAGCAGCTCGGAATAGCGAAATCCGCCGATGGATTCGTCCGGTTCGATGGTCCCGTCCGCAATCCAGTCCAGGAACAGCATGTTCAGCGGTACCTTATACATGCTGCCGCTTACACGGTAAACATCGCCGTTATAATAATGCTCTTCTCCGGTTGCAAAGTTATAGTATCCGGCTCCGATGGTATCGGGGTCGGCGTTGTACTCCTGCAGCATCAGCAGCAGGCGGGTTTCCCAGTCGCTTTTCTCTTCCGGCTCTTCTGCAGTTTCCGTTTCTTCCCCGGGAATCGTCTCTTCCGCCGTGTTCGCTGCTTCATCAGCAAAGCCGGTCGGCAGAAGCATCAGCGTCATACCCAGGCACAGGAGGAAGGACCATATTCTTTTTTCTATATTATTCAGCTTCATAGCGTCCTCATAAAGTCAAAGGGTTGGAACTGTGCTATTGTACCATCAGAAACCGGAAATGCAAGCAAAACTTCAGAACATGCCCAGATGGCGAAAAAGCAGAATCCACAGAAACAGACTGAGCATGCTCACCGCCGAGGTAGCCACCACAATGTTTCCTGCCAGTTCCTCATCTCCGCAGTGCATCTGCTGAACCATAGTAAAAGAATTCACCGCAGTCGGCGTGGCAAAAACCCCGATCAGCGCAATGAATTCCGCACCCCGAAACCCGGCAAGTGCCGCCGCAGGAAGAATCAGCCCCGGCGTAACGAACAGTTTGACGGCCGTCACGGTTATTACCGGCCGGAGGCGGACTTTCATCCCATCGAAGCGGAAGAAGGCCCCCAGCAGGAAGAGCTGCAGCGGTGTCGCGATTCTTCCGAGATTCGATACCGCCGTTTCCACCAGACCGGGCAGACGGACAGACAGCATCTGAAACAGAATCCCGAGCAGCGAACTGACAACCAGCGGGTTTTTCAGGATTTCGAGCAGTACCTCTCCGGGCTTTACCTTTCCTCCCCGAAACGTCTCAAGCACGAAAACAGCGAGAAAGTTGAACAGGGGAACAACAATCGCTATCAGCAGTGTAACCGACCCCAGGTTTTCGCCGCCCGTCAGCACTTCTGCCACCGGCAGCCCCATAATTACAAAATTGCTGCGAAAAATTCCCTGAGCCACCACACCTTTTCGGTTTTCAAGCGGTTCCAGATATTTTACCCCCACACAAGAGGCAAAAAAGACCAGCAGCACGCCTGCCACAGCGAACAGAATCAGCCCCGGATTGGCAGCAGCATGCAGATCTGACTCATAGATGTTCATGAACAGAAGGCAGGGCAGGAAAATGCGGAAGGCAGCACGGTTGAATCGGAAAACATCCCCGCGTTCCAGAATTCCTGCTTCCCGTGCAGCATAACCCGCCGCCATCAGCAGAAACATCGGTACAACGGCATTCGCCGAAAGCAGGAAGTCCTCCAACACAAATCCCCCCTCTGATCCTGCAATCAGTATAGCACAGACTGTCGGGTAAAAGTAGATTTTCTATAAACTTCTCTCTTTTGTTTCCTGTCTTGTGGTTTTGTACAGTTTCCCGGCTTTTTTCACGCAATGTTTTTCAAGATTTTGGGCAATGTCTTAATTGACAGAATTGCCTGAACAGTTTATTATTATTGTATCTGAGCAATTTCGGGCTGTGCCCGGAATACTGTAGAGATCATTATCAACCATCACAACAACCGGCAGGAGGAAAACGGATGAAGAAAGTACAATTTACCGAAACCGTGCTTCGCGACGCAGGTCAGTCTCTGATTGCGACGCGTATGGCCTATGATCAGTTTGAGGGTATCCTTGAAACGATTGATCAGGCCGGTTTCTACTCTGCAGAATGCTGGGGCGGCGCAACCTTTGACGTCTGCCTGCGCTTTCTGAACGAAGACCCGTGGGAGAGGCTGCGGAAAATCCGGGCGAAAATGCCCAACACCAAACTGCAGATGCTTCTGCGTGGTCAGAACATTCTGGGCTACAAGCACTACAGTGATGATGTCGTCCGCCGTTTTGTGCGCGCTTCCGTTCGCAACGGCATTGACATTATCCGCATTTTCGATGCTCTGAACGATGTCGACAACCTGAAGGTTGCCATTGAGGAAACCGTTAATTCCGGGGCGATTGCCTCTGGCGCCATCTCTTATACCACAAGTCCGGTTCATACCCTGGAAAAGTACGTTGAGATGGTCAAAGAGCTGAAGCAGATGGGTGTTTCTACCATCTGCATTAAGGACATGGCCGGTATCTGCTCTCCGAAGGCAGCCTATGATTTGGTTTCTGCCATCAAGGACGCTATTGATCTTCCGGTTATTCTGCACACCCACTGCACCGCCGGGCTTGCCTTCATGACCTGCCTCAAGGCGGTTGAGGCAGGCTGTGACATCCTTGACACGGCTATCTCCCCCTTCTCCGGCGGCACCAGCCAGCCCGCTACCGAGACGCTGGCTTTTGCCCTGCGTGAGTTTGGCTATGAGGTTGATCTGGATGATGATAAGCTTTTGAAGATGGCTAACTACTTCAAGCCCATCCGTGCCGAGTTCCTTGAGAAAGGCACGCTCAACCCGATTTCCATGGCCACCGATACCCAGTGCCTGACCTATCAGATTCCGGGCGGCATGCTCTCGAACCTTCTCAGCCAGCTGAAATCCCTGAATGCTCTTGACAAGTTTGATGAAGCCCTTCTGGAAACGCCGCGGGTTCGCAAGGACATGGGCTATCCTCCTCTGGTTACCCCGACGAGCCAGCTGGTCGGCACTCAGGCTGTCCAGAACGTTCTCGCCGGTGAGCGCTACAAGAACGTGGGTGCCGAGATCAAGGCCTACTGCCGCGGTGAATACGGCAAGACCCCGGCTCCCATCGATCCCGAGATTCGTGCCAAGATTCTGAACGGTGAGGAACCGCTGAAGGTTCGTTATGCCGACACGCTTCCCACAGACATTTATGAAAAGGCCGAGAAAGAGCTGGGTGACACCGCCCGCTGCGAAGAGGACGTTCTCAGCTATATTGCCTTCCCGCAGGTCGCCGAAAAGTTCTTCGAACAGCGTAAGGAGCAGGAAGAAAAGAAGGTTCGCTACTCCATCGAGAAGCTGTAATCGGGAGGGAAACATATGACAGATCTGGTAAACATCTCCCTGCCCACCGCAGGCGGCTATGCGCTCCTGGGCTACTGCGTCGTGTTCTTCGGTCTGATATTGCTGATGATCGTCATTATGGTCATGGGAAAAATCATGATGGCCAAGAACACCGCTCCCGCTGCTCAGCCCGAAGCTGCAGCTGCCCCTGTGCCCGCAGCGCCGGCTGTTCCGGCTGAGAAAGCCCCCGGCACCGCCGGTGAATTCAAGCTCTACAACACGGATCCCCGAGACGCCGCCATGGTTATGGCCATTGTTGCCGATTCGCTCGGAAAGCCCATTAATGAACTGCGCTTTATTTCCATCAGGGAGGTCAAAGAAGATGAAGTATAAAGTAACGCTGAACAACCGCGTTTATGAGGTCGAGGTCGAGGAAGGCGAGGCCATGCTCGTCGATGAGTATGCGCTGGCTGCTCCTGCCGCCCCAGTGTCCGTTGCCCCCGTCGCTGCTCCCGCTGCCGCAGCCGCGCCTGCTGCTCCCGCCGCTCCTGCTGCTCCGGCCGGTTCTCTTGCCGCCGGTGAAGTCGTAAAAAGCCCCATGCCCGGCAACGTTCTGAAAATCAACGTTGCACAGGGCCAGCAGGTTAAAGAAGGCGATGTCCTTCTGATTCTCGAGGCCATGAAGATGGAGAACGAGGTTGTTTCTCCCAAGGCCGGCACCGTTGCACAGGTAGTCGTTGCAAAGGGTGCCGTCGTGGAAACCGGCAGCGCGCTCGTCGTGATCGCATAAGGAGGCCCGGATGGATATATTGGGTGTCCTGCAGAAGCTGGCTCTTGAGTCCGGCTTTGCGGCTTTCTTCATTACGGACGGCGGTTGGAAAAACCTGGTTATGATCCTGATCGCCTTTGTCCTGCTCTATCTCGGTATCGTGAAAAAGTTCGAGCCTCTGCTGCTCTGCGGCATTGCTTTCGGCTGCCTTCTTTCGAACCTGAGCTATTTTGTCGGTATGGGCACAAACGCGCTTTACCATCCCGAGCTCTGGGAGGCCTTTCTCGATTCCACCAGTCCGTACTACCACAGCTATGGCCACATCATGTCGCACTGCGGTCTTCTGGACTTCTTCTATATTGGCGTTAAGGCCGGTATTTATCCCTCGCTGATCTTTATGGGCGTGGGTGCCATGACGGACTTCGGTCCTCTGCTTGCAAACCCGAAGAGTCTGCTGCTCGGTGCTGCAGCCCAGCTGGGTGTTTTCATTGCCTTTTTCGGTGCGGTTCTGCTCGGCTTCACCGGCCCTCAGGCTGCTTCCATCGGCATCATCGGCGGTGCAGACGGCCCCACGGCCATTTACCTGACCACCAAGCTTGCTCCGGAACTGCTCGGGCCCATTGCCATCGCCGCCTATTCCTATATGGCTCTGATTCCGCTGATCCAGCCTCCCATCATGAAGCTGATGACCACCGATAAGATGCGCAAAGTCAAAATGGTTCAGAGCCGTGAGGTCTCGAAAACCGAAAAAATCGTCTTCCCGGTTGTCGTTGCGACTTTCGTCATCCTGCTTCTCCCCTCCACCGCCCCGCTGATCGGCTGCCTGATGCTTGGCAATCTCTTCCGCGAGTGCGGCGTAACGGACCGCCTGTCTGATACGGCGCAGAATGCGCTGATGAACATCGTCACGATCTTCCTTGCCACCTCCGTCGGTGCCACGATGGTCGCCCAGAACTTCCTGAATCTGAACACCATCAAGATCATCATCCTCGGTCTGATTGCTTTCTCCATTTCGACGGTTGGCGGCCTCTGCGGCGGTATCGTCATGTACAAGACCTCCGGCGGCAAGATCAACCCCCTCATCGGCTCTGCCGGCGTATCCGCGGTTCCCATGGCCGCGCGCGTCTCCCAGGACGTCGGAAGAAAGTACAACAAGAACAACTATCTGCTGATGCATGCCATGGGCCCGAATGTGGCCGGCGTCATCGGTTCGGCCATCGCCGCAGGTTTCCTGCTCAGCGTTTTCGGCTGATCACTTCAGAAAAAGAGCTGCCGCCGGCAGCTCTTTTTTCTTTTTTCTGTGGCATTCTTTTCCGGAATGTTGTACAATACGATTGACTATAATCCGCCATGCAGCGGAATCTTTTTGGAGGTTGTAAGATGACAGATTTTAAAGCGCTCTACAATCAGAAAAAAATGACAGCCGACGAGGTCGCCGCTCAGGTGGAAAGCGGATGGCTGATCGGCATGGATTCTGCCATTGCCCAGACACCTGCCATCATGGATGCCGTCTGCCGGCGTGCAGAGGGCGGTGCTCTTCAGGGGGTCCGGGTTCAGTTTCTTTTGGACAGTTATCCTTTTGCCTTTCTCGCTGACGACTCTCTCGCCGCTAAAATCACCGGTCAGGCCTGGTTTGCCAGCAGCGGTGCCCGCAAAGCACTTGCCGGCGGCTGGGCTGACTATATCCCGAATTACTATCGCGACTGCCCCCGTCACATCCGTGCCAATTACGACTATGATGCCTTCTGTGTTTCTGTTTCTCCGATGGATAAGCACGGCTATTTCAGTCTGGGAACAGTCAGCTCGTATTCTCCGGCCATGATCGACAAGGCAAAGCGTATCTTTGTTGAGGTCAATGATAACACGCCTCGTGCCGTCTGTGGTGCCCAGCTTCATATCAGCCAGATTACCGGGCTGGTTGAAAACAGCTTTGAGCTTCCCACCTTGCCGCCCGCCAAACTGGACGAAACCAGCATCACCATCGGAAACCTGATTGCCGAGCAGATTCAGGACGGTTCCTGCATTCAGCTCGGCATCGGAGCTATACCCGATGCCGTCGGTCTTGCGCTGAAGCAGAAGCATGACCTCGGTATTCATACCGAGATGTTCACCAGCTCCATGGTCGACCTGATCGAATGCGGTGCTGTCAACAACAGCAAAAAGCAGATTCACCGCGGTGTCAGCGTTACCACCTTTGCCTTTGGGTCCAAAGCAATCAATGACTATATTGACGATAACCCCGCCATTGCCATCATGCCGGTTGACTATGTCAATAATCCTGAGGTCATCTGCCAGAATGACAACATGATCTCCATCAACGCTGCTCTCGAGGTTGACCTCTTCGGTCAGGTCTGTGCCGAAAGCATCGGGACAAAAATCATGTCCGGCTCCGGCGGTCAGGTGGACTATGTCCGCGGTGCCTGCCAGTCCAAGGGCGGCAAGAGTTTCATCGCCTTCACCTCGACGGCGAAAGGCGGCACCATCAGCAAGATCAAGCCCATTCTGACACCCGGCGCCGTTGTTACGACCAGCAAAAATGATGTGGATTATATCGTGACTGAATACGGTCTGGCGCACCTGCGCGGTGAGCCGCTTTCCAGCCGTGTTCGTCAGCTGATTGCCATCGCCCATCCTGATTTCCGGGATGAGCTTCGGTTTGAGGCAAAAAAACGCGGTATTCTGATCTGATTCCCTACCATCACGGAATTGCGCCTATCGAGCCGGATTCCGTCAGGAGCTATGATGAATTGGAAAGCTGTTCTTTTTGATATGGACGGGACCGTCCTTGATACCCTGGATGATCTGACGGATGCGGTAAACCGAAGTTTGGCAGAATTCTCTCTTCCAACTGTCGACGCTTGCGTTGTTCGTCGGAATCTTGGCAGCGGTGCCGCGTTCCTGATCGCACACTGTGTTCCCTCCGATTGCTCCGAGGAGCTCTGCGAACGTGTGCTCGCATTCTATAAACCCTGGTATGATGCGCATTGCCGGATCCATACCAGGCCTTACGACGGTATTCCCGAACTGATGACCACATTGAAGGCCAGGGGAATCCGACTTGCCATTATCTCAAACAAACCCGATTCTGCGGTGCAGGAGCTCGCCACTGCTTTCTTCCCGGGCATGCTGGATGTTGTTGTCGGCGAAAGTCCCGGCATCCGGCGAAAGCCCTGTCCCGACACCGTCCTCGATGCCGCCGCACGCATGGGTCTTTCCGTCCGTGACTGTGTCTATGTCGGCGACTCGGAAGTAGATATTCAGACTGCCCGCAGCGCCGGCATGCCCTGCATCTCGGTAAGCTGGGGCTTCCGTGACGAAGAACAGCTTCTCTCCTCCGGGGCATCCTGCCTTGTCCATACCCCACAGGAATTGTCAGAAAGGATACTGCAATGAAAACACTTGGATTTATCGGCACCGGAAATATGGGTTCGGCCCTCGCCAAAGCCGCTTCTTTGACTGAGGGCAATCGGCTGCTTCTGGTTAACCGCCACCCCGAAAAAGCGGAAAGGCTCTCCTGCGAAATCGGCGGCTCTGTTGTTTCCCAGGCGTATGCTGCGGCGGAGTCGGACTTCCTTTTTCTCGGTGTCAAGCCCGTCATGCTGCCTGCTCTGGCTGAAACCCTCAGTCCACAGCTTGCTGCCCGGCAAACGCGCTTTGTTCTGGTCAGCATGCTGGCCGGTGTCACCATTGAGAAGCTTCAGGCCCAGCTTCAGAAACCGCACCCCGTCATCCGTATCATGCCGAACACCCCGGTCTCGGTCGGTGAAGGCATGGTCCTATACTGTTGCAGCAAGGAAGTCACACCTGAAGAGGAATCCGCCTTCCTTACTGCCATGCAGGCCGCCGGGCGCTTTTTAAAGCTGGAAGAACGGCTCTTCGACGCCGGTATGGCCGTCTCCGGCTGCGGACCGGCCTATGTTGATCTTTTTGTTGAGGCGCTGGCCGATGCGGGTGTTGCCTGCGGCCTCCCTCGTAAGGATGCCGTCACGCTGGCTGCCCAGATGACGCTTGGTTCCGCCAGGTTGGTTCTGGAAAGCGGCAAACATCCCGGTGAACTGAAGGATGCTGTCTGTTCCCCCGGCGGCACCACCATTCAGGGCGTACGCACACTTGAGGCCCGAAACTTTCGGTCTGCCGTTATAGAGGCTGTCATCGCCGCCTGTAAAGCATAAATACTATCTGTTTTAATATCAGCCCCTCACAGTCGTGAGGGGCTTTTCCGCTGTATTTCAATTGCTATTTTCTTGCAATGCGTTCTTTCAAGTGCTATACTATATTAATAGTATTGATATGGATGTGAGGCTGAATTCCATGAGAAAAGTTCTGAACGTTTTTAAGGTCATTCTGCTTTTGGCGTGGCTGGTATTTCTCATACTCTGCTGCCACTCCTGCATCATGAAGATCAACAGCACGATGGGCGAAAGCGCAGTTCCGGTCTTGTCGTCTTCACCCGGCAACAATTCCGGCTCGAATACCGCTGCGCCGGCACAGACGAAAGAGGATGCTGTGTCGCTTTCATCGGGCGATATCCCTCTGACGGCAGAAACACTTGAGGCGGTTGTGGTTCCCTCAGATCTGCCTCTGCTGGACGGCCTTACTGCGCTGAAGACCGCCGATTTTTCCGGCAGTACCTGCTATTCTGAGATTTTTGCCTGGGCGCAGGCACATCCTGGCGTCTCCGTTCGCTATACGGTCACGCTGCCGGACGGCCAGACGGTCTCGAGCGATGCCGAGTCGCTTGACCTCTCCGGGATGAACCCTGCTGACGCCGCTGCTGTTGCAGAACCGCTTCGCTACCTGCCGAATCTCACCGCTGTCAATCTCGGTTCTGCACAATCTGGCAGCATGATCAGCACCGAGGATCTCGCCGCGATTGCCGCTGCCTGCCCGAGTGCCGTTCTGAATTATTCTCTTTCCTTTAAAGGGCAGTCTCTGCCGCTTGACAGTACCGAGCTGGACTTTTCCGGTATCACACCGGCTGACGTTGCGGAAGCGGCTTCTGTTCTTCGCTGCATGAATCAGGTCTCCCTGGTACATCTCGGCTCTGCCGACAGTGGTCTCACTTTAGGTGATATTGCACAGCTCCACGATGCTGCACCCGATGCTGCGCTGGACTATCCGGTCAGTGTCTGGGGCGTGGATTTCAATCTTGCCGACACCGACCTCAGCTTCAGCCACATCAAGATGAATGATGAAGGCGCTGCCGTCAAGCAGGTTCTTCCCTATATGGCCAATCTGAAGACTCTGGATATGGATTCCTGCGATGTCTCGAACGAGGCGATGGCCGGTATCCGCGAAGAAAATCCCGGTGTTGATGTCATCTGGCGCGTCTGGTTTGCGGGGTACAGCGTTCGCACGGATGTCGAGCGCATCCTGGCTTCTTCAAAAGAAAGAGGCGGCACCGTTACAGATGATGCAGCACGCTGCCTGCAGTACTGCAACCATGTCAAGTATCTCGACCTCGGTCATAACCAGGAGTTAACCGATATTTCGTTTGTCCGCGGCATGCCTGATCTGGAAGTTGCTATTTTTGCCATCAATGACATCAGCGATGCTTCTCCTCTGGCTGACTGTCCAAAGCTGGAGTATCTGGAAATCAACTCGACGAATATCATCGACTTGACTCCTCTCCAAAATCTGACTGGTCTCCATCACCTGAACATTGGGCGCTGTGTCAGCAACGGCGAAAACGACGGATCCGACGAAAAACGCCCGCGTGTTACGGATATTTCTCCGCTCTTTGGTATGACGGAGCTTGAGAGGCTGTATATCGGAAGCCTGACATCACCTGGTATTCCCAAAGAGCAGCTTGATACCATGGCGGAAGCGATGGGTGTTGAAAAAGACGCCTCCGGCAATTTCACCAAGGATGACGAAGGAAACTACTGCGATTCCAAAGTCTCTCCCGAAGGTCTTCCTTACAAATACATTCGAATCAATACCTCTTCTGGGGATCCGTCCCAGGGGGCCTGGCGTACAGCCGGTTACCGGCCCGACTGGGTCTGGCAGCAATGGCTGGAAACCGGCAGCTTCAATGATCCTCTGAATGAGCGCTACAAGCTGCTGCGTGAACAGTTCGGTTATGATACCGCCGATCAAAGCTACTCCCTTCCGCAGAATGACCCTCTTTATTAATATCACCGGAGATGAATCATGAAAACCGTTTTCCGTATTTCTTCTCTGCTGCTTTTGGTTCTTTTTGCTGTTTTGCTCACAGGAACTGCAGCATTTGCTGATGACTCTTCT
>ONGJ01000068.1 GCA_900317375.1 uncultured Eubacteriales bacterium
GTTTTGGTGGACTTGAAGGGGATCGAACCCTCGAACCTCACGGATGCGAACCGTGCGCTCTCCCAGCTGAGCTACAAGCCCGAATATCCAATTGCTTGAGTATTATACCACAAAAAAAGCAAATGTAAAGAAAAATATTTGTTGCGCCGAAGAGAAAAATAGTGTACAATAACAAATGTGGCTTTTGACAAGGCTGCACTAGTCGGGGAGCCAGCGGTGCCCTGTAACCTGCAATCCGCTACAGCAGGGATGAATTCCCGACCGAGGGCTGTTTCTTGTGTCGTCTGACTCCGGTAAGCAGTGTTGACGATCCGGTCCCGCGCAACGGAAACCCGTGAACCATGTCAGGCGGGGAACCGAGCAGCATTAAGCGGTGCATTTCGTGTGCCGCGGGGGTGCCGGGTCCGAGCCGGCTGCCGGCTTAACGGGCATGAGGGGAGACCCGGAGAAGGGTGTGCAGTCTTGTCAAGAGTCACTTTTCTATTCTGCGGATGGGGGTGAACGAGCTTGTATCAGGCGCTCTACCGAAAGTGGCGTCCGAAGACCTTTGACGAGGTCATCGGGCAGGAGCATATTACCGAGACCCTGAAGACCCAGGTCCGCAGCGGGCATCTTTCCCACGCCTATATCTTCATCGGCACGCGCGGGACGGGCAAAACCACCTGTGCCCGGATTCTGGCCAAGGCCGTGAACTGCGAAAACCCCGTAGACGGCAACCCCTGCAACCAATGCCGCTATTGCCGCGGCATCGACGACGGAAGCATCCTGGATGTCGTCGAGCTGGATGCGGCCTCCAATACCGGTGTCGACAACGTGCGCGACCTGCGGGAGGAGGCTGTGTTTACCCCCGCGGTTGCCCGGAAACGCGTCTACATCATCGACGAGGTGCATATGCTCTCCCTCGCCGCCTTCAACGCCCTTCTGAAGATTATCGAAGAGCCTCCCCAGCACCTGATGTTCATTCTTGCGACGACCGAGCTTCAGAAGGTCCCCGCGACGATCCTTTCCCGCTGCCAGCGCCACAGCTTCCGCCGCATCCCGACGCAGCGCCTTGCGGACTATCTGATGCACATCGCCGGGACGGAGGACCTCAAGCTGGAGGAAGAAGCGGCGAAGCAGATCGCCCGTATGGCCGACGGCGGGGTGCGGGATGCGCTGAGCATCCTGGACCAGTGCTCGGGAAAGGGCGTCATCAGCACCGAGGCCGTCTTCGAGACCATGGGGCTTGCCGGGAACCGGAATCTGATCCAGGTCCTGGATCAGGTCCTTCAGAATGACACGACCGGTGCTCTGCAGCTGTTTCAGACCATCTGGCTGGACGGGAAGGAACCGGCTTCCTTCCTCGGCGAGATGAGCGGTCTGCTGCGCGATGTCCTCATCGTCAAGGCGGCTCCGGCCGGGGCCGGTGAACTCATCTCCGGCAATTTCGAGCGCGAGGTGCTGGACCGCCTTGCCGCCCGGATGACGAAGGAAGAGCTGCTTTACTGCATGGATGCGGTCCTTGCCGCGCTGGCACGGATCCGCCAGGTGCGAAATCCCCGGATGGTGGCAGAGGTCTGTCTGGTGAACCTCTGCGACAAGCGCAATGCGGAAAGCGTCTCAGCGCTCCGCGCCAGGCTGTCCCGCCTGGAAGAGTCCGTCCGGACAGGCGCCGCCTTTCCGGCCGCTGCGGTGCAGGCACCGGCGTCCCCGTCAGGGGCGGCCGATGCTTCACAGCCCGAAAGGGGAGCGGCCGAAAGCCGGGTGACGCCGATCCCGGAGGACCGGACCCCGGCCCCTGCCGTGGAAACGGTTCTGCCGGGACCGATGCCGGAGGCGGAGCCGGAACCGGTATCGAAACCGGAGCCGGAACCGGAGGCGATCTCCGCCCCGCCTGCAGAGCCGGCGAACGCAGAGGACCTGGCGGCGCGGATTCTGGATGCGGCCAGGGGGCGGCTCCCGCGGGAACTGAGGTCCTTTGCGGATGACGATGCGCGCTTTCGCGTCAGGCTGGAAGGACAGGAGCTGATCCTCGAGGCGCAGCCGGGCTTCCTGCTGGACCGTCTGAAAAGACCCGAGGTGCGCGAGATCTTCAGCACGGCGGCCAGGGAAGTGCTTCAGGTCCCGGTAGCGGTACGCCTGACGGAACGGAAGCAGGAGCAGCGGGAAAAGCGTGACCTGAACGAACTGAGACAGTTCAAGGAAGTAACTTTCAGATAAAAAACAGACAGCCGCATCAGCGGCAGGAGGGGTAACAAATGGGAAAAAGCGGATTTCGCGGGGGAATGCCCGGCAATCAGGCAAACATGATGAAGCAGGCCCAGCGCATGCAGCAGGAGTTCATGAAGATGCAGCAGGAGCTGGAGGCTACAAACTTTGAGTTTACGGCCGGCGGCGGCGCCGTGAAGGCGGTCGTCAGCGGCACGAGGGAATTCAGCGAGATCGTCATCGATCCCGAGGTCGTGGACCCCGAGGACGTCGAGATGCTGCAGGACCTGATCCTGACGGCGGTCAACGGCGCGCTGAAGAAAGCTGACGAAAAGACGAGCGAGTCGATGTCGAAGCTGCAGGGCTTCCCCGGCCTGTTCTGAAAACCTGGCCCAGATGCCTCCGCCGAAAGGGCGGAGGCATGTTGTCGGAACGGCCTCCGAACGAAAAACAAATGGGGTTAGCCGGAATGACAGGACCTCCCTCCCAATTGTGAGCGGCCGCAGTACCTGCGTCAGGGGCAGTATCTTCCCTTGCCGCGCACGGCAGAGACTGATTGGGAGTGCCCGACTTCAGATACCTGCTGTTGCGCGGAAGACAAGCCTGTACCTCGCACCTACATTTTACCGCCGAGCACATTTTGCTTCAATGTACCAGGTCTTGATTATCCGACTAGCATGAAACGAATCCCCCGCCGTAGGCGGGGGATTCGTTCTTTGGAGGCGCCACCCGGACTTGAACCGGGGAATCGCGGATTTGCAGTCCGCTGCCTTACCACTTGGCTATGGCGCCATATAAATCCTGCGGGCTGTACCCGCAGGATTCTTTTTGGAGCGGGCAACGAGGCTCGAACTCGCTACCTCCACCTTGGCAAGGTGGCGCTCTACCGGATGAGCTATGCCCGCAAAACCCCTTAAAAGGGGTGGTGCCTCCGGTCGGAGTTGAACCAACGACACGCGGATTTTCAGTCCGCTGCTCTACCTACTGAGCTACAGAGGCATATATACTTGGTGGGAACAACTGGACTCGAACCAGTGACCCCCTGCTTGTAAGGCAGGTGCTCTAACCAGCTGAGCTATGCTCCCGCTCAACAGCTTGTATATATTACCCGATCTGAATCCATTTGTCAACTGTTTTTTCATTATTGACCAAATAGACGAAGAATGATAAAATACTTTAGTTTTTTATCAAAGAAGGGTCAGCCGGAATGATAGGACCTCCCTCCCAATTGTGAGCGGCCGCAGTATCTGCGTCAGGGGCAGTATCTTCCCTTGCCGCGCACGGTAGAGATGGATTGGGAGTGCCCGACTTCAGATTACTGCCGTTGCGCGGAAGACAAGATTGTACCTCGCACCGACAATTCACCGCCGCGCATATTTTGTTTCAATGAATCAGATCCTGATTTTCCGACTTACGCTATCAAAGATTTGTGTTAAGGAGACCGATGTGTCAGCCATCCTTGAATTTGAACATGTCAGTTTTCGTTATCCGGATGCAAAGGACGACAGCCTCCGTGATCTGAGCCTCTCTCTGGAGGAGGGGAGTTTTACGGCGGTTCTCGGCCATAACGGCTCGGGCAAGTCGACGCTTGCCAAGCATATGAACGGGCTCCTGATCCCCACTTCCGGCCGTGTGCTCGTCTCCGGCATGGACACCGCGGACGAGGATAGTCTGCTTTCCATCCGGCAGAGCGTCGGCATGGTGTTCCAGAACCCGGACAACCAGATCGTATCCAATATCGTGGAAGAGGACGTTGCCTTCGCCCCCGAGAATCTCGGCGTCCCGCCGGAGGAGATCCGGACGCGCGTGGACGCCGCCCTTTGTCAGGTCGGCATGTATGAATACCGCCGGCACGCGCCGCATCTGCTGTCCGGCGGACAGAAGCAGCGGGTTGCGATTGCCGGCGTCCTCGCCATGCAGTCGAAGGTGATCGTCCTGGATGAGCCGACCGCCATGCTGGACCCCCAAGGGCGGGAAGAGGTGATCGAAACGGTCAGGCAGCTCTGCACTGAGAAGAAAATGACCGTGATCCTGATCACGCATCATATGGAAGAGTGTATCGATGCCGACCGCGTGCTGGTCATGTCCGACGGCGCGGTGATTCTGGACGGAAGCCCGGCCGAGGTCTTCTCACAGATTGAAACAATGCGGGATGCCGGTTTGGACGTTCCGGAGACGGTGAACCTGACAGCGGCGCTGAACGAGGCCGGCTTTCATCTGCCGAAGGGCCTGCTGCACGTTGAGGAATGCGCGGATGCCGTTGCGGCCGCCCTGCGGGATCGGAGAGGCTGATGGCTGTCCTGAAAGCAGAAAATCTGAAGCATGTATACAGCGCCGGCACGCCCTTCGAAAGCGTCGGCATTCACGATATCAGCCTCAGCATCGGACAGGGCGAGCGCATCTGCCTGCTGGGCCACACCGGCTCGGGGAAGTCGACCTTTGTCCAGCACCTGAATGCCCTGCTTCAGCCGACCTCCGGCAGCGTGCTGCTGGACGGGGAGGATATCAACCGCAGCAAGATCTCCCGCCGCGATGTCAAACGGCGGGTTGGCCTGGTGTTTCAATACCCCGAATACCAGCTTTTTGAAGAGACCGTCTACGAGGACATCGCTTTCGGCCCGAAGAATATGAAGCTTTCCGAGGCCGAGGTTGATGTGCGCGTGCACGAGGCGGCGCATTTCGCCGGCGTGGACGAAGGCCTTCTTCAGCGTTCCCCGCTGGAGCTCTCCGGCGGACAGAAGCGCCGCATCGCGATTGCCGGCGTGATCGCCATGCGTCCGGAGATCCTGATCCTGGACGAGCCGACCGCGGGGCTCGACCCCTCGGGCAGCCGGCAGATTTTTGAGAATATCCGCAGCTACCGCGAGAGCAGCGGGGCGACGGTCATCGTCGTCTCGCACAGCATGGAGGATGCGGCCCGCTTCTTTGACCGCCTGATCGTTTTTGACCACGGGACCGTATGCATGGACGGGAAACCGGAGGAGATCTTCTCCCGTGCGGATGAGCTGACGGCGATCGGCCTGAACGTCCCGAAGGCGACGGAGCTGGCCCGGGCGCTGAAGGCGCGCGGGGTGCTTTCCGACGATGCCGTCTACACCCATGAGCAGCTTGTTGCTGCCATCCTGAGGGCAGGGGGTGAGGCGGCGTGCTGAAGGACATCACCCTCGGCCAGTATTTCCCCGGCGATACGCCGGTGCACCGGCTGGACCCGCGGACCAAACTGATTCTGCTGGTCCTGTATATCGTTGCCCTCTTTCAGGCAAAGACCTGGGGCGCTTATCTGCTGCTGATCCTGGTGACGGCGGTCTGCATGGCCGTTTCCCATATCTCGCCGAAGAACATTTTCAAGGGGCTGAAGCCCATGCTCTTCGTGATCGCGCTCACGGCGCTGCTGAACCTCTTCTACACCGAGGGTACCCCTGTCCGCGAGGGCTGGATCATCACCTGGGAGGGCATTGACCGCGCGGTAAAAATGATGCTGCGGATCACCCTCCTGATCACGGGGACCTTCCTTCTGACCTATACCACCAGCCCCATGGCGCTGACCGACGGGCTCGAACTGCTGCTCAAGCCGCTGAAAAAGCTGAAGGTGCCCGTGCACGAGATGACCCTGATGATGAGCATGGCGCTGCGCTTTATCCCGACCCTGATCGAGGAGACCGACAAAATCATGTCCGCCCAGAAGGCCCGCGGCGCCGACTTTGAAACCGGGAATCTGATCCAGCGCGCCAAAGCGCTCCTGCCGATCCTGGTGCCGCTGTTCGTCTCCTCCTTCCGCCGCGCCGACGAGCTGGCTGTCGCCATGGAGAGCCGCTGCTACCACGGCGGCGAGGGACGCACGCGCATGACCCAGCTGAAGTATGGGAAGAACGACTATTATGCACTGTTTCTCGGGCTGCTTCTCGTGGCGGCCGTCAATGTGCTGCGGCATTACGGACTGTAAGCGATGAACAGCGAAGAGAGAACGATCATTCTGCATCTGTGCTATGACGGATCCTGTTATCACGGCTGGCAGATCCAGAAGAATGCCGTGACCGTGCAGGAGACGCTGGAGCATGCCCTCTCCGCCGTCTGCGGCCGCCCGGTCAAAACGGTCGGCTGCGGGAGGACGGATGCGGGCGTGCATGCCCGTCATTACTGCGTCAGCTTCCGCACCACGGCCGGCATTCCGGCCGACCGCATTCCCTTTGCGGTCAATACGCTCCTGCCGCGGGACATCTCGGTGCTCGAGGCCTGCGACGGTCCCGAGAGCTTCAATGCGATCCTGTCCTGCGTTCGGAAGGAGTATATCTACCGCATCCTGAATGCCCCGCTGCGAGACCCCTTCCTGGACCGCTACGCCTGCTTCTATCCCCAGCGCCTGGACATGGACCGCTTTTGCGAGGCCGCGGCGGCTTTTGAAGGCACGCATGATTTCCGTGCGGTCCGTTCGGTCGGGACCGAGACGCGCACCACCGTGCGCACGGTCCACTACTGCCGGGCGGAAAAGACAGGCGATGTGATCACGGTCGCCATCTGCGCGGACGGGTTTCTGTACAACATGTGCCGGGCAATGGTGGGCACCATGGTCTATGCCTCCTACGGCAAGCTGAATCCGCAGGACATTCCCGCCCTGCTGGAAAAGGGGGACCGCCGTCTGACCGGGCCGACCATGCCCCCCCAGGGCCTGTTTATGAACCATCTCTGGTATCCTGACTTTGAACTGAGCGACTCGTCTTCCTTGCCGGGTCGGAAAAGCAGGTGAGACAATGAACATCATTTTGGATATTATACTGCTCGTGATTGTCGCCCTCAGCATCTGGTACGGCTACAAGCGCGGCCTGATCGGCAGCATTCTGAGCATTCTGGCGATTATTGTCGCGCTCATTGCGGGCAGCTCGCTGTCCGCCAACTATGCCTTTGAGGCGGTTCCCGTGCTCGAGCCTTTCCTGAACGGCTATGTGGACTCCCAGAAGACCCGTGACACCGTGCTCGAGAAGATGGGCTACGGCAATACCGACCTTTCCCTGGACGATGTGCTGGCCTCTGACAGCTCTCTCCGCTATGATTATGCGGTGCTATGCATGGAGGAGCTCGGCTTTCACGAGGACCGGGCCGAGGAACTGGCGGAGCGGGCGGTGCGCTATGCCGACCAGAACAACGTCAGCATGCCCGATGCCGTCATCACCATTCTCTGCGATACCATCACCTATGTGGCCGGGCTGACCATCTGCTTCCTTCTGATCCTGATCATTCTGGTTGCCATCAGCAATATCGGCAATCTTGTGATTCGGCTTCCGGACAGCCTCGAGCTCCTTGACGAGCTGGGCGGGGCGCTGATGGGCTTTGTCACCGGCTTCCTGTACTGTGTCCTGCTCTGCTGGCTGCTGAGCTTTCTCGGCCTGGTCATCGGGAAGGACACCATTGAGAACACGCTCCTGGCCCGTTTCTTCCTGAGCTTCCGCTTCCTCACGGACGGTCTGCTGTAAAAAAAGAGGTATATGATGCAAGCTACAATCTGTTCCCGATGCGGGAAGAACCCCGCGGTGGTCTTTATCACCAAAATTGAAAAAGGCGAGACGCGCAGCGAAGGCCTCTGCCTCAAGTGCGCGCGCGAACTGCATATCAAGCCCGTCGACGATATCCTGACGAAGATGGGCATCTCTGACGAGGATCTGGACAATCTCTCCGGCGAGATGATGAACGCCCTGAACGGCGCGGAAGAGCTGCTCGGCCTGCCGGCCGAGACCTCGGAGGACGACGGCGACGAGGACGGCAAGACGGCGACCTTTCCCTTCTTCGGCAAGCTTTTCGATGTCTTCCGCTCCAACGCCCAGAACAGCCAGCCTCCGTCCGGAAACGACGCCGACGGCCGGCCGGCCGGTCCCGCCCATCCGGGAACGCCGCCGGTTCGCGGTCCGCAGGGGCAGAACGGAAACGGCCGTCAGCCCAAGCGGAAGTTCCTGGACAGCTACTGCATCGACCTGACGGCACGTGCGCGCGAGGGCAAGCTGGATGCCATGATCGGCAGGGAGGAAGAGCTCGAGCGTGTCATTCAGATCCTGAACCGCCGCCAGAAGAACAACCCCTGCCTCATCGGCGAACCCGGCGTCGGCAAGACGGCCATTGCCGAGGGCCTGGCCCAGCGCATCGCCATGGGCAATGTGCCCTATAAGCTGCAGGACAAGCAGGTCTTCCTGCTCGACCTGACGGCCCTGGTTGCCGGGACCCAGTTCCGCGGACAGTTCGAAAGCCGCATGAAGGGCCTGATCGAGGAGATCCGCAAGCAGGGAAATATCATCCTGGTCATCGACGAGGTCCACACCATCGTCGGTGCCGGTGACGCCGAGGGCAGCATGAATGCCGCCAACATCCTCAAACCGGCGCTTTCCCGCGGCGAGATTCAGGTCATCGGTGCGACGACCTTTGCCGAATACCGCAAGCATATCGAAAAAGACTCTGCGCTCGAGCGCCGCTTCCAGCCGGTTACGGTGAACGAGCCCTCCATCGAGGACAGCATCCGCATTCTCCGCGGCATCGCCCATTATTACGAGGACTATCACGGCGTCTCCATCCCGGACGAGATGTGCGAGAAGGCCGTTGTCATGAGCGAGCGCTACATCACCGACCGCTTCCTCCCGGATAAGGCGATCGACCTTCTGGACGAGGCCTGCTCGGACGTGAACCTCAAGGACCCGGACATCAACCGCCTCATGCTCGTGGACCGGGAACTCGAGAACATCCGCTTTGAGGCCGACGCTCTTCTGGCGGACGCGGCCAGGACCTCCGATTCCGATGACCCCGGGCGTACGGAAGAGCGCTATGCCCGCATCGCCGAACTCAGAAGCAAGGAGCTTCGCCTGAACCAGGAGAAGGATGCGCTCACCGCCAAGGGAAAGCCGCAGCTGACCGTCGACAACATCGCCCGCATCATCGAACTCTGGACCAGGATCCCCGCATCCACGGTGAAAGAGGACGAGATCGAGAGACTGGCCGGACTGGACAAACGCCTCAAGCAGCATATCGTCGGCCAGGACGAAGCGGTCGATGCGGTCTGTGCCGCCATCCGCCGCGGCAGGGTCGGCCTCAAGGTCAAGCGCAAGCCCGTCAGCTTTATCTTTGTCGGCGGCTCGGGCGTCGGTAAGACCGAGCTGGTCAAGCGCCTGGCCGAGGACATGTTTGACTCGCCGGAGAGCCTGATCCGTCTCGACATGTCCGAGTTTATGGAGAAGTTTGCCGTCTCGCGCATTATCGGCTCGCCCCCGGGTTATGTCGGCTATGACGAGGCCGGCCAGCTGACCGAAAAGATCCGGCGCAAGCCCTATTCGGTGGTGCTCTTCGACGAAATCGAAAAGGCGCATCCGGACGTGATGAACATCCTGCTCCAGATCCTGGACGACGGGCATATCACCGATGCCCAGGGCCGGAACGTCAATTTCGAGAATACCATCATCATCATGACCACCAACGCCGGCAGCAACACCAACACCACGACCGTTGGCTTCGGCGGCAGCGTCAGTGACATGAGCCGCGAGCGCGCCCTGAAGGCCCTCAGCGAGTTCCTCCGACCTGAGTTCATCAACCGCGTGGATGAGATCGTGTGCTTCAACCGCCTGACGGAAGAGAACTTCGCCGCCATTGCCGGGCTGATGCTCGGCGAGGTGAAGGACGTCCTGCAGACCCGCGGCATCACGCTGACCTGGGATCAGAGCGTAGTAGACTGTCTGGTGAAGAAAGGCTACTCTACCGTCTACGGCGCGCGCAACCTGCGCCGTCTGATCCAGAAGGACGTCGAGGATCTGATCGCGGCGAGGATGATTTCCGAACACGGCAAGACCCTGACCGACATCCGCCTGACCGCCGACGGCGACAGCATCGTCATTTCGGAATGATGTCCAGACTCAACATGCGCAATACCACCCTCTGCTATCTCGAGCGGGACGGCCGATACCTGATGCTGCACCGGACCGTGAAGGAGAATGACCTGAACAAAGACAAGTGGATCGGCATCGGCGGCAAGTTCGAGGAGGGCGAGAGCCCCGAGGACTGCCTCCGGCGCGAGGTCTTCGAAGAAACCGGCCTTACGCTGGACTCCTGGCGTTACTGCGGCATTGTGACCTTCGTTTCCGACGGCTGGGGGACCGAATACATGCACCTCTTCCACGCCGGGGCCTTTCACGGCACGCTTCGTGACTGTGACGAGGGCGAACTCGAGTGGCTTGACAAGAGAGCCCTGCTGAGCATGCCGGACCTCTGGGAAGGCGACCGCATCTTCCTCCGCCTCATGGACGACCGCGTACCCTTCTTTTCCCTGAAGCTCCGCTATGAGGGCGACCGCCTGACGGAGGCCGTCCTGAACGGGAAACAAATCAGCACAGGCAACATGCAGTAAAACGTAAAAATCAAAGATGATTGAGCCCTCCGGAAGAAAGCCCTCCGGAGGGCTGTTTTTGCTAAAATTGAAAATCTTAGGAGTAAACAACTGAAAATCTTCGGAATTTTAGACTGCTTTTATAATGGCGCTGATAGTATCAGGCCCCAGGTACCGTCGCCCAGACGGGGCAATCGTAATGCCCTTTATCTGCCTCAAAGCCTGAGACGTCAGGGAGCTTTCAAATCCTTTCCTGTTTTTCCAGATTGGGAGATATGTTGATAGGGATTAAATATTTCCTTTTAAAGTAAGCAAACAACTGGAAAAAGTCTTTATCTGAATCTCTGGAGAAGCGCTGGCTTTCGTGGCTGTTCATGTTATGTTCGATTGTATCGAGAACAGAGCCGGATATATTGGAACAGTGATCAGATACCCGCTCCAGATTCGTAAGCAGATCTGACCACACGAATCCGGCTGCAACCGAACAATCACCTTTTTGAAGGCGAAGAATATGACGGGTTCGCAATTCTTCTTTCAGCTCGTCAATGACCTGTTCAAGAGGCTCCGTTTTTTGTGCCGCTTCATAATCGTTTTTTGAGAACGCTTGATAGGCCAGATCAAGAATTTCAATGACGGCCGAGCTGATGATCGTATATTCCTCTGTAGCCTGGCTGGAAAAACTGACCCCTTTTTGCACCAGTTCCTCCGCAGATTCCAGGATGTTGACTGCGTGGTCGGCAATTCGCTCATAGTCGCCGATCAGCTTCATGTATTCGGTCGCCTTCACACTTTCCTCATCACTGAGATGCCGGGACGTCAGTTTTAGCAGATACGATCCGAGATTATCCTCAAAATGATCTGTTTCGTCCTCTGCTTTCCGAATGCTCACCGCCGTTTCCTCGTCGTATTTCAGTATGCAGTTCACGCTGGACTTCAGTGCATTGATTGCGGCAATCGCCATATGGTCAAGAACCTGTCTGCACTGACCGAGCGCAAGCGCGGGGCTTCCGAGCAGGCGCTCGTCAAGCTCGTTTGCCTTTTCGGGTGTCTCGGCGTCAGGGATGATCCTGCAAACCATCTTTTCAAATGCCTCACTGAAAGGGAACATAAGGAACGTACAAAGAATATTAAAAACGGAGTGGAACACCGCGATTCCCATCAGGCTCGCCGATTTTGTCAGGAGCGTTGGGGCTATAGTTGCTTTCACAATGCAGAAAACCGTCAGCCAGACCGCCGCACCGATGACATTGAAGCTGAGGTGCACAAGAGCAGCGCGTTTCGCATTCTTGCTCGTACCGACAGAGGAGATCAACGCCGTAACGCAGGTTCCGATATTTTGACCCATGATGATCGGAACGGCTGCACCGTAAGTGACAGCTCCGGTCGAGGCAAGTGCCTGCAAAATGCCCACGGACGCAGAACTTGACTGTATGACTGCGGTAAGGATCGCACCGGCGAGTACGCCGAGGATCGGATTTGTGAACGCAAGGAACATCTGCTGAAATTCAGGCACATTCCGAAGTCCTGAAACAGCTCCGGACATGGTTTCCATACCAAACATCAACGTTGTAAAGCCAAGCAGTATCAAGCCTGTATCTTTTCGCTTGCTGCTCTTCGACATCATATAGAAAATAATGCCAATCAATGCAAGGATCGGCGTAAACGATGAAGGCTTCAACATGCTGACAAAGAAATTCTTGCTGTCTATTCCCGCGAGACTCAATATCCAAGCGGTTACAGTAGTACCGATATTCGCGCCCATGATGACATGGATCGACTGCTTGAGCGTCATGAGCCCTGAGTTCACGAAGCCAACTACCATCACCGTTGTTGCCGACGAACTCTGGATCACGGCAGTCACGGCGAGACCACAGAAACAGGCACAAGCCGCCGATCAAATTTAATCCATCAAAAAAATCCATAAAATTTTCTCCATTCTTGTTTCGGTTGCAAGAACAGAGTAGTGGTCCAACATCAAATGCTCTATCTGTCTATTGTAAAATCCTTGTAAACCTGCTATAGAAAAGCAGGGGCTGATCAAGCCCCTGCGATCCCTTGTATCCGTTGCTGGATTTACGTTTTTACGATTTCGGCATTCTTGCTTTCTTTGTATAGTATGCTTCTCCTTGTTTTGGCTCATTCGGGAGGGTAACGACGAACTCTGTTCCTTTGCCGATCTCACTGCTGACAGATATGGATCCGTTATGGATCATCACGGCGTGCTTTACGATGGAGAGCCCAAGCCCAGTGCCGCCGACTTCTTTGCTGCGGCTTTTGTCTACGCGGAAAAAGCGCTCGAAAACCCTCTCCCTGTTTTCTGCCGAAATGCCGATTCCGGTATCTTTAACAGACAGCTTCGTTTCGTGTTTGGATGGAAATACGCCAATGGTTACACTGCCTCCGGCATGATTATACTTGATTGCGTTGTCACACAGATTGTAAACGATGCTGTACAGGGTTTGGGGAACCCCCCACAGCGGAGCGTTTGTCCCTTCCAGAGTGAGGGTGATGTTCAGCGCCGACGCAGCAGTGTCAAGACTGTCAACCGCGTTTTCGGCAATGCGGTACAGGTCACAGTTTTCCCATTGCAGTTCTGTACCGCCGCTATCAAGTTCTGCCAAATCGATAATGTCTTCGACAAGTTTCGTCATGCGGGAGGCTTCGCCACGTATCTTTCCTGCGAAGGGTTTGATATCCTCTTCTTTG
>ONGJ01000078.1 GCA_900317375.1 uncultured Eubacteriales bacterium
GCCGGCCGAGCTGGACGATATCCGCCGCCGCATCATGCAGATGGAAATCGAAGAGATGGCCCTGAAGAAGGAAGAGGACAAGCTCAGCCGCGAACGCCTAGAGAAGCTGCAGGAGGAGCTTGCCAACCTGAAGGATCAGTTCAACGAGATGAAATCGCGCTGGGAAGCCGAAAAGAGCAGCGTAGAGGACGTCAAGCGCCTGAAGGGCGAAATAGAGCGCATGCACGCGGACATCGAAACCGCCCAGCTGAACTATGAGTATGAAAAGGCAGCGCGCCTGAAATACTCGGATCTGCCCGCCCTGGAAAAGCAGCTGGCCGAGGCCGAGGAGCGCGCCGAGCAGAAAAACCAGAACTCGATGGTCCACGACACCGTCACCGAAGAAGAGATCTCCGGCATCGTCGCGCGGTGGACCGGGATCCCCGTCGCCCGCCTGATGGAGGGCGAGCGTGAGAAGATCCTGCATCTGGACGAGCATCTGCACAAGCGTCTGATCGGTCAGGACGAGGCGGTCCAGCGCGTCACGGAGGCCATTCTCCGCTCGCGTGCCGGCATCGCCGATCCGAATGCCTGTTCGACGACGAGCGCAACATCGTGCGCATCGACATGACCGAGTATATGGAAAAGTTCTCGGTCTCGCGCCTGATCGGCGCACCCCCGGGATACGTCGGTTACGACGAGGGCGGCCAGCTGACCGAAGCCGTGCGGCGCAAGCCCTACAGCGTGGTGCTGTTCGACGAAATCGAGAAGGCGCATCCGGATGTCTTCAACATCCTGCTGCAGATTCTCGACGACGGGCGCATCACCGATTCGCAGGGCAGAACGGTCGACTTCAAGAACACGATCATCATCCTGACCTCGAACCTCGGCAGCAGCTATCTGCTGGAGGGGATCGAAGAGGACGGCAGCATCCGGCCCGAGGCACAGGAGGCCGTCATGGCCGAGCTGCGCCGCTCCTTCCGGCCCGAGTTCCTGAACCGGCTGGACGAGATCATTCTCTTCCGTCCGCTGACCCGCGAGAACCTGAACAGCATCATCGACCTGATGGTCGAATCCCTCCGGAAACGGCTGAAGGACCGGGATCTGGACCTCGAGCTCACCGATGCGGCCAAGGAGCTGATCATCGAGCGCGGCTATGACCCGCTTTACGGTGCGAGGCCCCTGCGGCGCGTGCTGCAGAGCAGCGTCGAGACCCTGGTGGCGCGGACGATCCTCCGCGGCGACATCAGTGCCGGCAGCACCATCACCGTGGACGCCCGCGACGGCGAGCTGGTCGTGGTGTAAACAAATCTGCAGACAAGGCAGACCGCAGCAGGGGAAGCTTTCCCCGGCTGCGGTCTCTGTTTTTTTTGATATTTCCGGTCAGGCGAGGTCGTAGATGCTCTCGAGGATGCGGCGGTTGTATTCCGCCAGGTCGTCCGGATGCTTCTGTCCCTTCCGGGCGGTCAGGATGGCCGCCTTCAGGTCCTCTTCCTCCAGGCCGTGCAGGCCTTCGGAGTACTTCTCGAGGTTCTTTGAGCAGTAGATCGGCAGGCCCACGACCCTGGCCTCCTCGATGTTCAGGGGCTGGCCCTCGTAGCGCGAGGTGGAGAGGAAGGCATCCATCCGGTCCAGCACGGCATAGGGGTTCGGCCGCGCGCCGAGGAAAACGATCCTGCCCGGGGCCTCCTGCCCGGCCAGCTGTTCGAGGGCGGCCCGGTCGGGTCCGTCACCGATGATGAAAAGGCGGAGATCCTCCCGCTCGCGGCAGCAGGCGGCGAACAGCGGGATCATGAGGTCGTAGCCCTTCTGGTGGCAGAGCTTTCCGAGGGCGGCGAAGTTCACGGTTTCTTCCAGGTCAGGAGGAAGTTCCGCCGTCTCCGCCTGCTTGCGGCGGATCTCCGAGACGTCGATGTAGTTGGCGATGACCCGGTGTTCGGCACCGCCCCGGCCCGAGAGGCGGGCAAAGGGCTCCCAGAGAGCCGGCGAGCAGGGCACAAAGCCGTCATAGAACGGGAACTTGCCCCGGAAGAAATGCCAGAGCACCCGGTACTTCCACTCATTGGCCAGCTTGATCTCGACATTGTTGTGGATCCACATGACCCGCTTTTTCGCGTTTACGCCCAGCGTGCCGGCCGCGCAGGCGAACTGGTAGCTGTTGAAATCCGCCGCCAGGTCGTACTCGCCGTACTGCGCCCAGTCGACCTTCCAGAGCTTCCGGGCGGTCTCGAAGGGCATGAAGCTGTACGGGCGCGGGGGCGGCGGCAGCACGCGGACCGTCAGTGCCGCCGGCAGCTCGCCCTCGAAGAAGCAGCCCTCCTCGAACAGGAAGAGCTCGGCATCCACGCGGTCATAGTCCAGGTTCCGCAGGAGGTTGAAGAGGCTTTTCTGAATGCCGCCCGGGCCCAGGTCCTCCTGGAAGAAGGCAATGCGTTTTTTGTCCATCTGGTGTCAGCTCCGTCAGCGGTAGATCCGGTGTTCCCGGTCATAGGTTTCAAGTCGCGTGAAGGCGGCGAAGTCCGGTGCCAGCTCCGGCCGGAGCTGCCGCAGGGCCCCCGCCAGCAGTTCGGGGTTCAGGGTCGGCTCCTGCGCGGAAACACGGGCATCCAGGCAGATGCAGCCCTCCTCCGGGCAGAGGGAGATGCGTTCAACGGCCGGGCGGATATCCGTCATGCCAATCCCCCGCTTGGTCTTCTTCTCGATCACGATCTCCGACTGCGCAAAAAAGGCCGCCAGTTCTTCCGGATCGGGCAGGCCCCGGTCGTATTCCAGCCGACCGCGGACATCCAGCCACTTGAGCTCGGCACTCTTCCGCTCGCAGGGGTAGGCCTCCAGCACCCGCAGGCCTTCCGGCAGGGCGTCCGTCAGGCGCATGGGCAGCACAGACAGATCCGCTTCCTCGTGAAGGCGGAAATCCATCAGCTCGCAGACGCTGGCCGTGCCCACCGACAGGGGCAGCAGGATCGATATGAGCGGATGCGGGTTGAAGCCCTCGGAATACTGCAGACGGTATCCCGCCCGCGAAAAGGCGCGCTGCATGGTCGCCATCAGATCCAGATGCGAGATATAGACCGCGCGGCCGGTTTTCTCAAAGCGGAGGCGGAGTTTATCCATCACAGCGTCCCTCCTTCAGCAGGGCGGCGGCACCGCAGGCGGAGCACTGATGGCGGCAGTCCGGGGAAAGCTCGGCCCGGCAGGCGCGTTCCCGCTCGCGCAGAAGGTGCTGTCTGCGCACACCGACATCGATGTGATCCCAGGGGAGCACTGCATCCATCGGGATCTCGCGGTTGGCATAAAAATGCGGGTCGATGCCGCAGTGCTCGAAGGCCTCCATCCAGCGCGGGAATGAGAAATAATCGGTCCAGGCATCCAGGCGTCCCCCGTTTCGGAAGACCCATTCCACCGCGTCGGCCACCCGGCGGTCTCCCTTGGAGAGCACCGCCTCGATAAAGCTGGTCTCGGCATCGTGCCAGTTGTAGACGACGTTCTTTGCCGTGATCGCCCCGCGCAGCAGCTCGACCCGGCGCCGGTATTCGTCAAGGCTGATCTGCGCCTCCCACTGGAAGGGGCTGTGGGGCTTGGGGATGAAGCAGGAGGTCGAGACCGTGATCCGGACGCCCCGATTCTTGTTTTTGGCATGGGTCCGCCAGCAGTGGAGCACGGCGTTTGCCATGGCGGCAATGCCGAGGATGTCCTCGTCGGTCTCGGTCGGCAGGCCCAGCATGTAATAGAGCTTGACGTTGTTCCAGCCGCCCGAGAACGCAATGGCGCAGGTGTTCAGCAGGTCCTCTTCCGTCACGTTCTTGTTGATGACGTCCCGCAGGCGCTGGCTGCCGCCCTCCACAGCGAAGGTCAGGCCGCTTTTGCGCACCTTCTGCAGCTTCTGCATCAGCTCCATCGAGAAATTGTCCGCCCGCAGCGAGGGAAGGGACAGGCCGATGCTGCGCTCTTCGCAGTATGCCAGCAGGCCGTCGCAGAGGCCCGGGAGCTCGCGGTAATCGCTGGTCGACAGACTCAGCAGGGTAAGCTCCTGATAGCCGGTGTTCTGCAGGGCTTCGATCCCCTGGCGGATCAGCGTTTCCTTTTTCTTGGCCCGGATCGGCCGGTAGACATGGCCCGCCTGGCAGAAGCGGCAGCCGCGTACGCAGCCCCGGAAGAGCTCAAGGCAGACACGGTCGTGCACCACCTCGGTCGAAGGGACCACGGGCCGGGTCGGGAAGGGAGAGGCATCCAGATCCTCCACGATGCGCTTGAGGACCTTCGCCGGGGCACCGTCCTTCGGCGTCACGGCGGCCACCTCCCCGTCCCCGCGGTAGCTCACCTCGTACAGGGAGGGCACATACACGCCCCCGATTCGGGCGGCGCAGCGGAGAAAGTCCTGCTTGCTCCAGCTTTCTTTTTTCGCCTGCCGCAGCAGGGTCAGGACCTCGTTGTTGACCTCCTCGCCCTCGCCGATGACGAACAGGTCGATAAAGGGCGCCATCGGCTCGGCGTTGACAGCCGCCGTGCCCCCTGCCCAGACCAGCGGGAGAAGAGACGGACGCTCCGCACTGCGCAGGGGCAGGCCAGCCATGTCCAGCATGTCCAGCACAGTCGTATAGGCCATTTCGTAACCGACGGAAAAGGCGATCGAGTCGAAGGCCGACAGCGGATCGCCGCTCTCCAGGGCGTAGAGGGGGATGCCGGCCTGCTTCATCTCGGCGTACATGTCGCCCCAGGGCGCAAACACGCGCTCGCACCAGACGAAGGGCAGGCTGTTCATCGTCTGGTACAGGATGCTCATGCCCAGATTGGACATGCCGATCTCATAGGTGTCCGGAAAACAGAAGGCGAGACGCAGATCGACCGCGTCCCTGTCCTTCAGGATCTGATTGTATTCCCCGCCCGTGTAGCGGGCCGGTTTCTGAACCCGGGGAAGAATCCGCTCGAGTCGTTTATCCATGCTCACTCCGCTTATTCATCGTGATGATGGTGATGACCGTGATGATCATGATTATGATCGGTCGAGCCCTCGGAAAGGAGCATGTCCATGCCGTGGACAAGGGCGTCGATCACCGCCAGCAGGTTCTCCTTCGCCGCTTTCTCGCTGCCCGGCAGATTCACGATCAGGGTTTTGCCCCGGATGCCGGCCGCGCTGCGGCTCAGGCAGCCGCGCGGCGTCACCTGGAGGCTTGCCCAGCGCATGGCCTCGGGAATGCCGCGGGTCTCGCGCTCGATCACGGCGAGGGTCGCCTCGGGGGTGACGTCGCGCTGGGAAAAGCCGGTGCCGCCGGTGGTCATCACCAGGCTGATGTGCCGCTCGTCCGCACAGCGGATCAGTTCCTTCTCGATCTCATCCTTCTCGTCCGGAAGAATGCAGGTATGCACAACGGAAAACCCGGCGTCCTCCAGAATCCTTTTGACCGCCGGGCCGCTGGTATCCTTGCGCTCGCCCCGGGAACCCTTGTCGCTTACCGTAATCACCGCTGCCGTATAAGCCATCTTCTCTCCATCCTCCCGCTTTTCGATTCTTTTTTTCTTATTATAGTCTCTTTCCTGCCGGAAAGTCAATCACGCGGCTGTCTCAAAGCGCAAATATCCCCTGCGCAGGGGAAAGCACAGAAAAAGCGCGGCGGAGAAACCCGGATGCGGGGGAACAGGTTTCTCTTCCGCGCAGTGGCTGGTCTTGACGTGCAGGCGATCCGGGAAGCATCCTCCCGGGCTGCAGCCGGCACTCAGACGCTGCAGCTTTCGCCCTCGTGATCCGGGTGCTCTTTGAAGATCGCCGGGTCATAGGCGATGCCGTTTTTGTCGTAGTAGTCCTTGACGGCGGCGCTGACGGCCTCTTCCGCCAGAACGCTGCAGTGGATCTTGTGGGTGGGCAGACCGTCCAGCGCCTCCACCACCGCGTCGTTTGACAGCTTGAGCGCCTCCTCGACGGGCTTGCCCTTGATGAGCTCGGTCGCCATCGAGCTCGTGGCGATCGCGCTGGCGCAGCCGAAGGTGTTGAACTTGACATCGGTGATGATGCCGTCGTCCACCTTGATATACATGCGCATGATATCGCCGCACTTGGCGTTGCCGACCTCGCCGACGCCGTCGGCGTCGTCGATCTGGCCGACATTGCGGGGATTGCGGAAATGATCCATTACCTTTTCGCTGTAAAGAGCCATGATACTGTTCTCCTTCTCAATTTCCTGCTGACCGACGCTTCCGATCAGATCAGATGTTTTCGGGTTCCCTTTTCCAGTTCATCCCAGATCGGGCTGATGCTGCGCAGATAGGCGACGACCTCGGGGACCACCTTGATGATATGGTCGATCTCTTCCATGCTGTTGTATTCGCCGATGGACAGACGCAGGCTGCCGTGGGCGACCTCGTGCGGCAGGCCGATGGACAGCAGCACATGGCTCGGGTCGAGCGAGCCGGAGGTGCAGGCGCTGCCCGAGGAGGCGCAGATGCCTCTGTCATCCAGCATCAGCAGCAGGCTCTCGCCCTCGATGCCCTCAAAGCACATGTTCACGGTACCGGGGACATGGTGCTCCAGACTGCCGTTGATTTTGCTGTGGGGGATCTTGCCGAGCTCGGAAAACAGCTTGTCGCGCATGGGGATGATCTTCGCGGTGTTCTCTTCGATGTGGTCGCAGCTCTCCTTCAGCGCGGCCGCCATGGCGACGATGCCCGCGACGTTCTCGGTGCCGGCACGCTTGCCGCGCTCCTGCGCACCGCCCTCGATGATGTTCGTCAGGGCGATCCCGCGCCGGGCATACAGTGCCCCGACACCCTTGGGCGCGTGGAACTTGTGGCCCGAGATGGCCAGCATGTCGATGTTCATGGCCTTGACGTCAATGGGCGTGTGGCCGGCGGCCTGCACGGCGTCGGTGTGGAAGAGGACCTTCTTCTCGCGGCAGAGAGCCCCGATCTCGGCGATGGGCTGCACGGTGCCGATCTCGTTGTTGGCAAACATGATGGTGACGAGGCAGGTGTCGTCCCGCAGGGCGTTCTCGACATCCTCCACGCGGATCACGCCGTCCTCATGCGGATCCAGAAGGGTGACCTCAAAGCCCTCCTTCTCAAGCTTTGCCAGTGTGTGCAGCACGGCATGGTGCTCAAACTGGGTCGAAATGAGGTGCTTTTTGCCCTTCCTGGCCCCGAGTCTGGCAGCCGTAACGATCGCCTGGTTGTCGGCCTCGCTGCCGCCGGAGGTGAAGGTGATCTCCTTCGGGTCGGCGTTCAGGCAGGCGGCAACCGTCTCACGCGCGGCGGCGAGGGCCTCGGCGGCTTTCTGTCCGAAGGCGTAAAGGCTGGAGGGGTTTCCGTAAAGCTCCGTCAGATACGGCATCATGGCATCCAGCGCCGTTTTGCTGACGCTGGTGGTTGCCGCATTGTCGGCATATACAAACATCAGATTCTCATCCTTTCCTGCTGTGATTATTCCTATCTCCCCGCTGGGGATTATATGCATGACATATATACCATAAAACAGGAGAAAATTCAAGAGGGCGGGAGGCTGAGATGCGGCTGATCATCAATCATCCGGCCGAGAGCCGACGTTCCGTCCAGGACAGCCTGCATCCTGCCGGGCAGCGCCTCCAGCTTCGCGCTGCAGCGGGCAGCACCGGCAGCATCCCCCCGGCCGAGGCACCGAATGCGGACCTGCTCGAGCAGGCTGCGGTATTCCAGGTATTCCTGCCGGTTGTAGCGGGAGAGGCGGACAGCCTCTTCCTTGGCATCCAGCGCCGCGTCGAAATCGCCCCGCTGAAAGGCAGCCTCCGCCTTGCAATCCCAGGCCGGCGCCGCGCTGCCGTTCAGACGGAGAATCCGGTCCGCCGATTCTGCTATCCGGCTGTCCTCGGTCTCGGGAAGCATCCGGATGAGCGCTTCCGTATAGCCCGGGTACCAGCTTGCCGCCTCCTGCGGTCTGCCTGCGGCCAGAAGGGCCGAAGCCGTCCCCAGCCAGAGTGAAAAGAGACAGAGCGGAACCGAGAGCGCGGCAAAAACAGGGCCGGGAAGCTTCCGGGTGCCTTTGGGTTCAACCGAGGCCGCCGTCAGCATCAGGAAGGCGACAGAGACAAACTGGGTATCGAAATCGAACAGCGCATGAAGGCAGAGAACGGCGAGCAGCAGCCTGCGGCAGAGCCCTCCCTCCGGAGAGCGGAAGGCCTCGACCAGCGCCCACAGGAAGAGTCCGGCGGGAATCCAGCCCACGTCCAGCAGCAGCTGCAGCAGTTCGTTGTGTACATGGCGGACGCTGTACACGCCCGTCTGAAAACTGCCCTGCAGCCAGTAGTAGCCGGTATACCCGAGGCCGAGCGGATGACGTGCGATCACCGGAAGCGCATCCCGGGCATACAGCAGGCGCCCGAAAAAGGTGGAAAAGGAAAGCCTGCCGGACAGCGCGAGGAAAAGCCCGGCACCGGCAAACAGCAAAGCAGCAAGGAAGAGCAGTCTTTTCTCGCTTCCCGCGTCAGCGTACACGGCGGAGACAATCAGCACCGCGATCAGAAGCACCGCCGCTGCCTTGCTCTGTGCCAGCGCAAGCCCAAAAAGAAGGATGAGCGACAGGAGCCGCTTTTCTCCCCGGCCGACGGGTGCCCCGTGCAGCAGGACAACAAGCGCTGCCAGCAGATACGCCGCGAAGGTGTTCGGATACTGGAAAAAGCCTGCCAGACGGCCGTTGATCAGAAAGCGCCCGGCACAGGCGGGAATGCGGCTCAGAAGGAAAGACAGCAGAACCATGGCTGCCGCGGTATGCGGAAGCCATGTCAGCATCTGCATCCTTTTCTCCGCCTCGCGCTGCTGAAGCGCCAGCGCAAAGAGCGGAAGCGGCAGAAACTGCAGCGCGCCGGCAAGGGCCATCCCCCGGTCTGTCCCCCAGAGGCAGCCGCCCAGATGGAACAGCACCAAACTGCCGCAGGCAAGAAGCAGCGGGCTGAAGGAAAACCGAAGCCCTTCCCTTTTCTGTGTCAGAAGGAGCGCACCCGTCAGGCCGATAACCGCAAGGGCGGCGCCCCAGAGATAGAACAGGCCCGTCAGGAACGGGGAAAGGAGAAGGACCGCCTCCGCAGGATCCGGCAAGTGCCTTCTCTTTGTCTCTGACCGTGTCTTTTTTTGTTTTCCGCTCATGGCCATATGCCGCCGTCAGTCCGGGTCGCCGGCCTTAAGTTTCCGGCGCCGGCGCGGGAAAAGACGGATCGGCTCGTAGAGGTTTCCGACCGTGTGCAGAATGTGCATGGCGTCCAGCTCCGAGCGGTAGGGCCCGGGGAGGCGGACATCCATCGGCACCAGAGAGGGATCCTCCTTCCGCAGCCTGGCCATCAGGCGCTTTTTCGCCTGGTCCATGCTGGCCGTATGGGCGTAGATGTAGAGCCCGTAAACCTCCTCGGCGCCCGCCTGCCTGCGTATCACCGAGCGAAGCCGGCTCTTGGGAAGGCTGTGCCGCAGGTGATGCTCGATCTCGGCGATCTCGGCGCCGTTGCCCAGAACCTTGAAATAGACGATCTCATCCGGCTCATAGCCCTCTCCGTCCAGATAGTCGCGGTAGGGCGAGCGCTTCATCCGTTCCAGGACCTTCTTTTCCGGTTCGCGCAGCTCGCCGTTATGGAAGATGCAGGTTTTGTTGCGGTGTACGGTATAGATGAAATAGCTGATATTCCATGCGCGCAGGCGCTCGGTCAGGCGTTCGGAATCCTCGGCCGGCAGGGTTTCGAGGGAAAGATAGCGGTTCTCGTTGGCGTCAAAGATGGCCGCGCCGTCCATGACGATCAGCGGGGTGTTGAGCTTAGTCTCGCTCATCTGCAGGGCAAAGAACGCCGGGGCATGCTCGCTCATCAGGCAGATCCGTGCCCCGTCGTCATACAGATAGTTCAGCCGGAACATGGCGGCGGGAGGGATCTGGGAGAAGCGGTCCGGAACCAGATCCTTGCTCCGGATAAAAAAGACCCTGTCCGTCTGTTTTTCCCGGGGCAGGCGGAAGATGTTCACGCCGATGGCGACCAGCGTGCCGATAAACAGATCCACGATCCGAAGCCCCGCCTGACGGATCGGATCCTCGATGTCGGGAAAGGCGATCACCACGCAGAGAAAGACGATCGCCGCCAGGCCTGCCGTATCGGGCTTGCCGATCAGCACCGCACTGTGCAGGCTGACCAGCACACCGACGGCCATGCCGGCATAGAGGATCAGGCGCCTGTCCCCTTCCGAATGCACTGCCGTCAGAAACAGCAGAAACATCAGCCCCCAGAAGGCCCCGATCAGGGTGCCCGTCAGGCGGCTGACCGCATAATCCCGGCTGTCGCGGACATAGGGCTGCATGCACAGAATGGCGGTGATCATTGCCTCGGTGGGCATGCTGCCGCCCTCGTAGCCCCGCAGATAATAGATGACCAGGCAGAGGAAAACCGCGATCGAGGTCTTGACGATCCTCTGCCCGACCCGCGGAAATGTCCATCTCTGTCTGTCGTATACGGTTTCGGTGTTCATGCTTCTGCGGCGCTTTCCTTTCCGTAAGCTGCTTTCTCTCGAACGACCCGCGAAAAAGCAGGCCGTCTGCGTCGTCTCTCGACCGCGCGCAAGCCTATCACAAATAAGAATGGAATGCAAGCTTGTGCTTGTAAAAAAACTGTTGACAATCCCCGGGAATTCTGTTAGAATCCTTCATGCTATTCATGGCGGCATAGCTCAGCTGGCTAGAGCATGCGGTTCATACCCGCAGTGTCCCCGGTTCAAATCCAGGTGCCGCTACCAGCAAGGCGCAGCCAAATCCTGCGCCTTTTTGAAGGCCCGTTGGTCAAGTGGTTAAGACACCGCCCTTTCACGGCGGTAACATGGGTTCAAATCCCGTACGGGTCACCAAAA
>ONGJ01000004.1 GCA_900317375.1 uncultured Eubacteriales bacterium
CAAACCAACATCACTCTATACTTGGGGGTTTTATTTGCCAAGGCTTTTTTATCTACCCCTGGTAGAACCAGGGGTTTTGTCAAGCTAAAGCGCCAAAAAGCACAATGGCACGGTCCGAAGACCGTGCCATTGCTGTCTGAAAAGGATATGCAGAGAGAATCAGGCCTTTGCCGCGTCCATGCCGGCAACGAGAGCTGCCTTGTTGCCCTCGAGGAAGCGCATCTTGCGCTCGCCGAGCTCGATCTTAATGGCCTCGACCATCTTGTCAAACTCCACCGCATCGGGATCCGCGCCCATCATGGCGCCCAGGATGGCGACGTTGGCGCCCTTCGGGTTCTTCACGGCATCGGCGATGCCGGCCGCGTCGCAGTAGACCACGCGGACATCGTCACGCTGGACCTTGCGGTCGATGATGGAGGAGTTGACAACGATCAGTCCGCCGGGCTTCACGGTGTGCTCGAACTTGTCCAGGGAGGGCAGGTTCATGGCGATCAGGACATCGCAGTTGTCCACCAGGGGCGAGCCGACCGGCTCGTCCGAGACGACGACCGAGCAGTTGGCCGTGCCGCCGCGCATCTCAGGGCCGTAGGAGGGAAGCCAGGAAACATGCTTGCCTTCCAGCATATTGGCCATGGCGAGGAACTTGCCGATGAGCAGCATGCCCTGTCCGCCGAAGCCTGCGAAAACGTACTGTTTCATCATGATTATTCAGCCCCCTTATCTTTCTTCACGCCCAGAGGATAGTAGGGGATCATGTTCTCTTCCAGCCACTTCATGGCCTCGACCGGGCTCAGGCCCCAGTTGGTCGGGCAGGTGGACAGAACCTCGATCATGCAGAAGCCCTTGCCATCCAGCTGATACTGGAACGCTTTCTTGATTGCCTTTTTGGTCTTCAGGATGTTCGCGTTGTTGTTGACGGCGCAGCGCTCGATGTAATAGGCGCCGGGCACCTCGGCCAGCATCTCGGACATCTTGATCGGTGCACCGCACCAGGCCTCATCACGGCCGTAGGGAGAGGTGGTGGTCTTCTGGCCGACCAGGGTGGTCGGGGCCATCTGGCCGCCGGTCATGCCGTAAATGGCATTGTTGACGAAGACCGTGCAGATCTTCTCGCCGCGGTGCGCGGCATGGACGATCTCGGCCGTACCGATGGAGGCCAGGTCGCCGTCGCCCTGATAGGTGAACACCAGGGTATCGGGTTTGGCGCGCTTGGCACCCGTCGCGACGGCGGGGGCGCGGCCGTGGGCCGCCTCGTAGGCGTCCATGTTGAAATAGTCATAGGCAAAGACCGAGCAGCCGACCGGCGCGACCGCAATGACATTGCCCTCTTCGAGCTTGCCTTCCTGAATCAGTTCGTCAACGGCCTCGGCCACCAGGCGGTGAATGATGCCGTGGTTGCAGCCCGGGCAGTAGTGGAACGGTTTATCGGTAAGAAGCTTTGTTTTCTCAAATACAACGGCCATTTTTACTTGCCCTCCTTTATCTCGAGGATCTTCTGCGTGATCTCTGCGGTGGTCGGGAACTGGCTTCCCAGATGACCGAAGAAATGGACCGGCTTTCTGCCTTCAACGGCAAGCTTGACATCCTCGAGCATCTGGCCTTCGTTGACCTCAACATCCAGAATGGCCTTGACCTGCGGCGCACAGCAGGTCTCTGCCAGGGCATCGTAGGGATACGGCCAGACCGAGATGGGACGGAACAGGCCGACCTTGTGGCCTTCCGCACGCATCTGGTCGACAACCGTCTTCACGATACGGGCGACCGTGCCGAAGGCCGTGACGACGATCTCGGCGTCCTCGGTCTTGTAGCACTCCCACATCTGCTCATTCTTGCGGGCCTCGGCATAGACGGCCTGCAGGTCGGCATTGTGGACGGTCAGGGACTCGGTGTCGATGTAGATGGAGTTGATGACGCCGCGCTTTTTCGGGTCGTCGCCCGGCTTCCAGCCGGTGCAGGCCCAGGGCTTTTTCTCCGGGTCCACCTTGAAGTCGACCATCTCGGGCATCTCGACAGGCTCCATCATCTGGGCGATGATGCCGTCGGCGAGGAACAGAACCGGCATGCGGTACTTCTCGGCCTTGTCGAAGGCGAACATCATGATGTCGATGGCTTCCTGGACAGAGCTCGGCGCATAGGTCAGCAGGTGATAGTCACCGTTGCCGCCGCCCTTGACGCCCTGGAAATAGTCGCCCTGAGAGGCCTGGATGTTGCCCAGACCGGGGCCGCCGCGCATGACGTTCAGAATCACGCAGGGCAGCTGGGCGCCGGCGCAGTAGGAAATGCCCTCCTGCTTCAGGCTGACGCCGGGGCTGGAGGAGGAGGTGATAACGCGGGCACCGGTACCGGCTGCGCCGTACACCATGTTGATGGCCGCAACCTCGCTCTCGGCCTGGAGGAAGCAGCCTCCGACCTCAGGCATACGGGCGGACATGTACTCGGGAATCTCGGTCTGCGGAGTGATGGGATAGCCGAAGAAGAAGCGCGCGCCGGCACGAATGGCGGCCTCGGCGATTGCTTCGCTTCCCTTCATCAAAGTCAGTGACATGTTCTTTCCCTCCTTAGTCTCTTTCGATCCGGATCGCTACATCCGGGCAGGTTCTTGCGCAGGAAGCGCAGCCGATGCAGTCTTCCGGCCTTGCGAATTCTGCCGGATGGTAGCCCTTCGCGTTGAGCCTGGTTTTGGAAAGCTCAAGCACATTCTTGGGACATGCCCGTACGCACAGCCCGCAGCCCTTGCAGATCAGCTCGTTGATGGTAACTGTGACCTTTGCCATGAATTCTACCTCTTTTCTCTGAATTGATTTTCATTCTTGTGGTAGGTATTTTTGTAAACGGCTCCCCAGCCGTCTTACAAACCGTCTCAGCCCGCTTTACAGGTACTCCAGCTGCTGCGGCCGCTTCTCTGGCAGGCTTTCGATCCAGCTGTTCCAGTCGCGCCGCATGTAGATGTCGATGGGCAGCGGGGTGCCGATATACTTCGGGTCGTGTCCTTCCTTCAGGAATTGCTCCAGCAGCTCGCTTTTTCCGGCCGTATACTTCACCGGGACCCCGGTCTTTTCGGAGACCTCGCGGATCATCGCATAGCCGTCGCGCAGCTCGTCCGGCCCGGTCACTTCGGCGAGGTTGGTGTTGTTGATCATGCCGGTGATCTTCAGGCGGGAATGAATCTGCATCTCCTCCTGCAGGTGCATGATCCTCTCCACCGTGCCGGCCAGCGGGCGGCGGATGTTCACCACGTTCAAAACCTCCAGCGCGTCGGGCTCCAGCGCCATGAAATCCTCATGATAGCGGCCCAGGGCCGTCGAGCCGACGGCATCGCCGCCGACGTCAAAGATGACCGTGTCCCAGTCCATCGCGAAGGCGGAGGCCACCTCGGCCGGCAGAGACAGGGTCTCGATGCCGGAGTTTGCAAAGTTCGGCGAAACCAGGCGGATCTCCTTCATCTCAACCTGCTTGCCGCGCTCGGTCAGGCGGAAATAGGTGTTGACCATGTCCAGGTCCAGCAGCTCGGTCCTCTCGCCGCGGGCCGCCGCCTGAAAGGCAAAGTTCAGGGCCAGCTCGGATTTGCCGCTGCCGTAATTCCCGATCAGGACCATCATTTTTTTCATACCGGCACCTCCGCTGGTCATACTTGTCTACGTTAATATCTTATCATTTTCCCCTCTCCCGTGCAATAAGCAAAGTATACAGAAAATCATTATTTTTAATTGCATTTTGACGAATAAGAAATCATTCTGCATTGTTTTAGATGCAGAATGATTGCTTTGCTTTCTTTTTGCATTTTATCTCTTGGCCGCTCGCCGGTCCTTCGGGGCTGCATTCGTCAGGCTGCACAAATTTTACCGTCGGCACAGCTGCCAGAACGCGACAGCGCCCGCCGCCGCAACGTTCAGCGAGTCGACCCCGTGGGCCATGGGGATCTTCACCGTATAGTCGCAGTCGGCAATGGTGCCGTCGGCGAGGCCGTCGCCCTCGGTACCGAGAATCACGGCAAGCTTCTTCTCAGCCGCAAGCGCTGCATCGTCGATGCTGACGGATTCGTCCCGCAGGGCCATGGCCGCGGTGCGGAAGCCGTGGCGGCGCAGCAGCGCCATCCCCTTTTCCGGCCAGTCCGTCAGCTCTTCCCCGATCCAGGCCCAGGGAATCTGAAAGACCGTCCCCATGCTGACGCGGATGCATCTGCGGTACAGGGGATCGGTGGAGGCCGGCGTCAGCAGGATGGCATCCATCCCCATCGCCGCGGCCGAGCGGAAGATCGCCCCCAGATTCGTGGGGTTCATGACATCCTCCAGCACCACCACGCGCTCGCTGTGCCGCAGCAGCTCCTCCGCCTCCGGCAGGGGCGGCCGCCGCATGGCGCAGAGCACCCCGCGCGTCAGCGGGAAGCCGGTCAGCTGCTTCAGGCAGTCCTCCTCCGCCACATAGACCGGAACTTCCCCGCAGCGCGCAAGGATCTCCTGTCCGCGCTCGCGTCCGTCCAGCATCTTCGGCAGCATCAGCAGCGACTCCGGCACGCAGCCGGCCTCCAGCGCCCGCTCGATGACATGGGGGCTCTCGGCGATGAAGAGGGAGTTTTCGATGCCGTGGCTGCTCCGCAGCTGGGCTTCCGTCAGGCGGGCATAGATATCCAGCCTGGGATCGTGAAAATCGGTTATCTCAATAAAGCGGTCCATAATCGTCTCCGAATCTCTGTTCTGAGCCCATCATATCACAAAGCCGGCTTCCGGGCAAGGCACAGGCATACCGGGAGCGCCTGTGACGGGCGGGCGCCTTCGATCATTTCGGCAGACTGCGCTTCCGTGTCCGGACAGTTTGCTTTGCTCCGTTTGCTTTTAAAACGATATCACCAAAAACCGTTCTCTGTTTTGTGCAGGTTTACCAGTTTACCCGTGTCAAATTGATTCAGAATTGACTTTCTTTTGGAGATTTACTATAATGTATGAGTAAAAAACTGTGATCTTTTCATGGAAACAGTTGTCATTCTATCTTTCAGAAGGGAGTATCATTATGAAGTTGATAAAAAAGCTCTTTGGCCTCGTTCTTTTCGGCGGCATTGCGTATGGCGTGTATAAGATGGCGCAGAGAGACGAAGTACAGGAAACGCTGTTTGAGCTTCTCGGTGAGGATACTTATCTTGAAGCGCAGGACAAGCTCCGGCTGGTCGGCGACCTGCTGATGTGGCCGGTCGATTTTGTGAGAGCACTGCTTCCGTGAGTTCCGACCATCGGAAAGATGATTGAAAAAGGAGGTTCTTTATGAATCCGAAATACGAAGCTCTGTTTACTCCGTTTAAAATCGGAGAGGTAGAAATCCCCAACCGCATCGTGCAGTGTTCCATGGGCGGCACCACCCTCTTCGGCTGGCTGGAGCCGTCCCACTTCGACCTCGAGGGTGCGGACTTCCTGCTCAAGCGCGCCAAGGACGGCGTCGGCCTGGTTCTCCCGGGCATGCAGGTCATCCGTGACACCATGGGCCGCAAGTGGCTCGATTCCAACCGCCAGATGTACCGTGTGCTCAAGCCCTATATGGACGAGTATCACAAGACCGGCAGCAAGCTGTTCATACAGCTGGCCGGCGGCTTTGGCCGTTCGATGGCCGTCACCCCCTGGATGGCCGCGCTGGGCAGAAACGACCTGCTGAACAAGCTGGCCAGCCCCATCGTCGACGTCCAATACGCCTGCGCCTCGGCCTCGGCCACCCCGAACCGCTGGGCCGACAACCTGACCTCGCGTCCTTTCACCGTGGAAGAGATCCAGGAGATGGTCTGGCACTTCGGCGCCACCGCCAAAAAACTGCGTGAGGCCGGCATCGACGGCGTTGAGATCCACGCCGTTCACGAGGGCTACAACCTCGACCAGTTTGCCATCGCCAACATGAACTTCCGCACCGACCAGTACGGCGGCTCGCTTGAGAACCGCCTGCGCTTTGCCACCGAGATCGTGCAGTCCATCCACGAGCAGGCCGGCGACGATTTCCCCGTCTCCCTCCGCTATTCGGTCCGCTCCTGCACCAAGGGCTGGCGCAAGGGTGCCATGCCCTACGAAGAATTCGAAGAGTTCGGCCGTGACCTTACCGAGTCCGAAAAGGCCGTCAAGATCCTGCAGGATGCCGGCTATGCCTTCCTCAACTGCGACAACGGCACCTACGATGCCTGGTACTGGGCACATCCGCCTCAGTATATGCCCGACAACTGCAACCTTGAGGACGTTGAGCATATCCGCAAGTTCATCGACATCCCGGTCGCCTGCGCCGGCCGTATGGATCCGGTCAAGGCAGCGGAGGAGATTGCCGCCGGCCGTCTGGACGCTGTCGCCATCGCCCGTCAGAACCTGGTTGACGAGCACTGGGTCACCAAGATCAAGGAAGGCCGTGAGGACGAGATCCGTCCCTGCATCCGCTGCCACAACGGCTGCTTCAACTTCTCGAAGGCCGCCGGCACCGAGAACATGCAGTCTCTCGGCGACTCGCTGCACCTCGGCCGCTGCGCGCTGAACCCGCCCACCATGCAGCACAACCGCTATAAGATCGTTCCGACCAAACGGCCCAAGAAGGTCGCGGTCATCGGCGGCGGTGTCGGCGGCATGGAGTCGGCCCTTGTCCTGAAAAAGCGCGGTCATGAGCCGGTCATCTTTGAGAAGGACAGCGAGCTCGGCGGTCTGTTCCTGACAGCCTCGGCCATGACCTTCAAAGAGAACGATAAAGACCTTCTCCGCTGGTACCGGGACGAGATCAAGCGCTACAACATCGAAGTGCGCTACAACACCGAGGTCAATGACCTCGGGACTCTCCGCCGCGGTTTTGACGAGATCGTCGTCTGCACCGGTTCCGTTCCCAGAACCATGCCGCAGATCAAGGGCTTTGAGAAGACCATGAACTTCACCGATCTTCTGCGTGACCGCAAGATCGAGGACGACAAGCTGCAGACCGTCGTGTTCCTCGGCGGCGGCCAGTCCTCCTGCGAGGCGGCCTATGACATGGTCTACAACTTCAAGAAGCATCCCATCATCGTCGAGTATGGCAACGACCTTGTCGCGGCACAGGCCACCTGCCTTGCCAACACCTCGTTCCTGCGCGACGCGATGGAGTATCACAAGGTTCCGGTCTATCTGCACAGCACCGTCACCGAGATCGGCGACGGCTACTGCATCATCAAGACGCCGGACGGCGAATTCAGACAGGAGTGCGATGCGGTTGTCAACGGCATCGGCTTCGTCCCGGCGCCTGTCGGCGACAAGGGGCCTCATATCCACCGCGTCGGCGACTGCGTTGCCATCGGCAACCTGCGCACCGTCATCTGGCGTGCCTGGGATGTCTGCATGCGCATCTGATCTGCAGATTGATTGCTTACCGGCCCCGGCTCATCTGAACCGGGGCCGGTTTTTCCGGTTCCTGAGAAGACAAAAGCACGAAAAAAATGGGAGGAAAGAATCCGTGTGTAAGAAAATCCTGGCATGGCTGCTGTGCATGGCGCTGCTGTCCGCGCTGGGCGGAACCTGCTTCGCCGAGGGCTGCTGCGAAAGCTGCGTCTGCGAAAGCTGCAGCGCCGCCGCGCCTGCGGAGGATACGGCAAACTATCAGCTGAAGCAGGTCGTCATCCTCAGCCGGCACAATATCCGTTCGCCGCTGTCGGGAAAAGGCTCGTTCCTCGATGAGATCACCCCGCACGACTGGTTTCCGTGGACCTCGAACCCCGGAGAGCTGTCCCTGCGCGGGGCCATGATGGAGACCACCATGGGTCAGTACTTCCGCCTGTGGCTGGAAAAAGAGGGCCTGTTCCCCGAGAACTATATCCCGCTGGACGGCGCGGTCCGTTTTTATGCAAACGGTCTGCAGCGCACCCTGGCGACCGCACATTATTTTTCGGCCGGACTGCTTCCGGTGGCCGTCGTGCCGGTGGAGCGGCATGTGGAGTATAACGACATGGACAGCGTCTTCCTGCCCGAGCTCCACTTCCTGAACGACGACTATGCCGCGGATGTCGAGGCAGAGATCTACCGGATGGGCGGCGGAGAGGGTCTGTCCGGATACAGCGCCTCTCTGGAGGATGCGATCCGGCTTATGATGGACGTCATCGACATCGAGGACAGCGAGGCCTATCGGAAAGGCAGCTTCGGCAACCTCCTGACGGACGAGACGAAGCTCATCCTGGAATTCGACGATGCGACGGGGCTTTCGTGCTATGAGCTCTCCGGGCCCATCAAGACCGCAAAATCGGTGGCGGACGCCCTGGTGCTTCAGTATTATGAAGAGCCGGACGCGCTGAAGGCCGCCTTCGGTCATGCGCTCAGCACGGAGGACTGGAAGCTGTTCGGCAGCATCCTGGCGGCCTACGAAAAGATCACGCTCTCCACCCCGCTGCATGCGGTCAACCTGGCAAACCCCATGCTCAAGGAGCTCTATGCCGAGCTGAACGCGCAGGGGCGGGAGTTCTCCTTCCTCTGCGGGCACGACTCCACCATCGTCAGTGTCCTCGCGGCCCTGGGCGCGGAGGACTATGAACTGCCCGGCGCCATCGAACCCACCACGCCCATCGGCTGCAAGCTGGTCTTCACGCGCTGGGTCAACGAGGCAGGCGAATCCTTCTTCCGGGTAAATCTGGTCTACCAGAGCACCGAGCAGCTCCGCTCCATCCAGCCCCTGTCCCTCGACGTGCCGCCCATGATCGTCCCGCTCTCCTTTGAGGGCGTCGCGGTGAATGAAGACGGCATGATCGCCGAAAAGGACCTCATGAACCTCTTCCGTGAGAAGATCGACATGCTGCCGGCGATTGTGGAAGCATACACCGCACCCCCCTCCGAAAACGCAGCCTGAACGGCTGGACCAAAAAACAGCCTCTCCCGTCCGGGAGAGGCTGTTTCTAATCCCTGCCGCAGGAGGATTTTTCTTGTCTCATATGTCCAGGGACATCAGGACCGTCTGACGCTTCCCGCTGCCGGGCGCATCAAAGCGGGTTCGCAGGGAGCGATCCCCGGATCGCTCCGCAGGCAGCGGTGGCATCTGGGGCTGCCTCCCTGCTTTTTATGCATTCACCACCGCGACCTGGCAGGAGCGCATGGTCTCGAGTGCGGCCAGATGCTTCTGCGGCGTCACGCCGGCACAGCAGGAAGCGTCGACCGTAATCCGGACCTCCGGCAGGAAGGCCTTCAGCAGCAGCGCATTCGATATGACACAGATGTCCGTACAGAGCCCGACCAGCTCCAGTTCCAGTTCTTCCGTTTCCGAAAGCGCTTTCAGTTCCTCCGCCAGCTGCACGCTTCCGAAAGTCGGCTTTTCAAACACCTTGGCCCCGGCAAGCACCGGCGTCAGTTCGGGGGAAAGCTGCCATCCTTCCGTCTCGCGGATACAGTGCTCCACCGGCAGGAACCTTCCTTCCTGGGTCTGGAGATAATCCGCCCCGTGCGTATCCATGGTGACGAAGATGCTGTCAGGGGGATAGGCGCCGATCTTCTCCTTCACCGCATCCACGATGGCCACGGCCTCTTTCGTACCCAGCGCCATATCGATAAAATCGCGCTGCATATCCACAACGATCAGTATTTTTCTCATTTTTCCTGTTCCTCCAAAATGGTGTATCTTTCTTCTGTTCTCCGGTATCAGCTGTTGATGTCCGAGATTTTCAGGCGGCGGATGCGCTGCAGCACGATGCTGTTCGTGATTGCCGAGAAGCCGATGGTGATCAGACCGGAATAGAGAAAGGTCTTCACGTTCGGTTCGCGGATCATCTGGATATACGGCGTCTCGGTGGTGCCGAGGATGCGCGCGCCCAGCCAGCTGCCGGCCGCGAGGCCGATCAGCGTGCCGAGGGCGGTGGTGACAATCAGGTCCGCGGCTGCATAGCGGATGCATTCGCCGGAGGAGAAGCCGTTGACGCGCATGATGGTCAGCTCTTTGGTCTTTCGCTGGATATAAGTCACGGTGAAGTTTGCCACGATGAAGCAGGCCATCATGCCCGCAAGGAAGAGCATGAACACCACGACAAAGGTCAGCGACTGCGAGAACTGCTCGATGGTGACCCGGTCCGCCGCGGCGTCGCGCACGCGCTCAAGGCCTTTGACCGGCTCCAGCCTCTCCCGCAGATCGTCAAGGGACAGGCCGTCCGTCCGGACGAGGAAACAGTTTGCCACCGGGGCGGTTTGGAAACAGCTCTCATAGCCTTCGGGCGTCAGGAAGAAGACCTGGCCGAAATAGTTTTCGAAGACGCCGACGATCGGGATCTCGACGCGGTCCATGTCGGCATTGTAAACCGGCACCTTTCCGTCGAGCTTTTCGCCGTGGCTTTCCCAGAAGCGGCGGGGCACCAGCACCCCCTCGTCCGACAGGTCGAGCTTTTCGCCGGTCTCGATGCTGCGCAGGTCAAAATAGCCGTCCATCGAGCCCTTCTCCGCAACGATCAGGGTCAGCGCGTCCAGCGTTCCGTCGACCTCGAAGACCCCGTCTTTCTTGCGGACCCGGATGTGCTGCAGCCCGTCCTCCTCCAGAAGCGTCTCGATCTCCGCCTCCGCATCTTCGTTCTCGCCGGTATCATAAAACACCTCGGCCTCATAGGTCTGGATACCGCCGAACTGCCGGTCGGTGACGCCGCTGATGCCGAAATACAGCGTAAAGCCCACCGTCATCAGCACGCAGCCGCCCGCGATGCTGACAATCGTGACCAGCACGCGGACCCGGTCGGTCCACATGTTCCGCAGGATCAGGCGGGAATACAGCCTCCCGCCGGAGGAAGAGCGGCTCTTTCTCTTCCCCTTGTCCGGCGTTTTCCCGGACATCAGCTGGATGGCGGTCAGGCGCAGCAGCTGGCGGCAGCCCAGCCAGACCGCGGCCAGCGAGATCAGGAAG
The DNA here is from genome assembly GCA_900317375.1 of uncultured Eubacteriales bacterium. Classification (GTDB taxonomy): domain Bacteria; phylum Bacillota; class Clostridia; order Oscillospirales; family Oscillospiraceae; genus Limivicinus. The sequence goes on from ONGJ01000004.1 coordinate 10,837, forward strand.
GCGCCGGCGGCGACAAGCCCGGTATGGACCGGCAGGAAGCTGTCCGTCCCCCGCCCGTAGTTCAAATGCGCCTCATACGATCGCAGGATGAGGCCCTGGACCGGCAGCCAGGCCAGCAGGATGCCCAGGCCCACGCCCAGCATGACCGCAGCCGCGGCAAAAAACAGGTACTTGGCAAAAATCTCGCCGTTATACAGGCCCATGGCCTTGGCCGCGCCGACCAGGGTACGCTGCTGCTCGACCATACGGGTGATGGTGGCATAGATGACCAGCGCGCCGACGATCAGGAAGATGGACGAGAAGGAGGTGCTCATAGACATCAGCTTGTCGGAATTGGCCCTGGCGTAGGTATAGCCGGCGTTCCCTTTGTCATTGAGCACGACCCATCTGCACTCGCCGATCTGGTTCATCTTTTCCTTCGCCTCGCTGATCTGCTCTTCGGCGCTGCAGAGCTGTTCCTTCGCCTCGCTGATCTGCTTTTCGGCGCTGCAGAGCTTTTCCTGCCCCTCGGCCAGCCCGCGCTCGCCTTCCTCCAGCAGCCTCCGGCCCTTCTCGATGGCGGTCACGGCGTCAAGGTACTGTTCCCCGGAATAATAGTAATCGTTGATGCCGCGCTCATACTCGTCCGCGCCGCTGCGGAGTTTCTTCAGCCGTTCTCTCTCTTCGCTGAGGTCCAGACCTGTTTCTTCCTCGACCTTGCGCAGGACGTCCTCGGCGCTCATGTTGCCGTATTTCCGGATCAGCTCTTCATAGGCTTCTCTTGCAGGCTCCGGCAGCAGATCGGAATCCCTCGCCCGCTCCCAGAAAACGGTAGCATTGTCCAGCATCCTCCGGAGGTCTTCCACCCTTTCCAGGATGGTGCTGCCGTTGACATGGATGCCCAGCCCTTCCAGCACGCCGACTATTCTCTCAATCTCCTCTTCCCCCAGGCGGAGTTTGGCAGCGCCCTGATCCAGCAGAACCGGCACCGGTTCTGTCAGTTTCTCCTGATCAGCCAGCTGGCGCCAGCCTTCATCCAGCTTTTCGCGCGCCGTCTGCATCTGGGCCTTCCCCTCGTCGATCTTCTGCTCGCCGGTCCGGATCTGAGCCTTCGCCTCGTCGATCTTCTGCTCGCCGGTCCGGATCTGGGTCTCATAGATGCCGCGGATCTTTTCTCTGCGCGCGGGACCGCGCTCCTCCGCCAGGGTCTGCAGCGCCTCCTCCACCGGCCGGACCGCGTCCCAGTAAGCGTCGCTGTAGCGGTCTTCGGGGGCGTCCGCGACGCGGATGAGGGTCGTCATGAACGAGCCCTGCAGCTCCTCGCGGTTGAAGCTCTCCTTGCTGACAAGGACATAAGGCGTCACAGACACCATATAGCTGATATGCTCCGGCGTCTGGAAAACCCCCGTGATGACAAAGTCCGTCTCTTTGAGCGGTTCGATGCCCATGACGGGCCTGTTGGTCAGGCTGATCGTCTGCCCGACCGAGAATTCGCCGTCGTCCGCCAGCTTTTTTTCGATGGCGCACTCCCCCGCCGTCTCGGGCAGGCGGCCGGAGAGCAGCACAGGCCTTGTGATCTCCTCCGGGACGTCCATGACCGTGACATCCGTCATGCTTCTGCCGATGCGAAGCTGGGCGCCGGTCTGCAGGACCGCCTCTGCCGCCCCGACGCCGGGCAGGGCGCGGATGGCCTCCAGATCTTCGTCATCCATCAGCAGGGTGGAGCTGACCTGGAAGTCCCAGAGCCCGCTGCCGTTAAAGAAGATGTTGGCGTCCTTCTCCAGGGTGGCCGCGGCGTAGGCAATGCTGAGGTATGCCACCGCCGCCAGCATGCCGATCACCACGATCGACAGAAAGGCGACCAGCTCCTTCCGGACGTTGCGGCAGGCATCGATCAGCTGTGTTTTTTTCAATCCGCCGCCCCCCTTTCCGTCCGGATCCGGCGATGGGAGAAAATCAGGTCCTCTCCCCGGTCTCAGGCAATCTTACTTCAGCAGTTCTTCCGCCTTTTCGGCAGCAAACGCGATGACATCGTCGCAGGAGATCTTTGCCGCCTTCAGATCGGCGCAGCGGACCGCGCCGAACTTCTCGCGAAAGGCCGTGACGATCTCTTTGTCGGCGGCGTTGACCTGCACTCGGTTCTCCGCACCGTATTTCATGCCAACCGCCATGATGGCCCCGGAGAGAGCGCCGCAGAGCTCGCGGCAGCCGGCGCCGCCCCCAAAGCCGCAGGCAATCGAAGCCGCGGTCTTCTCATCCAGGCCGGTTGCGCCGCCCATGGCCATCAGCACCGCCTGGGCGCAGTTGTATCCCTGTCCGTGAAGCGCTGTCGCTTTTTCCTTTGCTGTCATATCTCTGCCTCCTCATATATGTGATTTGTCTAACTTTATAATTATATCACAGAATGGCTGGGAATGTCATGCATTATCTTTGCTTTTCGCTTCTTTTCTGCCGCCGTCCGTGTTTTCAAGCTGAAAACCCTCTTGATTTGTTTTCCAGAAAGGATAAAATAGAGCTGTCATCGCAAATCGGGCAGCCGGCCTGCATGCGCCGGGCCCGAAACAGAGGAGACGGAAATGGAACACTTCTTTACACACGGGCATTGCACGCTTTTCCGAAGGGCGGCGATCTGCACACTCGTCCTGGGGATGATCTTTCTTGCCGGCATGGCCGGAGGCTGCCGCGCCTTTGCAGAACCCGCGGGGGATACGGAACCGGCAGTCAATTTCAATCGTACCCTGGACGACTATGTCCCGCAGAAGGACCGTTACAACTTTTATTTCACCTACAAGATCGTCCACCCCTGGTGGGACGCGGTGGCCATGGGGATCGAGGATGCGCAGAGGCAGTACCTGGACAGAGGCATCGCCGTCACCTATGAATACATGGCGCCGGAAAAGGCCGACGCGGAGGATCAGAAGGCACGCCTGCAGAGAGCCGCAGAGGGCGGCTATGATGTCATCGGCGTTGACGTTGCCGATGAGGCGGTGATCTCCCCGGTGCTGGACAGCCTCGTGGAATCCGGGCTGAAGGTCATGACCTTCTCCAGTTCCGACGCATCCCCCGGCTGCAGAAGGATCGCCTATGTGGGCAACACCCACAATTATGAGGACGGCGTGCTGCTTACGGAGGCGCTGTGTGAAAAGCTCGGCTATCGCGGGCGCGTTGCGGTGCTTGTCGGGACCAGAGGGGCCCCCTGCCACGAAGACCGCGCGCAGGGCGCCCGGGATACGGTCGGAAAGTATCCGGAGATGGAAATCGCCGCCGTGGAGTATGACCAGGACGACATCCAGACCGCCTATGAGCTGACCCGGCAGATTCTCCGGGACACCGACGACCTGGCCGGGATCATCTGCTGCAACATGAGCAACCCCGTCGGAGCCGCCAGGGCCGTCGCGGAAAGCGGCCGGGATATCGTGATCGTCGGCATGGACCACGACCGGGAGGCGCTGCACTTTCTGAAGGACGGGGTTATCTACTGTCTGGGCGTGCAGGACTGCTATTCCATCGGTTTCGATACGCTGCAGGTTGCCGTGAAGATTGCCGACGGCGTGCTGCCGGGCACCGTCTACCCGGAAAAGACCGAGGAGCGCACCACGGTCATTTATCAGAAGGACGCAGAAACCATTCTGGAGATGCTGTATGGAGAAATCCAGTAACAAAAAAAATCAGCAGAAACGCTTCATTCTTACCTTCATCGTACTCGGCGCCGCTGCGGTCGTCGCCATCATCATCGGTCTGACGCTGTGGATGTCTGCCGGGGCCAGAAGTGCGACGGATAAAGCGGTCGATCAGGTCAGCCGCTTTTACATGCGGGAGCTTGCCGACCGGAGAAGTCAGGCGGTCTCCGGCATGATCAATCAGCGGCTTGCCGAGATGCGGCGTGCATTACAGCTCATCACACCGGAGGACCTGTCCTCGCAGGAGACGCTGCGTGCCGCCATCGGCCGGGTGGAGGCGCTGTACGGGCTGGATCTGTACGCCCTCGCCGATGACGAGAATGTGGTGTATACCGATCTCTCCACCTATATGGGCGGCAGCCGCTACGGTTTCCTGTCACAGGATCCGATGGACGATCCGGTGATCAGCACCGTCAGCCTTTACGGCGTAAAAAAGCAGATCTGCCTGGCCATCCCTGTCCGGGACCTCCGCTTCATGGGGAAAGACCTGAAGGCCTGCTTTGTGGAGATCGATGTCGGCGACTTTGTCAACACCCTCGCGTTTGACGCCGAGGAGAGCGAGAGCTTTTTCTGCCTGTACTACCGAAACGGAGAGAACCTCACGCAGCTTGACTTCGGCTCCATCCGGGCAAATGAGAACCTGCTCCGGGTGATGCAGGAAAAGCTGCCGGAGGCAGAGTGGCGTCAGCTGGAAGAGAACTTTCAGCAGGGGCTCGCGGGGAGCGCGGAATTCAGCAGCTCCGGCAGCAGGGAACTGCTGTATTATGCACCCATCCCGGACACGAGCTGGATGATCACCGTCATGATCCCCGAAAGCCTGATCCATGATCAGATCCGCGGATTCAGCGATGAGACTCTGACGCGAAGCACCGTCCAGATCACGGTAACCTGTATCGTTCTGCTGCTCTATTTCGGCACGGTGATCCTGATGCTGCGCAAGGCTACCGGTGCCGTGCTGGAAGAGGAACGGCAGAACGCCCGGGATTTCAGCCGGAAAGCGGAGGAGAGCGAAGCAGAGCTCGGCGTCATCCGCGAAATCGCAACCCGGGACGCGCTGACCAGCACCGGCAGCAAATTTGCTTATACCGAAAAGGAAAAAGCCCTGAACGAAGCCATACGAAACGGAGAGCTCCGCCAGCTGGCCGTTGTGGTATGCGATCTCAACGGGCTGAAGCTCATCAATGACACCTACGGCCACGCCAGGGGGGACGAATATATCCGGGAAGCGAGCCGCCTGATCTGCGGCCTGTACAAGCACAGCCCGGTCTTCCGCGTCGGCGGGGACGAGTTCGTCGTCCTGCTGCAGAACGATGATTTTGAGCAAAGAGAGGCCATTCTGGAAGAGCTCAACCGGCGCGTGGAGGAGAACCTCCGCACGGGAAGAGCGGTTGTTTCCGCGGGCATGGCCGATTACGAACCCGGAGATCAGCAGGTGGACGCCGTCCTCCGGCGGGCGGATCAGCGGATGTATGAGCGGAAAAAGCAGCTGAAAGAGATGGGCGCAGCCATACGGGAGTGATTGACAAATCCTTGCAGATTCCTCCCCCGGCTTTCCCGGTTTTCTTTCATTTTGTCAATTGAATTATCTTCCTGTTTTTGTTAGTATTATTTCACTTTACCGCGTTACCGCAAGGCAGTGCAGAAAGAATATCATACAGCAAGGAGCATACATGCGATGAAACTGAATCTTTCCGACAGAATCACCAAGCCTGATTTTCAGGGTGAGTTTACCGCCTCCATTCTGGCTGCGGCTGCCTCGCCGGATATTATTTCCTTTGCCGGCGGCCTTCCGAATCCGGTTTCCTTCCCGATTCCCGAGATGGAGGCCGCCACGAAGAAGGTCCTGGAGGAAAACGGCGTCACCGCGCTGCAGTACAGCTCGACCGCCGGCTGGCCGGCCCTGCGCCAGTGGATCGCCAAGCGCTATGAGACCATGGGCGTCACCGGCGTGAGCCCGGACGACATCATCGTCACCAACGGCTCGCAGCAGGCCCTGGCCATGGTTTCCGCCGCGCTCATCAACACCGGCGACAAGATCATCGTCGAGGACCCGACCTATCTGGTCGCGCTGCAGTCCTTCCACGTCTTCGATCCGGTCGTCCTGCCCGTCACGATGAACCCCGACGGCATCGACTGCGACGAGCTGGCCGAGACCATCAAGAACAACCCGGATGCCAAGTTTGCCTATCTGATCCCGAATTTCCAGAACCCCACCGGCCTGAGCTATTCCCAGGAAGTCCACGACCGGGTCGTCGAGATCTTCAAAAACAGCAATGTTCTCCTGCTCGAGGACAACCCCTACCGCGAGCTGCGTTTCGCCGGCACCGCCACCGACAGCTTCGGCAAGGAACTGGGTGAGCAGTGCTGCATGCTGGGCACCTTCTCGAAGATCGTCACCCCGGGCATGCGCATCGGCTGGATCTGCGTGCGCAACAAGGAGCTTCGTGCAAAACTCCTGGGCTACAAAGCCACAGCCGACCTGCACACCAACATCTTCAGCCAGATGGTCCTGGCCCAGTATCTCGCCGACAACGACGTGGACGAGCATATTGAAAAGACCAAGGTCCTTTACAAGGCCAAGGCCGAGTTCATGGTCCAGTGCCTCAAGAAGTACCTCCCCGCCGGCTGCGAGCTCACCCCCACCGAGGGCGGCATGTTCCTGTGGGTCACCCTGCCGAACGACCTCTCGGCTGTCGAGCTCTACCGCAAGGCCCTGGACAAGGGCGTTGCCATCTGCCCGGGCGACCCGTTCTATGAGTACAAGCGCAATGTCAGCTCCTTCCGCGTCAACTACTCCAACTCGACCGACGAAGCCATCGAAAAGGGCATCAAGATCCTCGGCGAGGCCTGCGAGGAGCTCCTGAACGCCTGAAGCAAACCGGAAACAACGACTGAAAAAGCCCGGAAACTCCGGGCTTTTCCGTTCAAGCTTCCGAGAACGGTCAGTAAACAGAGAAACACAGGGCAGGGAAAGAAAGGGAAAGCCGTCTTCACCATGCCCTGAGATTTGTCAGAATCAGCACAGCGCGCCCCGCAGAAAACGCGGGGCGCGCTGTGCTGCTGTCTGCAGGGCAAAACAGTGTGCGTACCGGGCCCTCAGCCGGATCGCAGTCACAGATTGCCCACGGTGTCCGGTCTGTCCGGGACAGTGACTGTGACGACGGTGCCCGCCCCTTCTCCGGGTCGGATGTCCAGCGTCCCGCCGCACATGAGCTTCAGCCGCTCGCGGATATTGTTCAGGGCGATATGGGGCTCGTCATCGGCGGCCGGCGCATATCCCGGGCCGTTATCGGCGACAAGAATCCGGGAGCCGCCCTCCGTTTCCCTGGTCTGCACCGTGATCCGCAGCGGCTCCAGCTCGGGATCCAGCCCGTGCTTGACGGCGTTTTCCACGATGGGCTGGAGCGTCAGCGGCGGCAGGCGGAAATTCGTAAAGGGGGTATCAAAGTCCACAAAGAGCGTATCCTCGTAGCGCGCCTTCTCCACGGCCAGATAGGCCCGGGTATGCTCGAGCTCCTCCGTGAAGGGAATGGTCTCTTCCTTGACGATGGCCGCAAAATTCTGACGCAGGTAGCTGGAGAAGTCCAGAATGACCTGCTGCGCCTTCTCCACATCCTGCCGGCAGAGATAATAGATGCTCATCAGCGTGTTGTAAATGAAGTGAGGCCGCATCTGCAGCACCATGATGCTGGCGTGCTGACGGGCGATCTCCTCCTGCTGACGGGTACGCCGGGCAACCTGATCGACCTGGATGAAAATATACAGGAACAGGGCAGCGAGCGTCGTACCGAAGACGACGGTGTACAGGCCGTAGAAGGCCATCTGGATCAGCATCCCGATCAGCGGCAGCAGGATATAGATCAGAAAGGCGACAAACTGTCTGCGGGACAGTCTGCTTCGCCGGCGGAGGAGCGCGATGAGCAGCGTCAGCATGCTCAGCACGGACGGGACCAGCAGCAGCGGATACCAGGGGCCGCGGTGATAGACATTGTCCGGGGTGTAGTAATAGATAAAGCGGGTAAACTGCGTGACGGTCAGCAGAACGGCATAAAGCGCAAACAGGCCGAAGATCCAGTAAAGAAGCGCGCTGTGCCGCAGATCCTCTCCGGTGCAGTGCAGCAGATAGACGGTCAGCATCGGGATCAGCATGCCGGACAGCAGTGACTCAAAAAAAAGGCTGTGCTTCGGCGAGAGCGCAAAGAAGGGCTCCGGCAGCGTCCGCCACAGCACCGAAATATAATTCGAGCAGGCATAGAGGAACAGCACTGCAAAGAAAACGCGGAAAAAGCGCCTCGACCAGAGGTCCATGCTGCGGTCGATCAGGACGGAAAGCAGGCCGATGAACATCGTCATCAGCGCGGCCGCGGCCATGGAAAAGTTGATCAGCGTGACCCAGCTGTTCATGCCGTCTCCCCCCCAAGAGGGATTTTCAGCTTTATGCGCGAAAGCTGAGCCCGGACAGATTCCGCCGTCAGAGGCTTGAGGAGGAAGCCTTTTGCGCCGGTATCCCAGGCATCGAGGGCATAGTCCCGGTAGCCGGTCAGGAAGATCACATTGGTACGCGGATTGATGCCGAGCAGCTCGCGGCAGAGCTCAAGACCGCTGAGGCGGCCCATCTCGATATCCAGAAAGGCCAGGGAGACCGGATTGGTTTTTGCAAAGGCAAGGGCATCCGAGGGCTTGAGAAAGCCCGTGATCACAGCCCCGGGAAAAACGCTCTCCAGGATGGGGATGCCGCCGCTGAGGAGGATCTTTTCATCATCCACCAGGATGATGTTGGGGGATTCCTCACTCTCCTGCGCAGCGTCCAGGAAGGTGTTGACGTCCATGTCGAGCGCCTTTGCGATGCGGGTGATCATCTTGATATCCGGCAGGCGGACACCCGCCTCCCACTTTGAAACCGTCGTACGGTCGATATAGATCTTCTCCGCAAGCTGCTGCTGGGAATATCCTTTCTCCTCACGCAGACTGCGGAGCGTCTCGGCAAAAACCAGTCTCATCGCTCTCTCCTCCTTCGCGGCAGGCTGACGGGGACATCTTACCCGATCAGGCAAAAAAACTCAAGCACGGAATGAAAAACACGGGCCCGGGAGGCGCATGCGCCGGGCTCCGCAAAAGCGTTCGATCCCCCGCCGGAGGCGGGGGATCGGTGTTTCAGTTTCCGGAATCAGTAGGCATATCCGAGGATGGAACCTTTGATCCATCCCTGCACCGGGGCGTTGATATACACCCAGTTGCGGCCGTCTGCCTGTTCGAACCAGTCTGTCGCATTCGCCTGTGTTCCGTTATGAAGGGTCGCGACCACCGGGGCGTTCAGACCCGGATAGCTCCGGATTGCGGCATCTCTGTAATCACCGGTGTTGACGGTACGCCATTCACCGCCGGTTACGTGCTCCAGTTCCTGATCGTTCAATACGTTCTTTTCTGACATGATTTTTTCTCCTTTCGTTGATGTGCTCTCAGTATAGCATGGGCTTTATCACAGAAGCGGCACACTGCTTTTCTTTTTTCATCCGCCGCCCTGCCTTGTGTACTGCGCGTTTCGCGGTACCATATATGATAAACCTCTCTCCCGAAAAATCAAGGGAATGTGACAGAATGCCACGGTTTTGTCTGCTTATTGATTATTGACGCCAGCTCCGGGACCATACGGAAAGCCGGCTCTGCAGCTGCAGAGCCGGCCAGAAATTTCTGTGGGGTACCTGTCGGATGGCGGATCAGGCCTTCTTTGCCTTCGCCTTGGCGGCATCCATCTGTGCTTCCCAGGTGTTGACGCAGACCGCGCAGGAAGCGTCGCCGACGACGTTCAGCGCGGTACGGCCCATATCGAACAGACGGTCGATACCGTAGATGATGCCGATATAGGTGGTCGGGACACCGACGGCATCCAGCACCATCGCCAGCATGATCATGCCGGCGCCGGAGGTGCCCGCCGTGCCGATGGAGGCCAGCGTGGCCGTCACGACGATGGTGATCATCTGGACCAGCGTCAGGTCAATACCGACGCACTTGGCCAGGAAGATCGCCGCAACGCACTGATAGATGGCGGTACCGTCCATGTTGATCGTGGCACCCAGCGGCAGCACGAAGGACGAAATTTCGGAGTGGACGCCCATCTCATCGCAGCACTCTTTGGTGACAGGCAGCGAAGCCACCGACGAGGTGGAGGTAAAGGCAAAGGCCGCTGCCGGGAAGATTTTCTTGAAGAAGGTCCCCGGTGACATGTTGGCAAAGACCTTGACCGACATGCTGTAGACCAGCACCACGTGAATGATATAGCCGATGTAGGCCGCCAGCAGGACCAGGCCCAGCGAGCCGAGGATTTTCGGACCCTGTGCCGCCACGACCCAGACCATCAGGGCGAACACGCCGTAAGGGGCCACTTCGAGGATGAAGCCCATGACCTTCTGGGTCACTTCATCGATCGATACGACCAGGTCTCCGGCCAGCTTTCCCTTATCGCCGGCGACCAGGATGCCGCAGCCGAAGAACAGCGCAATGACGATGATCTGCAGCATGGACGAATTGGCCATCGGTGCAATGGCATTGTTCGGGAAGATGTTCACGATGGTGTCCATCAGGTTCGAGGATTTGGCCTCATAGGCCGCATCCTCTGCCAGCTGCAGCACCGGGAACGAACCCTTGAAGAGGGTGGCGACGACGAGGCCGATCACGCAGGCGATGGCCGTGGTCACCAGGAAGTAGACGACGGTTTTCCAGCCGATCTTTCCGACCTTGCCGATATCGCCCATCGAGACGACGCCGTCCATGATGCTGAACAGGACCAGCGGAACAACGATGAACTTCAGCAGGTTGACAAAGATGTCACCGAAGGGCTTGATGTACTTTCCGGTAAAGGCGCCGGCGGCTTCCGCGCCCATGGCGACCCAGAAAATCGCGCCGACGATGATGCCGAGCACAAGGCCGATCAGAATCTTTGCGCCGAGACCCAGTTTTTTCTTCTCTTTCATACGTTATCTCCCTTCATCTTATTTTTGTTTCCGGTCTGTGCCGGAATTTATGATTTATTATACATCATTTTTGTCATAGCTGTTCTTCTTTTTTCTCATATTAAATCCGGTTTTTTTAATGGATGACAGGATGATTACAACTGCATTTTTATTCCTTCACCTCATAGCCGCAGAAGCGGATCGCCGCTTTCGCCAGCTCGTCCGTCGGGTCCAGGAAAGGCCCCTCGGAAGGAAGCACGCCTGCCAGCACCGGAAGCTCCGTACAGCCCAGGATAAACAGATCGGCACCCTGCCCGCGCAGGGTATCCAGGATCGCATCCCAGCGCTCTTTTTCCGGCTCCATCGGCCGGGATGCCTTGACCACGCCGTAGATCAGATGCATGAGGCTTTTCTGTTCGCTTTCCCCGGGATGGATCCACCGGACGCCTTCCGCATCCAGCGCCCGGTCATACAGGCCGCTCTGAACGGTACCGTCGGTCGCCAGAATGGCCGCCGTCTTTCCCGGGAAGCGTTCTCTGCAGACTGCGGCCGTGATCCTCTGCATATCCAGGATCGGCAGTGCCGTCTGTTCCCGCAGCCGGGGAAGAAAATAGTGCGCCGTGTTGCAGGGCATGATGATGCAGTCCGCACCGCAGGCCTCCAGGTGGCGCAGCGCCGAGAGCATCTCGGGCACGGGATCCTCTCCGCCGTGCAGGATGGCGGCTGTCCGGTCCGGGATTGCCGCGTTCCCGTCGATGTAGACGCGGATATGCTCGTTGTCCCGGTCCGCCCTGGTGTGTTCGATGATTTTGCGGTACAGGTCTGCCGTTGCCAAAGGACCCATACCGCCGAGAATGCCGATCGTTTTTTTCATTTTCTCTTCCCCTGCCGCTGCCTGCTTCCGAGCAGGCGGTGATCAAGTCTGTACAGGCAGAATTATACCTGCCGGGCACCCTGCTGTCAACGCGGAAAGGCCGAAAACCGCGTGCCGGCAAAGGCAGCGGCCCGCTCCGATTTGGGTTGACAGGAGGGCGCGGAAACGCTAAAATCTGGTTATTTCAAAGCGAGGACGTTTTGCCTGTGAGAGCAGGCGGAAAGGAGGCGGCGAATGGATACCGGGAACGAACTGATCCTGGTCGACCTGGACGACCGGGAGATCGGCCGCGGAGAGAAGATGGATGTGCACAGGAAGGGCCTGCTGCACAGGGCTTTCTCGGTTTTTCTGTTCGACGGCGACCGCCTGCTGATCCAGCGGCGCGCCGCAGGGAAATATCACAGCGCGGGACTGTGGGCGAACACCTGCTGTTCCCATCCGCGTGTCGGTGAAACGCTTCAGGAGGCTGCCGCGAAACGGCTTCTGCTGGAATGCGGCATTGAGAAGGTGACGCTGCGGGAGGCCGGCCGCTTCGTATATCGGGCCGTGTTTTCAAACGGACTGACGGAATATGAGTCGGACCATGTGCTTGTCGGCGAATACGCGGGCAGCTTTGAGGCAAACCCCGAAGAGGCCTCCGCGCTCTGCTATGTGCCCGTTGACGCGCTGAAAGTGCAGATGCTGACGGCGCCGGAGCGCTATGCGGTATGGTTTTTCACCGCGCTCGGCATGGCAGAAGCCTTTCGGACGGCGGCTTTGCGCATCCCGCCGGCCGAATGATAAGGGAAAGGACAGCTTATGACGGAACGTATCTCGCTGAAAAACATCTTTCTGTATATGGGGCTGACGGCCGGACAGTATCGGGCTGTGCGGGCGCGGGTTGCCGAGAAGATCCGACGGAACCTGAGCTGGATGTCGGTGCTCATGTGTATCGTGCCGCTGATCATGATTCCGCTGGACAGGCTCTTTTTTCATCAGGGCTTTTCTGTCCTGTTTCTCACGGTCGCCGCGGCGGGCCTGATCATCCGCCTGGTCATCGAGAGAGTCAAACGGCCGAATGCCGTTCTGGTTCTGGCCTATTTTGTGCTGGCCTTCCTGTTTTCCTTCGCCATCATCGTGACTGCGTCCCCGGCAAACGCCGGCGTCCCCGCGACGAGCATCATTGTATACCTGGTGCTGCTGCCGATGCTGGTCCCGGATGTTGGGTGGAGGATGCTGATCCTGGTCACAAGCTTTGAAGGCCTGTTCCTGCTTGTCTCTCACAGCATGAAGAGCCTGCCGGTCTTTCAGGCGGATCTCAGCAACTCGATGGTGCTGGTGCCCTTCGGTTTTTTTGTGTTTCTGCTGGTGTCCAACGCGCTGGCAAAACAGATCTGGGAGTCTGCACAGCTTCAGAAAATAGAAAGCCACATGATCATTTCCCTGACGGACATCATCGAGGGCCGGGATGCCTATACCGGAGATCATGTGCGCAATACGGAGGATTATGTCATTCAGATCCTGCGCCAGCTTCGAAAAACCCCCAAATACAAAACGGTCATCACCGAACCCTATGTCAAACGGGTCGTCAGAAGCGCCCCGCTGCATGACCTCGGAAAGATCCGGGTTCCCGATGCGATCCTGAACAAGCCCGGCCGCCTGACGCCGGAGGAGTTTGCCATTATGAAGACCCACACCACCTACGGGGCGGAGCTGGTCGAAGAGGTTCTGTTCGGGCTGGGTGATCCGGAGCTGACCGAAGTCGCCGTGAACATCGCCCGGGACCATCACGAGCGGATGGACGGGAAGGGTTATCCGGCAGGGAAAAAGGGGGAGGATATCCCTCTTGAGGCCAGGATCATGGCGGTGGCGGACGTCTATGACGCGCTGGTGTCCGAACGGGTATACAAAAAAGCGCTCCCGAAAGAGGAAGCGCTTCGCATTATGAAGGAGGGCCGCGGGACCCAGTTCGACCCGGATGTGCTGGACGCCTTTCTGGAGGTCGTGGAGTAAAAGGCGCGCGTTCAGCGCGATCTGCGTCTGTCCCGGCCGGATCTTCGGTAATAATCCGCCTTGACGGCATACATGGCCAGATCCGATTCGTGGATCAGCTCTTCCGCGTTGAAGCCGGGGTTGTTTCTCTCCAGGGCAAAGCCGACGGACATGCTCAGCTTCTGTCCGAAGGAGCCCTGCCAGCGCCCGGCCAGGTATTCCAGCCTGTTGATGACCGCATAGGCGCGGACCGTGTCGGTATCCGGTGAAAGCACGACAAATTCGTCGCCCCCGGTGCGGAAGCACTGCGCCTGGCTGCCCTTAAACACCTCGGTGATGCATTCCGCCGCCCCTTTGATCAGTTCGTCGCCGGCCTCGTGACCCAGCTCGTCGTTGATCTGCTTGAGGCCGTTGATGTCGATGGTAAAGGCGCCGTAATCCTCCGGCAGGCGTTCGGACTCGGCATAGATCTTCCGTGCCTGGGAGTAGGCATAGCGGTTGAGCAGGCCGGTCAGCGGATCCAGCTGCATCTGCAGCGCCTGCCGGGCAATGGTGTCGTCTGAGTCAACCTGGGCAAACTCGGCATAGTGGATGAACATCAGCGCCGCGCCGATCGTCATGCCAAGATAGGCAGTACGGACGTCCGGGAGCAGCTCCTGCAGCGCGACTGCGGCCAGAACGACCGGCATGACGGCATAAAGGGCCGTGCGGTTCCGCTGTCTGTGGGACCGTCCGTAAAGCGCAAACTGCAGGATCATCATGGCAAAGATGGCCAGGCACAGCAGGATGTAAACGGGATAGAGCGGCCCGTGGACATAGCGGTTCTGTGCGTCAATGGTGATCATCCAGTTTCCCGTCAGGGCGATCAGCTGCAGAACGGTGTTGACCGCGAGGATGGCCATCATGGCCTTCTCCCAGCGGTTGCGGAGACCCATCAGCGCCATCAGGGCGCCGCCTGCCATGGGGGTGAGAATATAATCGGCACACTTGACCGCCCTCAGCAGCCAGTGCGGGGCAGTCTCCCTGCCGCTGAGCTGGACGCCGATCCACTCTGCCAGCGCGGCCGCCGCCACCAGGGCATAGGTCAGCCAGAGCAGGCGTCTGTCCTCCTCGGAAAGGTGGCTGTTCATCCGGACAAGAACGGACAGCGCGCCCAGGGAGAGCCAGCAGAGGATCATAATCGATGTATAGTACAAAACAGTATCCTCGCTCTGTTTTATCTGTTTCTGTCTGCTGCTCCGGCCAGGCCGGAGGCGATTGACGCGATATTATAATCATCCGAAGGTAAAAATGCAAGGCAGGGTGACAGAATGTCACCCTGCCTTGCGGTTTTCTGCAGGCAGACGGTTCCTCTACGGCTTCCCGCTTTCCAGGATCCTGCGGAACTGGGTCTCGTAGAGCTCGCGGTAGGTGCCGCCCAGGGCGAGCAGCTCTTCGTGGCTGCCCTGCTCGGCAATCACCCCGTCCTTCAGGACCAGGATCCGGTCCGCCTTCAGGACGGTGGACAGGCGGTGGGCGATGACGATGCTGGTTCTGCCCTCCATCAGGGCTTCCAATGCCTCCTGAATCGCGTTTTCGGTGATGGAGTCCAGCGCCGAGGTTGCCTCGTCCAGAATCAGGATCTTCGGGTCCTTCAGGATGACGCGGGCAATGCTCAGGCGCTGTTTTTCGCCGCCGGAGAGCTTCAGGCCCCGGTTTCCCACCAGGGTTTCGTATCCCTCCGGCTGAGAGGCGATGAAGTCGTTCAGGTTGGCGATGAAGCAGGCCGCGTCCAATTCCTCCTGCGTGGCATTCTCTTTGGCATAGAGCAGGTTCTCGCGGATGCTGCCGTTGAAGAGATAGCTGTCCTGCGTCACCACGCCGATGCAGGAGCGCAGATAGGAGAGGTCAAAGTCGCGCACGTCGGTCCCGGCGATTTTCACGCTGCCCCGAAGCACGTCATACAGGCGCGGAATCAGATTCACGACCGTCGACTTGCCCGAGCCGCTGGGCCCGACGACGGCGTACATCTTCCCGGCCGGCACCGTAAAGTCGATATCCTTCAGCAGCGGCTTTTCGGGGTCATAGCTGAAGGCAACATGATCATAGACGATATCGCCGTCCGAGACGTCCGGCTTTTTTCCGTTCTCGGGCGAGACAATCGGGTTTTCCATGTCAAAGTAGTCAAAGATGCGGGTAAACAGAGCCAGCGACCGGGTGAAGTCCACATGGATGTTCAGGAGCGACTCCACCGGCCGGTAGAGCCGGTTGACCAGCGAGACCGTCGCCGTGACGGTGCCGACGGTCAGCCCGGGATCTGCGTGCCGGATGATGATCCATCCGCCGGCAAAGTAGATCAGCAGCGGTCCCAGCTGGGTAAACAGGCCCATCACCACCCGGAACCAGCGGCCGCTCTGCTGCTCTTTCAGGTTCAGGCGGGTGACCTCTTCGTTGACCTTGACAAAGCGCTCGTATTCGCGCTTCTCGCGGGTAAAGAGCTTCACCAGCAGGGAACCGGAGACCGACAGAGTCTCGTTGATGAGCTGGTTCATCTCATCGCTCTTCGCCTGGCTGTCCTTCAGCAGCTGATAGCGCTTTTTCCCGACCCGCTTCGTCGGCAGGATCAGCAGCGGCAGCACCACAATGCCCACCAGCGCCAGCTGCCAGCTCATCGTAAACAGAGCCACCAGTGTCGTGACCACCGTCGCGATGTTTGACACAATGCTGCTCATCGTGCCGGAGATGACCGAGCTCACACCGCTGATGTCGGTGTTCATGCGGGTGATGATGTCGCCCTGTTTCTCCGAGGTGAAGAAGGCATGGGGCATGTGCTGCAGATGGTCGTACATCTGGTTTTTCATGTCAAAGATGATCCGCTGCGAGATCCAGGCGTTGATGTAGCTCTCCAGCACCGAGATCACCTGGGAGGCCGACAGCGTGACAAAGGCCAGGACCAGCAGACGGATCAGCAGGGCCATGTTCTTCCCCACCAGGGCCTCGTCGACGATGCGGCCGGTGATGATGCTGGGCAGCAGGCCCAGCACCGCCGAAACCAGGATCGTCACGAAAACCAGCAGGAGCTGGAGCCAGTACGGCCGGAGATAGGACAGGATCCGCCGGACCAGGGCACTGCTGAAGGTCGGCAGGTTTTTCTTTTCCTCTTCCGTCAGGAACCCCCTGGGGCCCAGACCGTGTACGGGAGGCGGCATTTTCCCACAGCCTTTCTGTCTGAAACTGGCTCCATTTTATGGGAAAACGCGCTTCAAATCAAGCAGAAGCTGTGAACGGATGCCGTGCCCGGGTCCTTTTGGGAATTTTGTATTATTTACCGATTGACGGAAGCATGCAGATTCGTTATACTTACCGCGTTATTCTGTATATTTCTCTTAGGGAGGTTACTTCATATGCTTGGTCAGATTTCCCGCGACGAAATGCGCAGCGCCATTGCCGACAAGCTGAGCGCGCATTTCAGTGTTTCGCCCGACCACGCCACCGAGACGCAGGTTTTTCAGGCCTCGGCCATCGTCATCCGTGAGGTGATGAGCCGCTTCCTGGCCGTAGAAGATCCGCACCGGAAGGAGAAGGAAGTCCACTATATGTCCATGGAGTTTCTCATCGGCCGCAGCCTGATGAAGAACGCCTTCAACCTCGGGATCGGTGATGCCCTGGTCGGCGCCCTGGAGGATCTCGGCTTCAGCGCTGCCGATATCTTTGAGGCGGAGCCGGATGCCGGGCTCGGAAACGGCGGTCTGGGCAGACTGGCCGCCTGCTACATGGACAGCATGGCTTCCCTCGGCATGGAGGGGGTCGGTTATTCCATCTGCTATGAGCTGGGCATTTTCAAGCAGCAGTTCCGGGACGGCAAGCAGACCGAGGTCGCCGACAACTGGCGCAGCGCGGCCGAGAGCTGGCTGATCCCCCGTTACGAGGATATGGTCGAGGTCCGTTTCGGCGGGCAGATCGCCCAGCACTGGGACAACCACGGCCGCTACACCGCCGAGCACACCGGCTATACCTCCGTCCTGGCCGTGCCCCGCGACATGCTGATTGCCGGCTACGGCGAGAACAACGTCAACACCCTGCGTCTGTGGGATGCCAAGAGCCCGAACTCGCTGGACATGTACCTGTTCTCGGAGGGCGAATATGTCAAAAGTCTGGAACAGCGCACCATGGCAGAGGTCATCACCAAGGTGCTCTACCCCGCGGACGACCACATCGAGGGCAAGACCCTGCGTCTGAAGCAGCAGTATTTCTTCGTTTCGGCCAGCGCCCAGGACATCGTGCGCAAGCATATCCGCCTATGGGGCGATATCCGCAGTTTTCCCAAACACCACATCATCCAGATCAACGACACCCACCCCACCATGATCATTCCCGAGCTGATGCGCATCTTCATGGACGTGCACGGCCTCGGCTGGGATGATGCCTGGGATCTGGTCCGCAACAGCGTCGCCTATACCAACCACACCGTCATGTCCGAGGCCCTGGAAAAGTGGCCGCAGGACCTGGTTCAGCAGCTGCTGCCCCGCCTGTGGGAGATCATGTGCGAAATCAACCGCCGCTGGTGCGACTATCTGGTCCAGTCCTTCGGCTGGGACGAGCGCGTCGGCCGGAACCTGATCATCCGCGACGGTCAGGTTCACATGGCGAACCTCTGCCTCTCCGCCTGCCGCATGGTCAACGGCGTTTCCCGTCTGCACGGCGAGATTCTCCGCAGCGATCTGTTCAAGGACATCTGCTCGCTGCGTCCGGAGCGTTTTACCTATGTCACCAACGGCATCGACCATCGCCGGTGGCTTGCTCAGGTGAACCCGGGCCTGCACGGGCTGATCTGTGAGCTTCTGGGCGGGGATGAGTACCTCACCAATGCCGACGCGCTGTCGGGTCTGCGCGCCTTTGAGACCGACCCCGAGGTCCTGCACCGCATCAATGCCATCAAGCGGGAAAACCGCGCAAAGTTCACGCGTTTCCTGGCGTATAACCGCAGTGACATCGTCATCAACCCCGACGCCATGATGGATGTGCAGATCAAGCGTCTGCATGAATACAAGCGCCAGCTTCTGTGCGCCATGAGCATCGCGAGCCTGCAGATGAAGCTGCACGACAACCCCAATATGGATTTTGTCCCCCGCAGCTTTATCTTCGGCGCCAAGGCGGCCGCAGGCTACTACGTCGCCAAGCGCATCATCGAGCTTCTGCTCTCCATGCAGCGGGATATCAACGGCGACCCCGTCTGCAAGGACCGTCTGCAGATCTGCTTTGTGGAGAACTACCGCGTCTCGGCCGCCGAGGCTATTGTCCCGGCCGCTGACGTCTCGGAACAGATTTCCACCGCCGGCAAGGAGGCATCCGGTACCGGCTGCATGAAGCTGATGATGAACGGGGCCGTGACCATCGGCACGCTGGACGGTGCCAATGTCGAAATGTACGAACGTCTCGGCGACGAGAACATGTTCCTCTTCGGCCTGCATACCGACGAGATCGAATCCTGGCGGCACAACGGCTATGACCCGGCCTCCATCGCCAACAACGACCCGGAGATCACGCGCATCATGCAGCGCTTCAGCCAGGGCTTCTCGGACGGCAAGAGCTATTCCGACCTGGTCTCCGGCCTCCTGTACGGCGGCGACCCCTATATGCTGATCGCCGACTACCGCGCCTATGCCGAGTGCCGGGACTGTCTCTACACCCGCATCTCGGATGAGAGCGAGCGCGCCCGTCTGGCGCTGGTGAACACCGCGGAAAGCGGCTTCTTCGCCGCCGACCGCGCCGTCCGCGAGTACGCCGAGCGCATCTGGAACCTGTAAACAGCGCATTGCCTTCCTGCCGCGGCAGGAAGGCAATTTTTATATCCGGTCTGGGCAACCCGTTTCTCTGCCCTTGACCTGAGAGGATGTGTCCTGTGTATAGGAAGAAATTCAGCCTGGGTGTCTGCCAGCTGCGGACAGAGACCGACTATGAGGCCACCATGGAGAAGGCCGCCGCCATGATCCGCGAGGCGGCTTCGGCCGGGGCCGATGTGCTTGTCCTGCCCGAGATGTTCCCGTGCCCTTATGCGACAGATTACTTTCATGCGTTCGCATCCCGCGGTCATGAAGAGACCTGCCGCAGGCTTTCCTCCTGGGCGGGGGAGAACCGGCTGCTCCTGGTCGGCGGTTCGGTCCCGGAGGTCGACGGGGACCGGCTCTACAACAGCTGCTTTGTCTACGGACCTGACGGCGGGCTTCTCGCGCGGCACCGAAAGGTCCACCTGTTCGACGTGGATCTGCCGGGCATGTGCTTTCATGAGTCGCACACCTTTACGCCGGGCTCGGAAATCACGGTTTTTGACACGCCTTACGGGCGGATGGGCGTCGCCGTCTGTTTCGATGTCCGCTTTCCCGAGATGTTTCGGGCCATGGCCCGGCGCGGATGTGAGCTGATCTGCCTGCCCGCGCAGTTCAACATGACGACGGGGCCTGCCCACTGGGAGGCGACCATGCGCATGCGGGCCGTCGACAACGAGCTGTTCTTTGTCGCCGCCGCGGCCGCCCGGTATGAGGGCTTTTCCTATGAATGCTGGGGCCATTCCCTGATCCTGGACCCCTTCGGAAGCAAGCTGGCCGAGGCAGACGAAACCGAGCAGCTGATCCTGGCCGAGCTGGACCTGAACCGGATCGACGAAGTCCGTGCCCAGCTTCCGACCTTCCTGCATCTGCGGGAGGATCTGTACACGGTGGCCGACTGAACAGGCAGAGACAGCGAGGAGCTGCAGCAAAATGGAAGATTTTGCGCAGCTCCTTTTCTGCATCCGGCTTGCTTAAATCCATCTCCTCTGCAATTCGATCCCGCTTGTTTTTACCACAAACAAGAAGCCGAGGCCACCCTTTTGGGTCGTCTCGACTTCTTGTTCTTTTCGGGCTGTTTTGCTGCAGCCCCTCGGCACCTCTTGCTCAGCGCAGGATGGTGGGATAGATGGTCAGCTTCTGTTCTTCTGAAAAGAGCAATCCCCCCGCCGAAAGGCGGGGGGTTCGATACCTCTTGCTCAGCGCAGGATGGTGGGATAGATGGTCAGCTTCTGGTTGATGTAGATGAGGTCGGGGTTCTTGATGTTGTTCCACTGGCAGATCTGCTGTACCGTGACACCGAAGCGGATCGCGATGCCCGAGAGGACGTCGCCGCCGACGACCGTGTAAACGATGTACTGACCGTAGTTCACATAGGAACCCTTCGCGTACTGCTGCCAGGGGCCATAGCCGCCGGAAACTTCGTTGAGTTCTTTTTCGTTGAGTGCCATTTTTCTTTTCTCCTTTTTCATTTAATTATTTTTATTTTTTCCTGTTTTTTGCTTTCGTGAGTTCATTGTAGCACAGCTTCTGTCACAGAAGTGTCACATACCGTATGCACGAGCAAATAAACTTTTCTATTCAGTCTCAGGCACCGCAGTACCAGCAGGAGCTGCCGCCGGTATAGGAGCCGCAGACCGGGCAATACATGCTGCTGTCATCATAGCCTTCATCATAGCCAACATCGTAGCCGCCGTCATAGCCCACGTCGTAGCCGCCGTCGTAGCCGCCGTCGTAACCGCCGTCGTAACCGCCGTCGTAACCGCCGTCGTAGCCGCCGTCGTAGCCGCCGTCATAGCCGCCGTCGTAGCCGCCGTTATAGCCGCCGTCATAGCCGCCGTCGTAGCCGCCATCATAGCCGCTGCCGAAGCCGCCGCGCGGGGTGCCGCAGCCGCCGCAGTAATCGGTTCCGTTATTGACGGTTCCGCACTGCACACATACCCAAGAATCATCGGCATTGGGATCATACCCATAGGGCTCTTCGTTGACCGGATTACCCGGCTCGTAACCGCAGCTCCAGCACTTATCGGTGTCCTGGTTCCCCTCACCGCAGACCGGGCAGGTCCAGCCGACGAAATCGACAGCGTCAGCGGTAGAGCCAGTGCTAGTGTCAGCGGTAGAGCTAGCGCCAGCGTCAGCGAACTCGTTCACGAAACCGCAGCTCCAGCATTTGTCGCCGCTCTGGTTGCTCTCACCGCAGACCGGGCAGATCCAGCCAAGGGGCCCTGAAATAATGCCGTCGTTCAGACCCTTCTGGTGGCCGCAGTTCCAGCACTCGTCACCGCGAACCCAGGAGCCGCAGGACGGGCAGGTCCAGCCCTGAATATCGGAAACGACACCGTTGCTGCTGCCCTTCTCGTAACCGCAGCGCCAGCATTTGTCTGTGTCCTGGTTCCCCTCGCCGCAGATCGGGCAGGTCCAGCCGTTGAAACCGGGATCAACATTATCGCCGCGCCCAGTCTTGTAGCCGCAGTTCCAGCATTCGTCTCCGCGCGCCCAGGAGCCGCACTTCGGGCAGACCCAGCCCTGTATCGTATCGCGATAGGGGATGACATAGCCGACAATGCTTGTAACCGGAGTCTGAACCCTCTGTGTGGAAAGGCCGTAATGATAATTATTGGTGTAGGTGACAGGCACGTTCTGCCAGACATTCAGCGGCGCCCGGCAGGAGCGCGCCAGCATGCCGCGATAGCTGAAGACAGCATAGACATTGACGCCGTTCATGCCTGCGTTGACCTGGGCGATCGAAAGATTCGTGGTCGTGTCGCCGGTAACGGCGCCGCCGTAGCGCTGCATGAACTCAGCCGCGCTCATGTCGGCGCTGCCGTCGGCGGAGAGGAAGCGCCAGACCACCGTGTCATAGCAGTTGGCAAACGCAGTAAAGGAAGCGGTTTCGCCGACGCTCAGGGTCAGACGGTAGGGGTTCTTGTTAACGAATACGCCGCCAGCATTCTGTGCAAAATTGTTGGAATAAGGACTCGGATCGGGGTTGTGCCGGCCTTCAAAGACGGCATAGCTGTCGACAAAGCGTTCAAGCGTCACGGCGTCCGCGGCCTTGAACCAGTCAAAGCAGGTCTGTGACCGGGGCATACCGGCAAAGGTGGTGTCACCGATGTTGATAAACTGCTCCATCGTGAGAGACGCCTTGTTTCTGCCGGTGCAGGTGATGTCCAGAGGGCCGCTGCCCTGGCTGATGGACACACACAGGGCCATATTCCCGTCATCGAAGGCGCAGGCCTTCATGGTCATGCCGTTTATAGCGGTCGTCTGGCCCGCCTCGACAGGAATCGCCTCCGTCTTGTCGCCGTTTGCTTTATAGATGGTGCTGATGGGATTCGATTCCACAAACATGTAGTAATAGCTGTTGGTGGCGGCATCATAATAGGTGTCGACCGCATCCTTGTGAAGGTTGACGGTAAAGCTGTCCTTGATCATCTCTTCTCCGCCTTCAACAAGGGGAGCCGGAACCTCGGGCAGATTGCAGGAGACAAGGGTGCTGCCGTCCTTGCTTACCTCCCAGGCCTTGAACTTGGTGTCTCTGCCGGGGAGCTGTCTGGTCGCCAGCAACTCCAGGAAGCCGTTGTGGTCCAGATCCGTGACGGCGTAAAACCAGAGTCCCTGGCTGTCGTCCTGCCTGCACTCGCTGAACCTGGAGGCGATAAAGGTAAGCTGCTGAGAATAAACACTGGCGATCTGCGCCGGAGTCACCTGAACCGTGCTGCTCGCGGCCGTGGCAGTCGTGGGCGTGTTTGTGACTGTGACATATCCAACGCTCCCGAAATACTGGGTGCCCTGATTATAGCCGCAGTTCCAGCATTTATCGGTGTCCTGATTCCCCTCGCCGCAGACCGGGCAGGTCCAGCCATAGAAGCCGGTAACGGTGCCGCCGGCAGTTCCTCCGTACACGTAACCGCAGTTCCAGCATTTGTCGCCGCTCTGGTTGCTCTCACCGCAGGTCGGGCAGATCCAGCCAAGGGGGCCTGAAATGACACCGTCGGATCCGTACGGATAGCTACAGTTCCAGCACTCATCGCCGCGGTAGCTGACGCCGCAGTTCGGGCAGATCTGGGTATAAATGTCGTAGACGTCATCGACATCGTCCGCATGTGCATGGGTATGCGGACCTGCCCCGATGTTCATCGAGAACAGCAGGACCAGACACAATGTAATGGCAAGTAGTTTCTTCATGTTCTCCTCCTGATTTATAAAATTTTTGACCTGTCAATATTTTGGGGGTTATACCAAATATTGATAGAATTTCACAAGATATTGTAGCATACAGCGTTTTTTCTTTTCAAGTCATGTGGCAGAAAGTCACATCCATGTCTGTAATTCCCTTTGAACAAAATCTCTTCTTCGGTTATAGTGGCGATAATGAACCGGCACGGTATAAAGGAGAGATCAACATGGGCGCTACTTTCGCAAAGACGCCGCACAAGGCATGATTTTCTTTTCCGGAATGATTTGGACGTGACTTTCTGTCACATCATCTTGAATGACAAAAGAAAGCTGATACAATATATAGTGAGGAATTAGAGGTAAAATCGGATGCAGTTTCACGAATCCTTTCGGGGAAGACCGCAAAGCCGGTTGCTCACCGACAAAATTTATTGAGGAGGATCCATATGAAAAAATTTTTATGCATGCTGTTATGCGTTCTGCTGCTCGGGTCGCTGGCCGCCCAGGCGTTCGCAGTCACGGTGGTGAACGGCGAGGTTACCGAGGACGGCGTTGTTTTTGACCTTCCGTACAACGGCCTTCGCCTCTCTTTCCCGCCGGAGTTTGAAGACATGAAAGGCGTCGTTTATCGCACCGGCGATGGAAAAATGCAGGATCGGGATCTGTACTATACGAATTTCCTGTATTTTGGGCTGTCTCCCGAGGAATGGGAGGAACGGATGGATCTCGCCCGCCGCTCTCAGGAACTTACGAAGGAAGAATTGGAGAGATATGAGTATTTAGACAGCCAGGATGCCTTCCTGCCCGGTTTCCTTTGCGGCAAGGACGAGAGCGAAGTAGAATCGTTTGTGCAGTATTCGGCAGAATTGGGCGCCCCCTTTGCATCTGTCACGAAAATCGGCGAGGCGAACGGGTACATCTATTACTGTTTTGAAGATGAAGAAACCAGGATAGAACACCTGAAGCCCGAATATGTCGAGGAATACCGGAAGATCGTGGAAGCCATCAAAGAGGCAGGCACGAAAGCCGAGTTCTCTGTTCCGACAGAGCCGGAGGACCCCTGGATCGGCAAGGTGCTGCAGTTTGAGACGACGGACCTGGACGGCAATACCGTCCGCAGTGAGGACCTCTTCGCCGAACACGACATCACGATGCTCAACTTCTGGGCCACCTGGTGCGAGAACTGCTTGAAAGAGCTCGGGGACCTGAGCATAATCAACCGCCGCATGCAGGAGGAAAACTGCGCGATCGTCGGCATTTTCTGCAACCTGGACGAGGAGGAAGACATGGAGTTGGGCAAGGCGCTGCTGGAGAAGAACGGGGTCGATTACCTGAACCTGATAATGCCGGAGGTTCTCTCCGAGGCCGGAATTGCTGATTATCTCCCGACAAGTGTATTTGTTGACAGCAGCGGCGCCATTATCTCGCCCGTGATCACAGGCGCTCTCGTTCATCTCTATGAGCCGAGGTTCCGTGGACTGCTGGACGGGGCGGAACCCGCCGAGGCTGACGCCGCAGCGGAACCCGCCGAGGCTGACGCCGCAGCGGATGCCTCCGAGAAGAACAACAGCGGCTCCTACCGCGTGATCGTGAACGATCAGGACGGAAACCCTGTGAAGGGCGTCACGGTCCAGTTCTGCTCGGACGTTACCTGCACTCTCGGCAAAACCGACGCCGACGGGCTTGCCAGCTTTGAGGCGGACGAGGGCCAGGTCTACACAGTCCATGTTTTAAAAGTTCCTGAAGGCTTTGAAAAGAACAGCGAAGAGTTCGAGACGCTCGACACCTACAGCGACACCCGCATCGTCCTTCAGAAGGCTGCATAAAGAAAGCTTTTTGTGTATTATTGAGGAGGACCAGAATGAAAAAACTGTTCAGCTTGCTGTTCAGCGTCCTGCTGCTCGCGTCGCTGGCCGCCCCGGCGTTTGCGGTCACGGCGGTGGGCGGGGAGATAACCGTCGTCTATGACCTTCCGCATGCCGGCATTCGCGTCACGTTTCCGCAGGAATTTGCAGAAGCGGAAGGCGTCGTTCTCTGTACCCAGAGAGGTAAGCTGGTGGATCGGGATCTGTATGTGGCAAGCTTCGTGTATTGCGGGCTGTCTCCCGAGGAATGGGAGGAATTTGATGAACTCGAAAGACGTAAGCAGGACCTGACGGAGGAAGAATATGAGAGATGGGTTTCTTTAGGCGAACAGAATGCCTTTCTGCCCGGTTTTCTTGCCTGCAAAGACGAGAGCGAGGTGGAATCGTATAAGCAGTATTCGGTAGAAGTGGGCTTCCCCTATGCATCTGTTATAAAGCTCGGTGAGGCGGACGGTTACAGCTTTTTCTATACGGAAGACGAAATTACGAAGATCGAGACGCTGAGGCCCCAATATGCCGAGGTATACCGGAAGCTCGCGGCAATCATGAAAGAAGCTGCCCAGAAAGCCGAGTTCTTTGCCCCGACAGAGCCGGAGGACCCCTGGACCGGCAGGGTGCTGCGCTTTGAGACGACAGACCTGGACGGCAATACCGTCCGCAGCGACGAGCTCTTTGCCGAACACGACATCACCATGCTCAACTTCTGGGCCACCTGGTGCGAGCCCTGCAAGCGAGAGCTCCGGGAACTGGGCGATATTAACCGCCGCATGCAGGAGGAAAACTGCGCGGTCGTCGGCATCCTCTACGATGAGGACGATGAGGAAACCATTGAATTGGCGAAGGCGGTGTTGGAGGAGAACGGAGTCGATTATATGAACCTGAAGATGCCGAAGTCTCTCGACGAGGCCGAAATTGCCGTGACTCGCCCGACAAGCGTATTTGTTGACAGCAGCGGCGTTATTATTGCGCCTGTGATCAACGGCGCTTTCGTTAATCTCTATGAGGCCGGGTTCCGCGGACTGCTGGACGGGACGGAACCCGCCCCGGCCGACGCCGCAGCGGGCGCCGCGGAGGAGAGCAGCAGCGATGCCGGCCGCGGGATCGATTATCTGGCGCTGGTCAACAAGCTGAACCCCCTGCCCGAAGGCTGGGAAGACGCGCTGGAGACCGTCACCATCACCAACTCCGTCGGGGATGAGGTGGAGGTCGAGAAAAAGGCCTATGACGCGTATCTTGCCCTGAAAGAGGACCTCGAAAAGAACGACGGCATCTATCTTGAGCTGGATTCCGCCCGCCGCAGTGTCGCCGCCCAGCAGGACATCATGGACCGCTTTATCGAAAAATACGGCGCGGATTACGCGGCGAAAACCGTTGCCACGCCCGGCTATTCCGAACATCATACCGGCCTTGCCCTAGATCTGTATTTCAAGCTGAAGGGCGACGACGGGGAATTTACCGATGTCTATTACAACGAGGACATGGTGAAGTATCCGGAGGTCTGGGAAAAGATTCATGCCAGGCTTGCCGATTACGGCTTCATCCTGCGCTATCTTGAGGGGCGCGAGCATATTACCGGTTACGGTTATGAGCCCTGGCATATCCGGTACATCGACAATCCGGAACTCGCAAAGGAAATCACGGAGGCCGGCATCACGCTGGAAGAATACCTGGGGGCGGCCACCAATGCGCTTGAAAAGATCGACCTCGGGAAATCCGAGATTTATACGGAAGAGGACCTCCGCGCCGCGTCCATTCAGATCCTCTGCAAGTTTGCCACGTTCGAGGGATGCGAGCTTCACAATCTGCGTTATGCCGGCGATGAGAGCTGCACCGAGGAAAACCTCAAGTGGATGAACGAGCTCAACGAGGACGGAAACTATACGCAGGCGGCGCAGTTCCTGATGGATTTCCATTCCCCGAAGGAACAGGTCGGTGTCTGGGAGGCCGACAGGGAATACACCGATTACGGATGGTGGCTCGCCCGCGGCGATGGCAGCGGCTGGGAGGTTGTGACCCAGGGTTACGGCTGATGCCTTTCCATCCCGAAACGCATAAACGCAAAGTGGGAATAGACAACACAGATAACTGATGCAAAACAGCTGTTAAGGCCCTGCCCCGCGTGTGAGGGGCGGGGCCTTTCCCCATTTCAGGAGGGCGGATCGCCGGTACATGGCGGCAGGAGGATAAGAAGAAAAGGATTGACACCATCCGTCCGAATCCATTAAAATAAGAGCCATCAGACAGAGTATTCGACAGAATATCAGAATTTCCCGTTTCGGCCTGCCCGGCCGGAACGCTTCCGATACGGATGGGAAGTGACCGGTGTGCAAAACCTGAAGAAGAAAACAATCCTTGCGTTTGCGCTCATGCTCCTGCTGACCCTGGCAGGCACCTTTCTGCTGGTACGGAGCGGCATCCGTCTCGTCGAGGAGAGGGAAGAGAACCGCACTGTCCGCAAACTGAAGGCTGCGGACAATCTGACTCCGGTGATCTTGGAAAGGCTTGGCATCGTCTCTGATTCGATCGAAAGCAGCGAAAGCAAAAACGTCGCTGTTATGACCGCTGCCCTCAGAAAATACCTCGCGGAAGGTGAGTATACCGGGCCTGTCTGTTTCAGGGACGGGCTGGTTTTTCGCGTGAAAGACGGGGAACCTGTTTTTCCGGACACGGTGCCGGAAGGCTTTGCCGGCTTTGATGCCGCCGTGTTGGAAAGGGCGCTCAGTAACCCCGGCGGCAGCGTCGGGATCCGGAAGGCGGACGGTCTGTCGGAGGAAGAACTGACGAATCTGGTTACCTCGGATCCTCTTGGATCGTTGCGTTGTTATTATCAGGTCCGCATCGATGAGATCGGGGACGGCTGGTACTATGCCGCGCTGAGCGAAGCGGCCGACAGCGTAGATTCCTTCAACAGCCTTTCGTATTCCGAGGAACTGGTTGCTGCCATGGAAGATGCCTTTGGAGGTGCGCTTCTCATCGTCAGTACTGGCGACAGCCGCCTGCCCTTCCTTTTGGACTCGTCCCGCTTCCCTGAAGCCCATTATGCCGAAGATCTGGGCCTGACGGCGGAGGATATCCGGAATCAGAAGAAAACGCTTACCATTGACGGACAGCAGTGGAACTGTACCTATCGCAGTTCGGAAACAGTAGAAAACCGGGTAATGATCTTCGCCTCGCCCCGTGAATCGGACCGGACGGAGACCGCGATGGAGCTCTTGCCGGTGACGCTGCTGATGCTTCTCTTTTTTTCCACGATGACCGTCTATATCGTTTCGGTGCAGACCTATGTCAGGGACAGAATCCTGGATGAAAACCTGGCTTCCCGATACCGCCCGGTCAGTCTCCGGGTCCGCTGCGTTGCGCTGGGCGCTGTGGGGGCGTTGATCGTCTTCTGCGCGGCAGGCCTGCTGCAGGCGGTATCCATCCTGCATTCGGAGACGCTTGCCGGCAGTGAGACGATTCAGACTCTGTATGAGAATCTGAGCAATCTGAAAGCTGAGAAAACGGAAGCGTCCCTTGAGAAGCAGGAGGCCTGGTATCTGGGCTATGCGGAAAAGATTGCCGCCCTCATCGCACAGGATCCGTCGCTCGCGGAGGAAAGCCTGCTGCAGGAGTTTTGCGACATCCTGCAGGTGGATTATATCATGACCTTCGATCAGTGCGGGAGAGAGAGCTGCTGCAGCCGCGGCTATCGGGACTTCACGCTGAATACCGGAAAAGGGGATTGCTGGGATGATTTCGGAAGACTGCTGATGGGCGTGCCCTCGATTATCCGGGATACAGAAACAGACGCGCGAACCGGGCTGGAACGCCAGTTGATCGGCGTCTGCCTTCCTGTGGAGGGTTCGGACCGATGCGGCGCGCTGGTCATGGCGCTTTATCCTGATACGATCGGCATGCGGGAGAACAGTTTCGGAACCTTCGAGTTGGTCAGGAGCCTGACGATGGAGGGTTCGACAACCCTGTTTGCCGATGCGGAAACCGGGACGATCCTGCATGCCAGCAATTCTGCCCTTGTCGGGAACGGGATCACCGAATACGGCCTGCCCTCTGACAGCCTCAGGGACGGATACATGGATTTTACCCTGATATTTGGGGCGCAGTCCTATATTGTCACGGTCAAGTCCGGCGACACCGTCATCTACAGCATCACGGAAACTGCCGTGCTGTTCCGCAACTGCCTGAGCTATGGTCTCCTGGCGGCGATTGTCTTTTTCTCCATTTTCGTCATCCTTTACGCAGTCCTGATGTACGGCTATACGGAGCACGAGCTTGCGGTCTACAGCCGCATCGGTACGCCCCTGAAGGACGAAGCGGCAAGCACCTATTTCGGAAGACCGGCCGCGGGAAAAGCGCCGGACCGCGCAGGACGCCGGGGGATCGACCTCTCCTCGTGGATAGCGCTGGACCCGGAAGGAAGGGCCGTTTCCTTTTTCCGAGGCCTTTCCTGCCTGCTTATCCTGCTGTACCTGATGATTCGCGTCGGAAGAAACGGCGACCGCCTCTCCCTGATGCACTATATTCTGCAGGGGGACTGGATGCGCGGCATCAACCTCTTCTCCCTCTGCGCCGTAGGGATTCTCATTATTGCTGTTTATGTGTTCCTGACGCTGTGCCGGGGCGTGGTGCGTCTGCTGTGCCGGGCGCTTGACAGCAAGGGAGAGACAATCTGCCGCCTGGTCTACAATCTGATCCAGTATCTTACCATCTTTGTTCTGATCTACCAGGCGTTCAGTTATCTGGGCTTTCCGACGAGTACGGTTCTTGCTTCTGTGGGAGTTGCCGCTCTCGCGATCACCTTCGGTGCCCAGACTCTGATCGCGGATATTCTGGCGGGAGTCTTCAATGTGCTGGAGGGCGGATATCGGGTAGGCGATTATATCAAGATCGACGGTTTTGAGGGATTTGTCCGCTCGATCGGCGTAAGAACCACCAAAGTCGAAAGTCGCTCGAGAGATATTGAGATTATCGAAAACAGCCAGATCGGCAATGTGATCAACATGACCCCGCTCGACTCTGTCATAAAGCTGATGCTGGTAATTCCCTACACCGAGTCGCTGGAACGGATCGAGGCGATTCTGAATGCAGAGCTTCCGGAGATCGGCAGAAGGATGGAGAAAATCGTCGAAGGACCGATCTATTTGGGCGTCAGTGAAATATGTACCGGCAAAATGGTGCCGCATGAGCCCTCCATGACCCTCCTGATTATCACAACCTGTAAGGTGGAAAACTACCCGGATGTCGAACGTTATGTCAACCGCGAGGTCATGCTCCTCTGCCAGAGAGAGAATATCCGGCTTCTGTAAGGCGGACGTTTCCGGCAAGGGCGTTCCGGAGGCCATCGATGCGCGGAGAGAACAGTTCGGGACGGACAGACTGACGGAGGCGCTCAACAGCGGGAAAGCGGAAACGCCGCAGGAAGTCCTCCGCACGGTTAATCAGGCTGTCAATGACTTTGTAAAGGACGCGCCCCAGTTCGTCGACAGCACGCCCATCGAAAGCAATGACATCCAGGGCTGGACCTGCCCGGTCTGCGGTGAGTGGATTCGCGGCGGCGAGTGCTGGAACTGCGGATACACGATGTAAGCCCTTGACGGTATCCCGCTGACGAAAAAGCGATAAAAAAGGCAGAGACAACGAGGCCGCCGGCATCTGCCGGCGGTCTCGCTGTCATTTTTATCGGTATTGCAGAAGAAAGCGGCGGATGCTGTCCTCGCTCTCGCGGGCGCTGCCCTGGATCATCTCGGGCCTGCCGCCCCCGCGTCCGCCGATCCCGGCGTTGATGGCCCTGGCCTCTTTCCGGAGGTCCCTGGTGCGGCTGCCGATGATGTAGCGCCAGGCGCCCTCCTCGCCGGGGAAGAACACCGCCGCGAGGCCGCCGCATTTTTCCATCAGGAGGTTTGTCAGCTCCCGCATGGCGATCTCATCCGGGATCGTCTCAAAGAGGCAGATGCTGCCGTCCGTTTCCGGCTGCTGTTCGGCCTTGAAGCGGATCAGCTCCATCGCGAGGGCAGCGTTTTTCTCTTTCAGGGCTTCCTTCTCCTGCAGGATGCGGGAAACCGCCGCAGAGACCTCGTCCCTCTTTGCGCTCAGGAGGGCGGAAATCTCGGCCACGCTCTGCTGCCGCAGGCGGTAGTCCTCCAGGGCCTGCATGCCGCAGACCAGGTTCAGACGGACGCCGCCGCGGTGGCGCTCGAAGTTCAGGACCTTGATCACGCCGATTTCACCGGTCCGGTACACATGCGGCGCACAGCAGGCACAGCGGTCCACCCCGGGAATCTCGACAATGCGCACGGCGCCTTCGAGTTCCTTCTTGCTGCGGTATTCCAGTGCCTTCAGCTCCTCCTTTGAGGGAAACCAGACCTTTACAGGCAGGTTTTCGCGCACGGCCTCGTTGGAGAGGGTCTCGATCCGGCGGACCTGATCGGCGTCCATCTCGCAGTCAAAGTCCAGGGTCATCCCGTCCCCGCCCATGTGGAAGCCCACATTGCTGCAGCCGAAGAGGCGGTGCGCCGTGCCGGAAAAGATATGCTCGCCGCTGTGATTCTGCATGCGCGCAAGGCGGACCTCGCGGTCGACGGATCCGGTGACCGTCTCTCCCTCACGGAGAGGGGCGACGCAGCTGTGAAAGATCTCTCCGTTCTTCTCATGGGTGTCGGTGACGCGCACGCCCCCCAGAGTCCCGCAGTCACCCGGCTGTCCGCCGCCCTCGGGGAAGAAGGCCGTCCGGTCCAGCACGGTTTTCCAGATTTCGCCCGCCTGTTCACACTTCAGCACCTTGGCGCTGAAGTCAAACAGATGGCTGTCTTCGTAATAGAGCTTTTCCGTCATGTCAGATCACCCGCACGCGGAGAACCTCGTCCATCTCGCAGATGCCGTTGACCGTCTCCTCGTAGATGGCATCGCCGAGGTCGACGATGGTCACGGCATAGGCCCCGCGGTGCTTGTTGATCATATGCTCGACGTTGATGTTCCGGGCGCTGATGAAGTCCAGGATGCGCGTGATCATGCGCGGCACATTCCGGTGGATGACGCAGAGGCGGCAGACGCCCAGCCGGTTCAGATAGACATCCGGGAAATTCACGGAATTGCGGATGTTGCCGTTGAGCAGATAATCATAGAGCTCATTGGCGGCCATCTCGGCACAGCGGTCCTCGCTCTCGGGGGTGCAGGCACCCAGGTGCGGCATGGCAATGACGTTCGGCGCCCGGAGGATGACCTCGTTGGGGAAGTCGGTGACGTATTTTGCGACCTTGCCGCTCTTCAGCGCCTCGGTCATATCCTCGTCGTTTACCACCTCGGCGCGCGACTCGTTGATGATGCGCACGCCGTCCTTCATACGGGCGAAGGCTTCGGCGTTCAGCATGTTGCGGGTGTCGTCGGTAAAGGGGACGTTCAGGCTGATATAATCGCAGTTTTCAAACAGCTCTTCAATGTTTTCCGTGTGAATGACCTTGCGCGAGAGACGCCAGGCCGCATCCACCGACAGGAAGGGGTCGTAGCCCAGCACGCGCATGTTCAGGTCCACGCCGGCGTTGGCGACCAGCGCGCCGACCGCGCCGAGGCCGATGACGCCGAGGGTTTTCCCCAGCAGCTCGGGCCCGGTGAAGCTGGCCTTTTTCTTTTCGACCAGCGCGGGGATGTTTTCCCCCTCGCCCGAGATGGAGTGGACCCACTCGATACTGCCCAGGATGTCGCGCGAGGCCATGACCAGCGAGCAGATCTCCTGCTCCTTCACCGCCTGGGCGTTGGCACCGGGGGCGTTGAAGACGACGATGCCCTCCTCGGTGCAGCGCTCGACCGGGATGTTGTTGTAACCGGCCCCGGCGCGCGCGATGGCCAGCAGGCTCTCCGGGAAGCTCGCCTCGTGCAGGTCGGCGCTGCGCAGCAGAAGGCCGCTGGGATTGTCGAGGTTCTCGCCGACCCGGCAGCCGTTTTTCTCGAGCGCCGCAATGCCGGCAGGCGAGATTTTGTTCATGGTCTGTATCTTAAACATGGTTCTTCTCAAACTCCTTCATGGTATCAATGAGCGCGTCCACGCCTTCCATCGGCATGGCATTGTAGAGGGAAGCCCGCATGCCGCCGGCAATCTTGTGCCCCTTCAGGTTCACGAGGCCCCGCTGCGCGGCAAAGCGGACAAACGCGGCGTCCAGCTCGGCATCGCCGGTGCGGAAGGTGACGTTCATGTCGCTGCGCGAGCCGGGCAGGGCATGCGCATGAAACAGCCGGCTCTCATCCAGACAGGCGTAGAGGCGCGCGGCGCGCTCCCTTTTCAGCTGCTCCATGCCTTCCACGCCGCCCTGCTCCTGCAGCCAGTCGAGCACCAGCGACAGCATGTAGATGCACCAGCACGGCGGGGTATTCAGCATCGAATCGTGCTGAATCAGGGTCTCATAGCTCATGACCTGGGGCGTAAAGGGAAGCGCATGCCCGGCAAGAGCCCGGTCGACGATCACGACCGTGAGGCCCGCGGGGGCCATGTTCTTCTGGGCCCCGGCGTAGAGGAGGCCGAAACGCCCGACGTCCACCGGGCGGGAGAGGATGTCGGAGGACATGTCGCAGACCAGCGGCGCCTCCGCGGCCGGCACATAAGGCCACTCGGTGCCGTAGACGGTGTTGTTGGCGCAGTAATAAAAATATTTGGCACCCGGGGTCAGGGAAAGCTCGCTCTGCACGGGGATGCGGTTGTGGCCGGTGTCGGAGGTATCGCAGGCGATGTGCACCGTGCCGTACTTTTCCGCTTCCTTCGCCGCTTTCGACGAAAAGTTGCCGGTTACGGCGTAGTCGGCCGTCCCGCCCTCCATCAGGTTCATCGGGATCGCCGCGAACTGGAGCGTTGCGCCGCCCTGCAGGAAGAGGATCTCATGGCTCTCCGGGACCTGCAGCGCGCACCTGAGTTTTTCCTTCGTCTCGGCAAAAATCTCGGAAAACACGGCACTGCGGTGACTCATCTCCATGACGGACATGCCGCTGCCGCGGGCATTCATCATTTCGGCACGGGCGCGCTGCAGCACCGCCTCGGGCAGCACCGACGGGCCGGCGGAAAAGTTATAGACTCTGTCTTCTGTCATTGCGCTCATCACGAACTTTCTGCATACTCTCGTGCTTTCGCACGGATCACATGATTATATAGGAATCGCGCCGAAGTGTCAAATGATTTCGGTCGGAAATCAGAAAGCGCAGGAAGCCGGGCATTTTCCGCGCTTCCTGCGTTCTCTTCCGTACGGTTTTGATCCGCTCTCTCCGGCGCTGTTATCCGATCAGCTCCCGGATCTGTCTTTTCAGGGCGAGGACTTCCTCGGACAGCATATAGTCCCGGTCGCGCGGACGCGGCGTCGGGATCCGCAGCTCGTCCGTCATGGCGGCGGGCGAACCCTTCATGATATAGATGCGGTCGGACAGCAGGATCGCTTCGTCAACGTCATGGGTGATAAACAGGGTGGACATGCGGATCTCTTCCATGACCTGCAGATACCATTCCTGCACGGCGGTGCGCGTCAGCGTGTCGAGGGCGCTGAAAGGCTCGTCCAGGAGGGCAACGCGGTTGCCGCAGAGCCAGGTCCGCAGGAGGGCGGCGCGCTGCCGCATGCCGCCGGAGAGCTGCACCGGGTACTTCTGCTGGCAGCCGGCAAGACCGAAGCGATCGAAATACCGGAGGGCCTCCCTGCGGGCGTCGGCCTTCTTCATCCCCTTCAGCAGGAGGGGCAGCGCCACGTTGTCCTGGATGGTCTTGTGCGGGAGGAGCATGTCCTTCTGCAGCATATAGCTGAGGTGGCCGGTCTCGCCGGCGATGCTCTTCATGCTGCCGTCCTCGTCAGCCAGCAGAACATCGCCGCTGTCCGGAGGCAGGAGGCCGGAGAGGATGTTGAAGAGCGTTGTTTTTCCGACCCCGCTGACACCGAGGATGCAGACAAGCTCGCCGGGAGCGAGGCGGACGTTCACATCGCGCAGAACCTGTTTATCCGCGAAGGCCTTGCAGATGTGCTCGGCTCTCAGAATATCCGGCGCGGAGGAAGCGAAGTCTTCCATCACGCGGGAAGAAACTCGTTTGTGAATCCGGTGCCGGCAGGGATCTCTTCCGTCAGGCCGTTCCGGTAGAGCCAGGCATAGAAGGCATCCCAGCGGGCAGGGTCGATATAGCCCCAGCGGTCAACCTCTGCCTTGTACTGATCCCGGAGCCAGAGCTGGCTGGCGGTGACCATCTCGAGATTGAGTTCGGGCACCTGCTCACAGAGGATTTTTGCTGCCTCCTCAGGGTTTTCGATGGCGAATTCATAGCCCTTTGCCGTGGCGGCGAGGAAGGCTCTGGCGGTATCCGGGTCTTCGGCGAGGAAGTTGTCGTTGGCGATAATCACCGGGCTGTAGTAGTCAAACTCCGGCGTGATATCCTTGAAATAGATCATGTTGGTCTCGAGACCGGCCTGTTCGGTGGCGATCCCCGCCCAGGCATAGTAAATCCAGATCGCATCGATATCCTGCTGCAGGGCGCTGACCTCATCGGTGACATACTCGGGGATCAGGTTGACCTTGGAGAAATCCCCGCCGTCGGCCTCCACGATGTTCTTCAGCATGGCCTGCTCGGTCGGAAGCTCCCAGGTGGCATAGTTTTTGCCTTCCAGGCCCTTCGGCGTCTCAATGCCGTCTTCCTTGAGAGAGATGATGCCGGAGGTGTTGTGCTGGATCAGGGCGGCCACGGCGGTCACGGGGATTTTGTCCTTCGAGGCAAAGACCGGGGTGAGGTAATCCTGAAAGTCGATTCCCAGCTGGGCCTTGCCGGAGGCGACCATCATCGTCGCGCCGTCTTCGGGCGGCTGGATGATGCTGACGTTGAGGCCGGCATCTTCATAATAGCCCTTGGCGAGGGCGACATAGATGCCGGTGTGGTTGGTATTCGGGGTCCAGTCGAGCACAAAGGTCAGGTCCTTCCGCGAAGCCTGGGCATCCTTCTCCTCCGCTGCGTCGGCAGGCGTTTCCGCCGCCGGTTCGGCAGGGGTTTTTTCGGAAGCTTCGGCAGCCGGTTTTGCAGCCGGGCTGCCGCAGGCAGCAAAGACGGTCACAAGGGATACGGCAAGCAGCAGGCAAAGCCATTTTTTCGCGTTTTTCATGTTTTTCTCTCCGTTTTCATACAGGTTATTTATTGATCTCTTCATTCAGATACGCCCAGGGCATGCATCGGCGCTGCAGGACCCGCACCAGGCCCATGAGAAGCAGGCTGATCACGGATACCAGCAGAATCACGGCAAACATTTTGTCATAGCTGTAGGCCTTCTTGACACGGGTCATATAGACGCCCAGGCCTTCAAAGCCGCCGAGCCATTCGGCGATCACGGCGCCCACGACCGAATAGGAGACGGCAATTCTGAGGCCGGAAAAGAACTGGCCCATGGCCGCGGGGACTTTTACATGGCGGAAAATCTGCCAGCGGGAGGCCTTCATGGACTTCATCAGGCGGATCATGTCGTCATCGACCGATTCAAAGCCCTCGAGGAGGCCTACCGCCATCGGGAAAAACGAGACCAGCACCACCAGCACCACCTTCGGCGCGATGCCGTAGGAGAACCAGAGGATCAGCAGCGGCGCGATCGCAACCGGGGGGATCGTCTGCGTGATCACGAGAATCGGATAAAGACCGCGCTTCACCGTCGGGAAGGCATCCATCACGGCTGCTGCGGCAAAGCCCAGCGTCACGCCGATCAGAAGGCCGAGGCCGGCTTCCAGAAGCGTCACACGGCTGTGCTTCATCAGCAGAGGGAAGTCCCTGATCAGCGCCTGCACCATCTGTACCGGCGAGGGAAGCATGTAATTCGGTACGATGCCGGACATGCTGACGGCCTGCCAGATCAGCAGCGCAGCCCCGATAAAGGCCAGCGGCGTAAGCCATTCCGCCGTCTTTTTCAGGCGCGTCATCGTTCAGGCCGACTTTGCGAGCTTCCTGGCCGCATCGTCGAGATGGTGCTTGGCGGTTTTCTTCTCAATGGTAAGGTTCTCGCCGTCGGGCTTGTAGGTGATCTTCACATAGCTCATGACGCTGGGGGCGCCCGCCTCCACGGCGATATACTGGCACTGTCTGACGATTTCCATCAGCTGTTCGTAATCCCCTTCCATCGCGGTCTCACAGGGACCGACATAATACTCGACGCCCGTCCCTTTGATATAATCAATGACGGCGTCGACAATCCGGACAATCTCGTCGTCCTCCAGCACGGAAGGCAGAACCTGGATCGCTACATTGGCATTCATCGCTATTTCCTCCTAAAATTTTTTCGGCAGGCGGTTTCGGGTTTTCGGCAAAAGAAAAAGCCCTCCTGCAAGGAGAGCCTGCATTCTTCGATCAAAAAGCCCATAAGCAAATCCCTACGCCAGCATTATCTGGATCAGGTACCCGGGTATTCCCGAAGGATTGGCGGTAAGTCTATACCGCCTCTCAGCCTAATTCCTTAAGCACTCCTGCTGAGCTGTATTATAGGGCGGGCAGCGCCGGATGTCAAGTGAAATCGGCAGCCCGCGGCGGCAGAGCGGACAGCGGCCGGGCTCAGACCAGTCTGCCGGTCAGCACCGCATCCTCTGCCGACAGGATCCGGACCGGGCGCAGCTGCCCGTGCAGACCCGGTTCGGGGACGCGTACCAGCAGATAGGTATCGCTGTGGCCGAGAGAGCCGTTTCCGTCCCCCGTTTCAAACAGAACATCCAGGGTCTGCCCGATACAGGCCGCACGAAAGAGCCGCCCGGTCTCGTTGGAGACCGCCTTGACCTCGTGCGCCCGGCGGCTTTTGACCGCCTGGGTCAGCTGCCCGGGCAGCCTGTCCGCCGGAGTCCCGGGCCGGCGGGAATAGGGAAAGACGTGAAGCTCGGAGAAGGCGCAGGCCCGCAGGAAGGCGAGCGTCTCGGCATGATCCTCCTCGGTTTCGCCCGGAAAGCCCGCGATAAGATCTCCTGTCAGGGCGCAGCCGGGGAAGTAGCGGCGCAGCAGCTCGGTCGTCCGGTAAAAGAAGGCTGTGTCATATTTCCGGTTCATCGCCTTCAGCGTCCGGTCACAGCCGGACTGCAGAGACAGATGAAAGTGGCGGCAGAGCTTTCCCGTCGCTGCGAGGCGCCGGCAGAAATCCTCCGTGATGACCGTCGGCTCCAGCGAGCCGAGACGCAGGCGCATGTCCCCCGCCTCGCGCGAGGCAGCTTCCACGAGGTCGGTCAGGGTCGGCCTTTCCTCCAGATCCAGGCCGTAGGAGGCCACCTCGATCCCGGTCAGGACCAGCTCCCGAAAGCCCTCGTCCCGGATTCTCCGGACCTCGGAAACCGCGTCGGCTACCGGCATGCTCCGCAGGCTTCCCCGGACATAGGGGATGATGCAGTAGCTGCAGAAGTTCCGGCAGCCGTCCTGCACCTTCAGCATGGCTCTGGTTCTGCCGGAAACCGCACCGGCAGGAAGCAGCTCCATCTTTCGGCGGGAAAAAGGCCGGTCGATGTGTTTTTCCCCTGTTCCCTGCTCGGCTGCGCGTTCCACCGCCTCCACGAAGGCCATGCGGTCGCCGGTTCCGAACAGGACATCGGCGCCGATCTCTTCGTTTTCCTCGGGGCTCAGCTGGGCATAGCAGCCGCAGACGGCCACCAGCGCGCCGGGGTTCTCGTCCCGCAGGCGCCGGATGGTCTGGCGGGATTTCCTGCCGCTTTCGGCCGTGACGGCGCAGGTGTTGACGATGACGGCATCCGCCCGTTCGTCCGGCCCGGCCGGCCGATGCCCGTCCCGGCGCAGGCGTTCTTCCATCGCCTGTGTCTCAAACTGGTTGACCTTACAGCCAAGCGTCGCTATAATATACTTCATCCATTATCCCTCCGCACAAAAGGAGACGCCATGCACTATCTTGACAATTCCGCTACCACCCGGGTCTGCCCGGAAGCCGCAGAGGCCGCACTGCAGGCCATGACCGTCTGTTTCGGCAATCCGAGTTCGACCCATACCGTCGGCCGCGAGGCCAAAAAGCTTCTGGACAGCTCCCGTGCCTCCGTGGCAGGGGCGCTGGGCTGTCAGCCTCATGATCTGGTGTTTACCTCCTGCGGCTCGGAGAGCGACAACTGGGCGCTGCTTGCCGGGGCCGAGTACGGCCGGCGGAAAGGCCGCCACATCATCAGCTCGGAAGCCGAGCACGATGCCGTCCGCCGTAGCCTGGACCTGCTGGAGGAGCGCGGCTATGAGGTAACAAAGCTGAAACCCGACCGCAGCGGCGCCGTGCCGCCGGACGCGGTGCGCCGCGCGCTGCGCGAGGACACCGTCCTCGTCTCGCTGATGCTTGTCAACAACGAGACCGGCGCCGTCACGGACCTTCCCGCCGTTTCCGCCCTGCTGCGTGAGGCCGGTTCCCCGGCGCTGCTGCACACCGACGCGGTGCAGGCCTTTCTGAAAATCCCCTTCTCGCCGAAAAGCCTCGGTGCCGACCTGATCAGCATCAGCGGGCACAAAGTCCATGCCCCGAAGGGGATCGGTGCGCTTTATATCCGAAGCGGTCTGCGCCTGAAGCCTTTTGTCTGCGGCGGCGGCCAGGAAGAGGGGCGCCGGGCCGGAACGGAAGCCACATCCCAGATTGCGGCCTTCGCCGCCGCCTGCGACGCCGCCCTGCCGAAGCTTGCCGAAAACGCCGAAAAGATGCGGCGGCAGCGGGAGGAGATCATCCGCCGCCTGCAGGCAGACATCCCCGTGCTTCAGGTGCTCGGGGGCGGCGCGCCGCATATTCTGTCCCTTTCCCTGCCCGGCTGGCGCAGCGAGGTGCTGATGAACTTTCTGGAAGCCCGCGAGGTTTACGTGTCAAAAAGCTCCGCCTGCAAGAAGGGCGGGCGGAGCCATGTTCTCAGTGCCATGGGGCTTGATGCAAGAACCATCGACGGCGCCCTGCGCATCGGGCTGTGCCGGTTTACGGATGACAGCGACATCGACGCGCTGTGCTGCGGTCTCCGGGACGCCTGCCGGTCTCTGGCGCACCGGTGAGTCTCAGTCTTTCGGGGGCTCCTGCCGGCTCTTGAGGAGCGCCTTCTCCCTGGCAATCTCTTCCTTCCGGACGCTGGCCTTTTTCACAACCTGCAGCGTGGCCGGATCGATATAGTCCATCTCCTTGTAATCGGCGATCTTCCACGGAAGGTCGCTTTTTTTCAGCTTTTTTATGATCAGGTTCTGAATCACGGTGTAGATCACCAC
Organism: uncultured Eubacteriales bacterium; assembly: GCA_900317375.1. GTDB lineage: Bacteria > Bacillota > Clostridia > Oscillospirales > Oscillospiraceae > Limivicinus. The sequence goes on from ONGJ01000004.1 coordinate 51,320, forward strand.
GAATACGGGGACGCCCAGCAGCATGCCCCAGAAGCCGAAGAGGCCGCTGCCCAGAATGATGGCGAACATGACCCAGAAGCCGTTGATGCCGGTGGAGCTGCCCAGAATGCGCGGACCGATGATGTTGCCGTCGATCTGCTGCAGGATGATGATGAAGATGACAAAGATCAGGCACTTGGACGGATCCACCATCAGGATGATCAGCGCGCTGGGGATGGCGCCGATCAGAGGTCCGAAGAAGGGGATGATGTTCGTCACGCCGATAATCACGCTGACCAGCAGCGTGTAGGGCATTTTCAGAATGGAGCAGACAATGTAGCAGATGATGCCGATGATCAGAGAGTCCAGAATCTTTCCGGACAGAAAGCCCATGAAGGTCTTGTCGACAAAGTTCAGCCCCTGCCGCAGTTTATCTGCCGTCTCCACGGAAAAGACGGCATAGCTCAGGCGCTTGACCGCGGCAAGAAAGCCCTCCTTGTCCGCCAGCAGGTAAACGGAGACGATGATGCCGATGATCAGGTTATAGATGCTTCTGGCAAATCCGTAAACCCCCGACGAGACCGAGGTGATCAGGCTGCCCAGCTGCGGCAGCAGCTTGGTCTCCAGCCAGTTGCCGACATTGGCGTTAATGTTCCCGAAAAGCCCGCCTACATAGCTGTCAAGCTCGGGATAGTTTTTCAGCAGCCCGTCCAGCCATTTGGAAACATTATCGGCATAGGTCCCGCTGTTCTGGACCAGCATCTGCACGCTGCTCAGAATCTGCGGAATGATCAGATAAACCAGAGCGGCAATGAGGAGCAGCAGAACGATCTCGCTGAAGAGGATGGACATCACCCGGGCAAATTTCCCCGCACCGCCTTTTTTGTTTTTCCGGTACAGGCGCTTTCCCAGCGGCAGAAACACGCGCTCTTCCAGAAAGCGCATCAGGGGAGAGAGCAGATAGCAGATGACCAGGCCCCAGATAAACGGCGCCAGGATCGTCACCAGCTTGCGGAAGAAATCCCCGAACACCGAGATGTTCCTGACGGCAAAGTAAAAGAGGAGAGACAGGGCCACCACGCAGAAAGCCGTCATGCCCCAGTTGATATAGGTTCTGTCCCATTTGAAATGCCGTTTCATCGCGGACTCCTTTCTCTCCGGATCCCGGTCCCGGTCCCCGTGCCGCTATTCTACTATTCCCGCTCCTTCCCGTCAAGCATTTTGGACAGCCGGGATGATTTCGGGTTCCGGTTCAGAGTCAGATCCGCCTTTCCGAACTTCTGCACGTCCTTTCTCTTTTCCCATACGACCCCCGGTTATGTAAACCTTCTGCGCCGCCGTATGCATTTTCATGCTGTCGAAAACTCTGTTCAAAAAGTTGAAAACCCGCCTGCTGTCAACACCTGGAAGATTGTTTGCAATCGAATATTCATCACATTTCATCCGATTATTCAAAATTCTGTAAACCTTTTGCCTTTCGAATTTTCTGTTGCTTTCCGCCCGATTTGGGATATAATAGGAGCGCTACGATTGAAACAAGGAGGGCTCTTTCTATGATTCAGGTTGATTTGTCCGGCGCCAAACGATTCTTCACCCAGGCCGGTCCCGACTTTGCCGCCGTTGCACGCGCCCACGAGGTGCTGTCTTCCGGCAGCGGGCTCGGCGCTGACTTTACCGGCTGGCTGCATCTCCCCCAGACCATCAGGGATACCGAGCTGGACCGCATCCTTGCGGCAGCAGACCTTATCCGCTCGCGTTCCAAAGCCCTGGTCGTCATCGGAATCGGCGGCTCCTATCTCGGTGCCCGCGGCGCCATCGAGCTTCTGCGCCCCGTCCTCGGCAGAGGAGACCCTGAGATCTTCTTCGTCGGCAACGGCCTGTCCGCGGATGCCCTCTGCGATACGCTCGAGCGTCTCGGCGGACGCGACTTTGACGTCAACGTCGTCTCAAAATCCGGCACCACGCTGGAACCCGCCATCGCCTTCCGCATCTTCCGCGAGCTTCTCGAGAAGAAATACGGCTCAGATGCCGACAAACACATCTTCGCCACCACCGACGCCCGGCGCGGCGTGCTGAAATCCCTGGC
>ONGJ01000069.1 GCA_900317375.1 uncultured Eubacteriales bacterium
ACCAGCAGCAAAGCGAGGATAAATGCGATTTGCTTTCTCATGCTTTCACGCTCTTCCTTAACCGTATATCGCGCCGCCGCAGTATTCGCAGCAGCCGAAGGCGTCCGGGATGGTGGACGCGCCGCACTTGGGACAGGTGACCGCCATAAGGACAGACGCGGCCGGCTGGTCCTCTCCGCCGCCGCTGACCATGCCGTCAACCAGCGCTTTGATCTCGTTGCCCATCTCCAGAAAATCGTAATAGTCCTTGGTCTTGAAAATCTTGAATTCGTTGCGGCTCGTTCTCCAGGTCGTATTCGGAGAAGCCGGCTGCTCTCCGTTATCGACCGGTCCGTTGGAAAGGCTGTACTCGATATCATCAAAAAACGGATGATCCACCAGGATCTTCACATGGAAGTTGTAGGAATAGTTGAACCGCGGCGGATTGTAGCTGACATAGCTGCCGTCCGAGTTCTGACGCTTTTTCTCAAACCGGGTCTCTTCAATGTTCAGCTCGCAGCCCCGTGCCTGGGAAAAGTCCAGCACATCCGGATTGGCCTTTTCCCATTCATAGGAATTGGTCACCAAAAACTTTTTCTGTTCTTCATCGACCAGAAGCTTATAGTAATCGCCGATTGTGCGGGTGGGGTTGAAGGCCGCAACCGCCTCCCTGTTTTCCTCCCGGTAGTCGAGCTGATCCTGAATATCCGCTTTCGTGCTGTGCCGTCTGTCACTGAACCACGGCGAAAGTTTGGATGCACATTCCCGGCACATGTTGCCGTCTTCCAGCTTCTTGTTTCCCAGCAGGCCGATCTTCTTCCCGCAGAAGTCGCAGAACTTTTTATCAAACAGACCCATGTACGCATCGAACGTCGATACCCGCTTGTCCTGGTATTGTTTAAAACTTTTCTTTACTTGGCTTCCTGGATGGAAGAGGCCATCAGCAGGGCAACCTGTGCAAAATCTTCGTCAGATGCCGGGCAGAAGGAGAACTCCAGCACCGAGCCGTCTTCCATCGGATAATCAATGACGATGCAGTCATTTTCCTCGTCACCGGCCATGACAGCCTTGATGCCGTTGATGACAACGATCTCCGCGTCCTCTACGCCGTTGCCGGCATAGTACTTCACCAGACCGACCAGATCCATGTCCTCGCCCCAGGTGAAGATGTTCACCGAAGCGGAGTCATCCACGGGTGCCAGATAGCAGATGCTGCCGTTATTCACGTCTTCTTCCGTCAGCTCGCCTTCAACCATAACGCTGGGAACCCACATGGCGAGACCGGTATCGGCGATCTTGACCAGCTTGCCGTCCTTGTCAACCTGCGCGGCGGCGTCCTTCACCGTCTCCCAGAACAGGCAGCGCTGAATCGAGGAAATCATCAGATAGCTGAGTGCCGCAACATTCTCATCCGAGTACGGATAGAAGCTGAAGGTCACGGTTGTGTCGTCGCTCTCGAGGAACGAGACATTGATGGTGTCGGATTCCGCATTGGTAAACAGAAGTGCGGGAAGGCCGTTCACATTGACGACCTCAGCCTCCATGCCTGCCTCGTTGTACTGCTTGGCCAGGTCATCGAGATTGCTCCATCCGTCGGCAGTATCCGTAAAGGCCATGACCGCGGAAGACAGGTCCTTCGTCACGAGATTGGCAAGATAGCCCTGCTCAATCCGCTCCTCGGTAAGATCGGCCGCAGTGTAAATGCTGGGGATCCAGATGCCGAAAGTGCCGATCTGTGCGAACTGACCGTCCTTGTCGACCTCGGCAGCGTCCTTTTGAACGGCTTCCCAGGTAAACGTGGTGGTTTCCGTGTCTGCCGCCAGGGCGCTGACGCCGAAGCTGCACATGACTGCGAGGGTCAGAAGAATTGCCAACAGTTTTTTCATTTTTTTCTCCTTCGTCCTGATTTGATATTCTCCCGGAGCAAAAGCCCACAGGCCCTCACATTATAAAGCATCTGCACTGAAAATGCAATATTTTTTGGGCCGCAGAAAGCAGATCGAAATCGGATGGCAAAAGACCGAAAAGGCCGCCCGGAGGGGCGGCCTTTTCGGTCTGAACCCTGCAGCATCACTGCAGAGTGATGAAGTTGTTCTCGTCCACGGCGCGCTGTTCGCGGTCGAACTTTTCGAAGCTGTCGGCCGCAGGGGCCGCGGCCGGCTTCTTCACGCCGTTGGCCGTCTGCACGGCCGTGTGGGCTGTCTGGATCGTCTCCAGCGAGCTGCGCAGGCTTTCCTCCGCCCGGCGCATCACGTCGTCCACATAGTCCCCGGCGACGCGGCGGAGCTCGGCGCTCTTCGCCTCGGCGCTCGAGATCATCTCGGCGCTCTTGCGTCTGGCAACACGGATAACCTCCTGCTCCTCCACCATGGCCTTGGCTTTCTCCTCCGAGCTCTTGCGCAGGGCCTCGGCCTCCTTCTTGGCGTTGCCGATAAACTCATCCCGCGCCGCGACAAGGCGCTTGGCCTCGGCCAGAGAGGAGGGCATGGCGGCCTTGATCTCGTTGATGATATCCAGGGCCTTTTCCCTTTCGATGATGCACTTGTCATTGCCCAGCGGGACACCCCAGGCTTCCGCAATCATGCTGTACAGCCCGTCCAGCAGTTCAATCACATCTGTCTGTTCCATTCAGTTCTTCCTCCACGTTCTGGCTTTTTCCTCAATATCCGGGATCAGCTCGTTCGGCACAAGACCGGTCAGGTCTGCCTGGTATTTTGCCATCTCACGCACAACGGATGAGGAAAGGAAGGTGTATTTTTCACTCGCCGTCAGAAACATGGTTTCCAGGTCCGGATTGATCTTTTTATTGATCAGATTCATCTGAAATTCGTAGTCGAAGTCGGACGCGGCGCGCAGGCCCTTGACAAGGACCGCGTGCTCATAGCGCTTGGCAAACTCCGCCAGGAGAATGTCCGATGTCTCCACCGTCACATTCGGATAGCGCACCACCGCCCGGCGGACCATGTCCATCCGCTCGTCGATGGTGAACATGGGCGTGGTTTTCGCCGCGTTCGGCATGACGCAGACCACGACCTCGTCAAAAATCTGGGCGCTGCGGCGGATGATGTTCAGATGCCCCAGGGTAATCGGGTCAAAGCTGCCGGGGCAGATGGCAATGCGTTTCTCGCTGCTCATAGGCTGTCCTTTGTGTAGAGTCCGATCTTCACGCTTCCGTACTTCTTTTCGCGAAGCACGCGATATGGCGCCTTCATGGCCGGAAGGGCCTCGGAGGCGCGCGCTTCGACGATTATTATACCACCTTCCGTCAGGTTGTCAACGGCATTTATCCGCTCCAGCACCGGGCCGTAAAGCCCCGCGTCGTAGGGCGGGTCGATGAAAATGATGTCGAATTTTCCCCCGCGGGAGAGAAAGCTCAGCGCATCGCTCTGGACGACCTCGGCCTTCATGCCGCAGGTCTTCAGGTTCTCGCGGATGAGGGCCGCAGAGCTGCGGTCGCTGTCCACGAACACGGCCTCGCGCGCACCGCGGCTGAGCGCCTCGATGCCCAGCTGTCCCGTCCCGCCGAAGAGGTCGAGGACGCGCCTGCCCTCCAGATCGAACTGGATGATGTTGAACACCGCCTGCTTGACCTGGTCCGCCGTCGGCCGGACGGCGTCGCCGGCCGGACTTTTCAGCTTTCTGCCCCCGGCAGAACCGGTGATGACGCGCACGGCTGTTCCTCCTCTCCGTGGAAATAGCGATGGACCGCTTTCGCGGCCGGTGCAGGAAGCACCGCCCGAAGCGCATCCTCGTCCGCGGTGCTGATAGCCTTCAGCGAGCGGAAATGCTTCAGCAGCGCGTTCCTGCGCTTCGGCCCGATCCCCTCGATCGCGTCCAGCTGTGATGCCATGTCCTCGCCGCGCAGCTTTCGCTGGTAGGTGATGGCGCTGCGGTGGGTTTCCTCCTGGATGCTGCCGATCAGCGAAAAGACCGCCTGGTTGCCGCTGATGCCGATCTCGCGGCCGTCCGCCGTGACCAGGGCGCGCGTGTGGTGCCGGTCGTCCTTCACCATGCCGAAGCAGCTGACTTGCAGGCCCAGCTCCTCCAGCGCCCGGCAGGCCGTCAGGGTATGCATCTCGCCGCCGTCTATGAGCAGCAGGTCGGGCAGGGGCGCGAACTTCTCGTCCCCGTCCAGATAGTGCTGAAAGCGCCGGGTGACCGCCTGATGCATGCTGGCATAGTCGTCCTGCTGTTCCAGGTCCCGGATGCGGAACTTGCGGTAGTCGCGCCGCAGGGGCTTGCCGTCCTGAAAGACGGTCATGGCCGCCACGATGCCCTGATTGCCGAGGTTCGAGATGTCAAAGGCCTCGATCCGCCGGGGCAGCTCTTCCAGCTCCAGCGCGCGCTGCAGCCATTCCAGGGTCTTGAGCCGCCGCTGTTCGCCGGTCGTCCGCCTCTCGATCTCTTCCTTCGCGTTCAGCTGGGCGCTCTCGACCAGGCGCATACGCTCGCCCCGCTTCGGCACCTCCAGGTGCACACGGCGGCCCGAGAGCTCGCCGATCAGCCGTTCAAGCTCCTCCGCACCGTCCAGCTCGCAGGGCAGCAGGACCGTTTTGGGGATCGCCGCGCCCGCGGCCGTATAATACTGGCGCACCAGGTCCTCGACCGCCTCGCCGTCGCTCTCGAGGGGCTCGTCCAGCATCTCGACGTCCTTGCCGATGAGATCGCCCTCCACAAAGTGCAGCACGGTAAAGCAGCTCTTCGCCCCGCGGCAGAAGCCGACGGCGTCGGTGTCGGTGAAGGCGGTGGCGATGACGCGCTGGCGGTTCTGCAGGCCCTCGATGGCCCGGATGCGGTCGCGCAGCTCGGCGGCGCGCTCAAAGCGCAGCTCCTCCGCGGCGGCCGTCATCTCGCCCTCCAGGGCGGCGACCAGCTCGCCGCTCTTCCCGTCCAGGATCAGGGCGGCCTGCTCGATGCGCGTGCGGTAGTCCCCGGCGTCGGCATCCCGCAGGCACCAGCCGGCGCACTTTTCGAGATGGTAGTTCAGGCAGGGCCGTTCCTTCCCGATGTCCCGGGGGAAAACCCGGCTGCAGTCCGGCAGCAGCAGGGCCTTCGAGATGGCGTCGATGATCTCGCGGCTCTGGCTGCGCCCGCCGAAGGGCCCGAAATAGTCGGCCCCGTCCTTCCCGGCCCGCGAGCAGATCTCCATCCGCGGATACTCCTCGCGGCGGTCCATGCGGATGAAGGGATAGCCCTTGTCGTCCTTGAGCAGGATGTTGTAGTGGGGCCTGTGCCGCTTGATCAGCGAGTTTTCGAGCACCAGGGCCTCAAACTCGCTGGCGGCGACGATGACCTGAAAGTCCGCCGCCTTGGCGACCATGGCGGCCACCTTGGGCAGATGCTCGCCGTGAAAGTAGCTGCTGACGCGGTTTTTCAGCTTTTTGGCCTTGCCGACGTAGATGACCTCGCCCTTGTCGTCCAGCATGATATAGACCCCCGGCAGCAGCGGCAGCCGGTTGGCCTTTTCGAGAAGCATTTTGATCGTATCCATGCAGATGCCTCAAAAAGCAGAACTGCCCTTGCGCACAGGCAACGGCAGTTCTGTCCTGTTATATCACCGACAGCAGAGTCTTATTCCGTAAAGTCAGAGGCGATCAGATCGGAAAGGGTCTCAATGGCCTCTTCCTCGTCAGCACCGTCGGCAATCAGCTTGACGGATGTGCCCTTGACAATCCCGAGGGACAGAACCCCCAGAAGGCTCTTGGCGTTGACTCTTCTCTCTTCCTTTTCAACCCAGATGCTGCTCTTGAACTCGTTGGCCTTCTGAATGAAGAACGTTGCGGGTCTTGCGTGGAGACCGACCTGGTTATTGATAACGACTTCTTTGCTGATCATAACTGACACTCCTTATCTCGAATCAGTATAAAACATAAACAAACCATCCAAATTTGCCATCTGCCACTTTATCAAATTTCAGGCCTGACGTCAACAGATTTTCATGCTTTCGTTGTTTTGCCCATTTTCGCCGCGTCTGCCGCCGGGAATTTATTTCAGTTCGACCACGGTTACGCCCGCTTCGCCCTCGCCGTACAGGCCCTGGCGGTAGCTTTTGACCAGTTTGTTCTTCTTCAGCATCTGGCGGACGGCGTCGCGCAGGGCGCCGGTCCCCTTCCCGTGGATGATGGTGACGGTCTTGAGCTTCGCCATGACGGCGCTGTCCAGATAGCGCTCGGCCGCGAGGACCGCCTCGATGGACTCCATCCCGCGCAGGTCGATCTCGGTCGGGACGTGCATGAGGCGCGTGCCGCCGGACGAGACGGGCGCCTCCTTTTTCTTCACGCTCTCGTTCTCCAGCAGCAGCAGGTCGTCCTCCTTCGCGCTGACCGTCATGATGCCGGCCCGGAGGGACACCGTGCCGTCCTTCTCGATGGAGAGCACCTCGGCCTTGACGCCCATTGAGCGGATCTTCACCGTATCGCCGGGGCGCAGGGCGCGCGAGGACTTTTTCTCTTCCCCGGCCTGGGGCAGGCTCTCGGCCTCGCGCAGGGCTGCCTCCTTCTCGTTCAGGCGGCGGCGCAACTCACTGCGGGCGCGGTTGACGGCGTCGGCCTCCTGCTCTTCGTTGAGGCGGCTGCGCATCTCGTCCAGCTCGCTGTAGACCTCCTCGGCGGTCTCGCGGGCCTCCTCCAGGATGCGCTGGGCCTCGCGCTTGGCCTTGAGCTCGGACTTCTCCAGCCGGACGGAGAGCTCGGCCCGCAGCTGCGAGGCCTTCTTCTCCTCTTCCTCGGCCTTGCGCAGCAGCCGGGCGGCCTCGGTGCGGTCGCGCTCGAGGGCGTGGCGGGTCTGTTCCAGCTTCTCGATGGTCGCCTCGAAGCTTTGGGTCTCGGTGCCGATGCGCTGCGAGGCATCCTCGATGACCTCTTCCTTCAGCCCCAGGCGCCGCGAGATGGCAAAGGCGTTGGACTTGCCCGGGATGCCCACCAGCAGGCGGTAGGTCGGGCGGAGGGTCTCGACGTCGAACTCGCACGAAGCGTTCTGGACCCCCTTCTCGTTGGTGGCATAGACCTTGAGCTCGGCATAGTGGGTCGTCGCCGCGATCATGGCTCCGCGCTTTCGGGCGTATTCGATGATGGCGATGGCGAGGGCGGCGCCCTCGGTCGGGTCGGTGCCGGCGCCCAGCTCGTCAAAGAGCACGAGGGAGCCCGGCTCGCAGGCGTCGAGGATGCCGACGATGTTGGTCATGTGGGCCGAGAAGGTGGAGAGGCTCTGCTCGATGCTCTGCTCGTCCCCGATGTCGGCCAGGATATGCGTGAACACCGGCAGCGCGCTGCCGTCCGAGACGGGGATGTGCAGGCCACACTGGTTCATGGCCGCGAGCAGGCCGATGGTCTTGAGGGCGACGGTCTTGCCGCCGGTGTTGGGCCCCGTGATGACCAGGGTGTCAAAGTCCTCGCCCAGGCTCAGGTCGATGGGCACGGCCTTTTTCGGGTCCAGCAGCGGATGCCGCGCCCGGCGCAGCACGATGCCCTTTTCGGCGGGCTCGGCCGGGGCCGCGTCCATCCGGGACGAGAGCTTTGCCTTGGCAAAAATCAGGTCCAGCCGCACCAGCAGCACATAGTCCTGCGAAAAATCGTCCGCGTGGTCGGCGCAGGCGGCCGAAAGCTCGGCCAGGATCCGCTCGATCTCGAGCTTCTCGCGGGCGGCCAGCTCGCGCAGCTCGTTGTTGGCCTTGACGGCGGCCATCGGCTCGATGAACAGCGTCATCCCCGAGGCCGAGATGTCGTGCACCAGCCCGGGCACCGCGTTCTTGTGGTCGGCGCGCACCGGCAGCACATAGCGGTCGGCGCGCATGGTGATGATCGGCTCCTGCAGGGCCTTGGCGTAGGTCGGCGAGGACAGGATCTTGTTCAGCGCGTCCCTTGCCCGGGCCGAGGCCGCGCGCATCTTGCGCCGGATGTCCGCGAGGTCCGACGAGGCGCTGTCGGCGATCTCGTCCTCGGCCGGGATGGCCGTGAGGATCCGCTCTTCCAGGAATTTGTTCGCCCGCAGCGCGTGGAAGAGGCTGTCGATGCTGCTCGTCTCCTCTTTCCCGTCGGCCAGCCAGGCCTTGCACAGGCGGGCGCAGCGCGCCAGCGCCGCTATGTCCAGCAGCTCGCGCGTATTCAGGCTGCCGCCCAGGCAGGCGCGCTCCAGCGCCGGGCGGATATCCCGGATCGAGGAAAACGAGGGGCTGCCCCGCAGGCTCATCAGCCGGGCGGCGTCGGTGGTCTCCTGCAGGCGGCGTCGGACCTCCTCCGGGTGCACCGAGGGCTGCAGGCGCAGGGCCTCTTCCCTGCCGGGCGCGGATTCGGCCTCGGCCGCCAGCAGGTTCAGCACCGCCGGCAGCTCGAGGGTAACAAAGGATTTTTCCATAGCTTCCTCACAGATTCTTATAATACGCAAGGGTGGGGAACTGGCGCTCCGAGCAGCGCAGCAGCCAGGCCTCGGCCGCCGCGGACAGCATCTCCGCATCCTCCTTCGGCAGACGGAAGGCCAGCATCCGCCGGGCCGGCGCATGGACCACATGGCGCAGCGCGGAGAGCGCCGCCTCGCTCAGCGGCAGCCCGCCGCCGCTCTTGCGGCAGGCGCGGCAGACGACCTGCCCCTCGGCCGGGCTGAACACCGGGTCCTGGATATCCGCCCGCCCGCACACGGGGCAGAACTCCTCCCCCGGGGCATAGCCCTCGATGCTCATCAGGCGCAGCTCGAAGGCGGCCTTGACGGTCGCGCTGTCCCGCAGGCCCTCGCTGAGGGCATACAGGCAGTTCAGGCCGAGCTGCATGAGCTCGGGCTCGGGCTGTTCCTCGGCGGCATACTGCTCGAGGCACTCGGCAAAATAGCAGCCCAGCGCAAAGCGCTTCAGATCCTGCCGCAGGCCGGCAAAGCCCTCCTTCGTGATGCCCTCGCGCACCGCGAAGCGCCCGTTCTTCTCAAACAGCGTCAGCTCGGAATAGGTCAGCAGCTGGGTCGCCGCGGCGATCTTGCTCTTCTTGCTCAATGCCCCGTGCGCTGCCAGGGTCAGCTTGCCCGCGTCCGCCGTCAGGGCCGTCAGGATGCGGTCCGACTCGCGGAAGCGCACCTCGCGCAGGATCAGGGCGTTCTCGGTACGGAACATCGCCTCAGTCGGTGTAGCCGAAGTTGCGCAGCTGGGCCAGCGAGTCGCGCCAGCTCTCCTTCACCTTGACCCAGGTCTGGAGGTTGACCTTGGCGCCCAGGAACTGCTCCATATCCGCGCGGGCCAGCTCGCCGACCTTTTTCAGCATGCTGCCCTTTTTGCCGATGATGATGCCCTTGTGGCTCTCCTTCTCGCAGAAAATGGTCGCCTCGATGTCGATGATGCCGTTGTCGCGCTCGGAAAAGCGCGTGATCTCGACCGCGGTGCCGTGGGGGATCTCCTTCTCCAGGCAGCGCAGCAGCTTTTCGCGGATCAGCTCGGCACAGATCTGGCGCTCGGGCTGGTCGGTGATCATGTCGTCCGGGAAGAGATGCGGCCCCTCCTCGGCAAAGCTCTCCATCTCGTCCAGCAGCTCGTCCAGGCCCTCGCCGTTTCGTGCGGAGATGGGCACGATGGCCCGGAAGTCATGCCGCGCGGCATACGCGGCGATCACCTTCAGCAGCTCCTCCTTCTCCACCGTGTCGATCTTGTTGATGACCAGCAGGGCGGGAAGCTTCTGCTCCTCGATGCGGCTGATGAGGGCCTCCTCCTGCGCGCCCACGGAGGGGATCGGCTCGACCAGCAGCAGTACGCCGTCCACGTCCGCGACGCTCTCCTTCACCACATTGACCATGTAGTCGCCGAGCTTGGTGCGCGGCCGGTGAAAGCCCGGGGTGTCCAGCAGCACGAACTGGGTCTCGCCGCGCTCCACCAGGGCCGTGATGCGGTTGCGCGTCGTCTGGGGTTTGGCCGATACAATGGCCACCTTTTCGCCCACCAGGGCGTTGGTCAGGGTCGATTTGCCGACATTCGGCCGCCCGCAGATGGTAATCATCGCCGTTTTTGTCATAGTCTCTCTCCCGTCTTTCCTGTCCGAAATTCTGCACATATTATAACATCCCCTGTCTGAAGCATCAAGATGCTTTCGACGGGGATGCTGCCGTAATGCGGTTGAGATTTCCCTGTCCTTGTGATAGATTATCTTTCGCCGGGCATGGCAGCTTTTGCAGACCTGACAAAACGGATGATACGGGAAACACGGCACGGCAGAAAGGACCGGAAACCTATGGACACAGAAATCATAAGGATCAATGAAAACTCCTGGCGGATCGAGGACAGCGGGGTGCGCTTTTTCCTGCTGACAGGGACTGATCGGGCGCTGCTGGTCGACTCCGGCAGGAACATCGACAACGCGCGCGAGATTGCCGAGTCGCTGACCACGCTGCCCGTCATGCTGGTAAACACCCATGCCGACGGCGACCACGTGGCGGGCAACGGAAAGTTCGACGCCTTTTATATGCACCCCGACGAAGAGCCCAACTACCGCCGCGGTGACCGGAAGGGCACAATTCTCCCCATCCGCGAGGGCGATGTGCTGGACCCGGGCGGCAGGCCGCTCGAGGTCATCCATCTGCCCGGGCACACGCCGGGCAGCATCGCCCTGCTGGACAGGAAGAACCGCGTCCTCATCAGCGGGGACCCGATCCAGGACGGGCGCATCTTCATGTTCGGCCGTTTCCGGAACATGCCGGATTATATCCGCAGTCTGGAGCACCTGCGGGCCTGGGACGGACAGTTCGACGAGATCTGGCCTTCGCACGCGTCCTTCCCCGTCTTCCCCGACCTGATCGAAAAGCTCCATGACGGCGCGCAGGCGGTGCTGGACGGAAGCGCCGCTGGCCGCCCGGGCGAAATCTACGGAAACAGAATCCGCGAGTTTGACCTGGGCTTTGCCGCCTTCCTCTGCGACCCCTGAGGGAAAAAGAAAATTTTTCTTCAGGTGTAAGATTCCGTCCCGGTTTCCGTGTTAAGGGGTGAGACGGAAAGGAAGTGACACGATGGAAGACAGCGAAATCATCAGCCTGTTTTTCGCGCGATCGGAGCAGGCTGTTGCCGAACTGGACCGGCAGTACGGCGCCGCCGTAAAGAAAACGGCGGCCAACATTCTGCCTGACCGGCTGGATGCGGAGGAGTGTGTAAACGATACGTACCTGCGGGTGTGGAACAGCATCCCGCCTCAGCGGCCGAACCCTCTGGTGAGCTTTGTCTGCAAAATCGCCCGCAATCTGGCCCTGGACCGGTACCGCAGCAGCAGAGCCGAAAAGCGAAACGGCAGCCTGGACCTGGTCCTGGAGGAAATGGAGGACTGCATCCCTTCGTCCATGAGCGTGGAGACCGAGCTGGAGGCGAAGGAGCTCACCGCGGCGATCAACCGCTTTCTTGCCGCCCTCCCCCGCGAGGACCGCCTTCTCTTCGTCCGGCGCTACTGGTACGGGGACCCAGTCTCGGATCTCGCCGCACAGACGAACAGCAGCGCCAACCGCATCTCGGTGCGTCTTTTCCGCCTGCGGGAGAAACTCAGAAACACCTTGAAGAAGGAGGGCTTTTCGGCATGAATCAGGAACTGTTATGGAAGGCATTCGGCGATATCGACGAGCGCTTTGTCGCGGAAGCATACCGGCCCCTTTCGGCGGCTGCACCGGCCGCCCCGGAGAAGGTCGTTCACCTGAACCGGAAGCGGTTCATCACCTTCGCGCTGGCGGCGGCCCTGCTGCTGTCCCTCGGGATCGCCGGCTGGTCCGCGGGGAAGGTGCTGTTCGGCTGGGGCGGAAACATGGAGATCCGCTCGGAGCGCACCGACGGCGGCATCGAGAACACGGTCTATGTCCACACCGAGGACATGACGCAGCCGGTCCGCTTTGAGGACGGCCGCATGATCTTCATCGTCAACGGCGAGCACACGGACATCACCGACCGGGTCTCGGAGACCGAGCCCTACATCTACCGCTACACCGATGAAGAGGGCATCGTCCACTACTGGATCGTCGGCAAGAACGGGCTCGAGCCCGAGCACTACGGCTTTGCGGAATACCTGCAGCCTGCTGACGGCGACTGGACGGCCGGATACGTGGCCCGCACCGACAACAACGAGGCCCCCTGGCTGCACCGCGCGTGGGACGAACTCGGCTTCGACTTTCAGCCGGAAGGATCGTGAGTCCGCTCTTGACTGAGAAAATGGACTGCGTTATACTGAAAAGGGTTTGAATACTCGTCGGAAGCAGCATGGAACCGGTTTGAAAGGCGGTGGAAATATGCTCCCCTATTCAATTGAAGAGATTACTCGCCGTGTTTCACCGGTTGCGAAGAAATATGGTCTTCCTGCTGTTTTTCTTTTCGGCTCTTATGCCAGGGGAGAGGCAACCGCAGAAAGCGACATCGATCTGCTTGTAGATCTCTCCGGTACCGGAATTGACAGTCTGCTCAAACTTGGAGGCCTGTACAGCGACCTGGAAGAAGCCTTGGAAACATCCATCGACCTTGTAACGCTTGATTCGATGGAAGAGCCGACAGAGCGCCCCAGCCAGCTGCAGTTCCGGGAAGCCGTGAAGCAGGAGAGAAAGATGATTTATGCAGCTGCGTGATTTCTGCGATATTGAACTGCGCAGAACTGCGGAGCAGCAATAGATCTGTTTATTCATTTCCGCCACCCAGTGTGGCGGTTTTTTTCAGACGATCCGATGCTTGGTTCGTCGCACGCTTCCCGCGCGTCGCTATGCTCCCACGAAGCTGGTTCCGTGCGCGGCAAGAGACAGTCTCTGCCCCTATCGCCAGTACTGCGGCCGCTAAGAATTATGGGTTGCCTCTTTCCCGATGGAAAGCCCAGCGAAGTGGGTTTCCATCGGAAGCGACGAGCAGCGTAATGAGCGAGCTTTCGGCATACTTGCCGAAAGCGAGACGATATGGAGCTTGTGAGGAGCCTGCGCGGCGGTGATCTGTCAGTGCGAGGTATCACTTACCCTTCCGCCTTGCGGTGCCCGGAGAATCGTTCGGGCTTACGCTGTTCCTCCGATTCTCCGACCGCTGCAGAAATCCCGCAATGCCTTCATCTGCCATGGCAGAAAGCCATAGTCGGCCGCTGACAGAATAACGTCGCTGACGGAATCCTGTTGACGCGAGGGCCTGTTCCGGCTATGATATAGGCAAGAAATACAGGCAAGAAAACAGAGCCGGCACATGCCGGACAGGAGGAGAAACATGGGACAGATCCTGCGTGTCATTGCGGAAGAGGAACAGATCAAGCTGGCGGTGATCACCGCCCCGGATATGGTGGAGCAGGCGCGGAAAATCCACAGCCTCAGCCCCACGGCCAGCGCCGCGCTGGGCAGGCTTATGCTGGGCGCCTCGCTGCTGGGCAACGCCCTGAAGGGCGATAAGGACACGCTGACCCTGCGCCTCAGCGGCGGCGGCCCCATCGGCAGCGTCGTCGCGGTGTCCGACAGTGCGGGGAACGTGCGCGGCTACGCGGACGAGCCGCAGGCGGACCTTCCGACCCGCGCGGACGGCAAGCTGGACGTCGGCGGCCTGGTCGGCAGGGACGGCACCCTGACGGTCAGCCGGGACCTGGGCCTGCGCGAGCCGTATATCGGCAGCGTCGAGCTGGTGTCCGGCGAGGTCGCGGAGGACCTGACGGCCTACCTGGTGGAGAGCGAGCAGATCCCCTCCGCCTGCGGTCTCGGCGTGCTGGTGGGCACAGACCGGCACATCCTGGCGGCCGGCGGCTTTCTGGTGCAGCTGCTGCCCGGCGCGCCGGAGGAGCTGATCCGCAAGATCGAGGACAACCTCTTCATGATGGACCAGCTGACCACCATCCTGCACGAGGACGGCCCGGAAGAGGTCGTCAAACAGGTGCTCCGCGGCTTTCAGCCCGAGATCCTCGCGCGCGAAGAGGTCTCGTGGCGCTGTCCCTGCAGCCGTGAGCGCGTCGCCGACGCCCTCCGCAGCATCGGGGAAGAGAGCCTGCGCGAGCTCGCCTCCGAGGAGAAGGAAACCGAGGTCAGCTGCCAGTTCTGCGGGAAGCAGTATCTCTTCCTTCCGGAAGACCTGCTCGCGCTGCTGCCGGAAAAGACCGGGGATTCCGCCGCCAGCGACAGACAGGAGGAATCGGAATAATGAAAAAATCCCTCGCCCTTCTGCTCGCGGTGCTGATGCTCTCTTTGCTCACCGCCGCGGCCTTTGCCGAGGAGAAACCGATCTTTGACACCGAACCGGGCGGCTACCGCATCACGGTGCCCGATGCGGTGAAATATTCCGTCGGCATTGTGGAATTCTATCCCTGTACAGTATACAACTACGGTGTCGACATCTTCATTACCGGCTTCAACTACCTGGCCATGACCGAAGAGGAATACGCCGCCTGGGAGAACGCCCTGTATGACCCCAAGGCCACGGAAGAAGATGTGCGGCGTCTTTCTGATCAGTATCGCGGCGCGGACGCCGAGATATTTACCGTGACTGCTTCCGCCACCCGCGAGCTCGCGGATTTCTATGAACAGACCCTGCTGGACAAAGGCCTGCATCCGGAGCGCATCCCCCTCGGCGAGGCCGACGGCTTTGTGTTCGATCTGTACGATTCCCGCGAGGATTGCAAAGAGAAGATCGACGCCTGGAAATCTCCCTTTGCAGAGGATTTCCCGCGCGTTCACGATGCCCTGAAGGACGCCCTGACCAGGGCCGAGCTTTTCGCCCCTGATACCTCGGATCCGTTCAAGGACCTGAAGATTTCCTTTGAGACCCGGGACCTGGACGGAAACCCTGTCAGCAGCGAGGACCTCTTCAAGCAGAACACCATCACCATGCTGAACATCTGGGCCACCTGGTGCGGGCCCTGCAAGGCCGAGCTGCGGGACCTGGGCGAACTCGCCCGCCGCCTGCCGGAGCAGAACTGCGCGCTGGTCGGCATGCTGTATGACAGCGCGGATAAGGGCGCCATTGATCAGGGCAAAGCCCTGCTCGCAGAGAACGACGCGGAGTATCTGAACCTGATGTTCCCCGAGGGCTATGAAAAGCAGCTCGGAAGACAGCTGCCCTTCCCCACCACCCTGATGATCGACAGTGACGGGTGCGTTCTGGCCAGCATTGTCGGCGCCGCGCCGGAAGCCTACGAGCCCGTGATCCAGAAGTTCCTGGCCGAGGAAAGAAATGCCGCATAAAGCATCCCCCCTGCACAATCAGCGGGACCCGGCGCATCTGCCGCCGGGCCCCGCTGTTTTTCCGTTTTTATCCCCTGCTCAGCCTGTTCCGGATTCAGAAGTCAGGTTGTTCGTGATGGATTGAAAGAAGTCCTTGCTCCACATATCCAGTGATGCCGGGTTTTGGATGAACGGCAGCACATCGTCTTTCGCCTGAGAATAATCAATGCTCTCAAATCGGCTGAGAAGAATCTGTTTGATTTCGCCCAGCGTGCCGGACCTGTGCTGAGAGAGCATCTGTTCAACGATGTGATCCATGTCGCTTCATCTCCCTGATCATAGATATCAGCAGGCGGTGGTTTGTCGTGTGATAGAGCCCTGCGAGCTCAGCCATTTCATTCAGGTCCGCTTTGCGAAAAGCTGTTTCATCGATTCGCAGATCATCAAACAGAAGTGCTTTGAGCTCTGTCCTGTTGGAACACGGTGAACAGGTATACAATTTGTCACACACGGCCTTTTCTGCCGATGCAATCACAAAACCGTAGCCATTCTCTTCATGAAGTTCGGTCCCGTATGGAAAAGCGGCGACAGGTACGTCCCGGAATGTGAACATGCCGAACGGCGTCTCGTATTGCTTCTTTTTCTTCTTGCCGCAGGTCGCGGACGTAAATGCGTATACCGCTTCGGGAATCAGATCATGCCATGCCAGTGCAAATTCAAAAGACAGATAGGACGGACCGTAAAGGATCCCGGCCAGACAGTAGCCCGGTACCGAGCGGTCTGTCTCATACAGTCCCTTGATGATCGGGATCAGATCTCCGTCTTTGACCAGTCTTCCGATCTTCGCGGCGGGATTCGCATAAGAGCTGTATTGTTGGAGCAGCATCGCCGTGGTATTTATCATATTATCACCACCAACTGCAATAATACTGCATTTTCCGGTGATAATCAAGATATTTATACCTGCACATCCCCGGAAATCCGGTTTAATAATGAGTCCTCCCTGCAAAATCAGCGGGACCCGGTGCATCTTCCGCCGGGCCCCGCTGCTTTTCTGTTTTTATCCCCCGCTTTCGGCCTGCCCGGCTTCCCCTGAGATGAAAATATGTTTGCACCCGTGTCCGCTTCCTGCTATAATTTTCGCAGTCCGGCCTGTGTGCCGGGCGGGAGGTATGGACCATGCCCGTGAAAATCGATCTCATAACCGGCTTCCTCGGCGCCGGCAAAACCACCTTTCTCCTGCGCTATGCGCGCTTTCTCCTGTCTCAGGGGCAGAAGCTCGGCATCCTGGTCTACGACCACGGCGCCATGAACGTGGATCTCCCGCTGCTCAACGGCCTCCGGGGCGAAAACTGCGAGCTCGAGACCCTTGCCGGCGGCTGCGGCCCCGACTGCCACCGCCGCCGCTTCCGTACCCGCCTGATCGCCATGGCCATGTGCGGCTATGACCGGGTCGTCATCGAGCCCTCCGGCGTCTTTGACATGGACGAGTTCTTCGACACCCTGCAGGAGGCACCCCTCGACCGCCAGTATGAGCTCGGCAGCGTCATCGCCGTCGTGGATGCCAAAACCGACGGGGACTTCTCGCCCGAGGAGGACTTCTTCCTCGCCTCGCAGACCGCCTGCGCCGGCCGCGTCCTCCTCAGCAAAGTGCAGACGGCCGCCCCGGAGGACATCGAGCGCACCGTCCGTCATATGCATTTCGCCCAGCAGGCCATCGGCGCCCGGCAGACCGCGGAGAGCGAGCTGCTGATCAAAAACTGGGATGCCCTGACGCCCGCCGATTTTGCCGCCCTGATGAGCTGCGGCTACCATACCCCGGATTATGTCAAGACCATCGCCGGCGCCGAGACGGCCTTCCAGTCCCTGTCCTTCCTGGACCTCCCCCTGGAGGGCAGCGCTCTGCTTGAGAAAACCGCCCGGCTCTTCTCCGATCCCCTCTACGGCCGGGTCCTGCGGGTCAAGGGCTTTTACCGGGACGGAGAAGCCTGGTACCAGATGAACGCCACCGCGCAGGCGACGCACATCGAGCCCGTGCCCGAAACCCGGGGCGCCATCATCGTCATCGGCAGCGCCCTGAACGAGAACGAAATCAGCCGCCTGCTGACCGGCAGGCTCCCGGAGCACCGCATCCTGTAAAGATAAAGCCCGGCTGCTCAGGAAAGGAGAAAAGATATGAACAAGCTGAAAAAAGCCCTCGCCCTCGCACTCTGCCTGCTTCTGCCGGCAGGCGCCGTCCCTGCGGCATCTGCGGAAGCGGCGGAAGAGCCTGTTCCGGAGGTCACCGGGACCATCATCGAGATCGAAAAGTACGGCAATGCGGTTCTGGACATTACCATTGAGGCTTTTGAAGCCGAGGGCTATACTCTCGGCGATGTCGTGACCGTCACAGCCGAGAATTACAACGACGACGTACCTTATCTCAACGGCTATTATGTTGAGAAGGGAGAAGGTCTCCTGCGGGCTTACCCGAATGAGGAGCACATTGCCGTCTGCATCAACTACGGCAACTTTGCCGAAGAGACCGATGCCGAAATCGGCGACACCGTCGTCATCACCCTGAAGGAGGATGACGGCGCCCTCGCGCTGCAGGAGGTCAACAACCTTGTCTATTCAAACAGCCGCTCCGATTACCCCCTTGACAGGGTCTTTGCCAATTTCCGTCCCGTTGTGATGGGCAGCATCCCCGAGGGAAGGCTGTATCGCTCGGCCTCTCCCGCCGACAACCGCTTCGGCCGCGCGGCCTTTGCAAACGAGCTGGCAGAACTGACGCGCATTAATGCCGTCATGAATCTGGCGGACGCGGACGCGGACCTTCAAAGCTGCTTTGCGGCAGACGACTTCTGCTCGGATTATTACCGGCGCCTTTATGAAGACGGCCGGGTCATCCCCCTTGCGCTGCCGATCTCCTTCGAGACAGAGGACTTCGCGCAGGGCATCGTCCGCGGCCTGACCTTCCTGGCCGAACAGGAGCCGCCCTATCTGGTCCACTGCACGGAGGGCAAAGACCGCTGCGGATTTGCCAGCATGGTCCTGGAAGCGCTGATGGGGGCCACGGCGGACGAGATCATTGCCGATTACATGCTCTCCTATGAGAACTATTACGGGCTCGAGCCCGGCACCGAGAAATATGACATGGTCATCAGCAAGAATATCATGCTGATGCTGCCGATCATCGCCGGGACCGATGATCTCGAGAGCGTCGACCTCGCCGCCGCGACCGAGGCCTATCTGCTGAAGCACGGCATGGACCCGGACAGCCTCGCCGCCCTGAAGGACAAACTCAGCCGGGCCTGAGCTGCCCCACGCGCCGCTGCGGCAGGCCAAAAGCCGGACGCCTCTGACCCCGTCTTCGGACGGGGTTTTTTGCATTTTCCGGCTTTTTTCAAAAAATCCCCCTCAGGTGTAGAAGAACATGAACAGTAAAACCCACCAAAATACTGGCCTGCCTCTTGTCATTCCGTGGATGCTGTAGTATAATGACCATATTATGGGGAATTTTATACTTTTCTGAAAGGAGTCATCGTAACTTGGCCGATAAGGAAGGAAGAGTCCGCCTGCTGCGGACCCTGCAGATCCTGCAGAACGAAACCGACGAGCAGCATCCCATCAGCATCGTGCAGCTGGAGAAAGAGCTGATGGCCCGTTGGGAGATCCCGGCCTTCCGCATCACCGTGCAGAGCGATATCGCCGCCCTGCGGCAGGCCGGCCACGACATCGCGGTCATCAAGTCCACCCAGAACCGCTATTATTACCGCTCCCGCCTCTTCGAGCCCGCCGAGCTGAAGCTCCTCATCGACGCGGTCGAGTCCGGCAGGTTCATCACCGAGCAGAAGAGCCGCGACCTGACCGCCAAGCTCGTCTCGCTGGCGCCCGTCACCGAGGCGGAAAACCTGCGGCGCAACACCACCCTCCCCGACCGCATCAAGGCGCGCAACGAAAAGATCTATGACATCACCGACGCCCTGAACGCCGCCATCAACCGCGGCCGCCGGGTCAGCTTCCGCTATTACCACTACGGCGCCGACAAGCGCCGGAAGCTCAAAAACGGCGGCAAACCCTATGTCCTCAGCCCCTACACCCTGACCTGGAACGGCGACAACTATTACGTCGTCGGCTGGTCCGACAAGCACGGCAAAATCGCCGTCTTCCGCGTCGACCGCATTTATGACGTCCCCGAGATCCTGGACATCCCCGCCGCGCGGCGCCCGAAGGGCTTCAGCGTCGGCCGCTTCACCGAAAAGGCCTTCTGCATGTTCGAAACCGACCACGAGACCGTCAGCCTCCTCTGTGACAACGACATGATGAACACGGTCATCGACCATTTCGGCATCCGTGTCCGGCCCGTCTACCCGGACCCCGAGCACTTCCGCATCGACGTCGAGGTCTCGGTCAGCCCGACCTTCTTCTCCTGGGTCTTCGAGTTCGCCCCCGGCATCCGCATCCTCGGCCCCGAAAAGGTCCGCAGAGCCTACCGCCGGCACCTGCGCCGTGCCGCCGGCACCTGACAGTATCTGTCTCATGATCATCCCGCGAAAATCACGCAAAAAGACAATGGATATCAAACCTTGAAAGACTAACTATTAAAAGTCAAGCCCCAAAATGCAAGGAGTTGTGAATTGGCGTAGGTAGTAAAAAGGGTATAGAAAGCTGAGCGTCCGGCAGGGCG
>ONGJ01000071.1 GCA_900317375.1 uncultured Eubacteriales bacterium
ACCGGGAAGGGCTTCATCCCCAGGACGCGCCAGGCCGCCTCCCTTGCCGCCGCAAAGGCATCGGGGAGAATATCGTCCAGTGTTTCACCGTTTGCAAGGCGCTGCTTCAGCTCGTCAGTTTTGCCGCGCAGCTGTTCATCGGTCAGGGCGGCATACTGCGCTTCCCTGTCCTCGACCGCCTTGGCAATCGGCATGATTCTTTTCAATTCTCTGTCGGAATAGCTGCCGAACAGCTTGGAAAAAAGTCCCATCTCAACCTCCGGGGTATCAACCTTTTGCGGCCTCGGCCGCACATAAACTCAATTTTAAAGTATACCACAGATTTGTGAACAAAAAAAGCCTTATTTTGCGTCTTGTCCGCAAAGGCACTTTGTGTTATACTGCCAGTTTGTAATGGTATAATCTGTCTGTGCTGCGGAGGACAACCATGAACAGAATCGGATTTGACAACAGTCAGTATGTAAAACTGCAGTCTCAGAACATCCGCGACCGGATTTCCAAGTTCGGCGGAAAGCTGTATCTGGAGTTCGGCGGGAAACTCTTTGACGATTATCATGCTTCGCGTGTTCTGCCCGGTTTTGAACCGGACAGCAAAGTCAAGATGCTGCTTGAGATGAAGGACGAGGCGGAGATTGTCATCGTTCTCTCAGCGGATGATATCGAGCGCGCCAAGCGCCGCGGCGATCTGGGCATCACCTATGACGAAGATACTCTGCGCCTGATCGACGCCTTCCGCGGCATCGGTCTGTACATCGGCAGCGTGGTCATCACCCACTATGGCGAGCAGAGCGCCGCGCAGAAGTTCATCCAGCGTCTTGAAATGCTCGGCGTCCGGGTCTTCAAGCATTACATCATTCCGGACTATCCTTCCAACATCGCCCTGATCGTCTCAGACGATGGCTTCGGCCGCAATGACTATATTGAGACCTCCCGCAGTCTGGTGGTCGTGACCGCACCCGGCCCCGGGAGCGGCAAGATGGCCACCTGCCTCAGCCAGCTGTATCACGAGCATAAGCGCGGCGTTGTGGCAGGCTATGCCAAATTTGAGACCTTCCCGATCTGGAACCTCCCTCTGAAGCATCCGGTCAACCTCGCCTACGAGGCAGCCACGGCTGACCTGGACGACGTCAACATGATCGACCCCTTCCATCTCGAGGCCTACGGTGAGACCACCGTCAACTATAACCGCGATGTTGAAATCTTTCCCGTTCTTGAGGCTATCTTCCGCCGGATCTACGGGGAGAGTCCCTACAAGAGCCCGACGGATATGGGCGTCAACATGGCCGGCTACTGCATCACAGATGACGAGGCCTGCTGCGAGGCGTCCCGGCAGGAGATCATCCGCCGCTGGTACGCCGCCGCCTGCAGCGTCCGTCAGGGTCTGTCCGACGGTGCCGACCAGAGAAAGATCGAACTCATCATGAACTCGATGGGCACGGGACCTCAGGACCGGCCCGTTGTTGCCGCAGCCCTGAGCCGGGCGGAGGAGACCGGCGGTCCCGCCGTTGCCATCGAGCTGCCGGACGGCCGCATCATTACCGGCAAGACCACTTCCCTGCTCGGCGCCGCCTCGGCCTGCCTGATGAATGCGCTGAAGGCACTGGCGGGAATTGACAAAAAGCTGCTGCTCATCACGCCCAGCATCATCGAACAGATTCAGCATCTGAAGGTCGAGCATCTCGGCAACCGCAACCCGCGCATGCATACCGACGAGCTGTTGATCACGCTGGCCATCTGTGCGGTCACGAACCCGATCGCGGGCACGGCCATTGAAGAGTTGAGTTCTCTCCGCGGCTGCGAGGCACATTCCAGTGTTATCCTCTCGCATACGGATGCAGAGCTGTTTAAGAAAATCGGTGTCAACCTGACCTTTGAGCCTCGTTATCAGGCCCAGAATCTTTATCACAAGTGAGGGATTTATGAAACGCAAATTTCCCCTATGGCTTTTATGTCTGATCCTCTTTGTCCTGATCGGCGCAGGAATCTATTTTGGCATTCGGAAGGCTGCCCGCAGCGGCATCATTCCGGTTGTCACCAACATGCCGGTGGAAAGCTTCGAGACCCCTGCCGTCACGCCCGAGCCGACAGCGGAAATCGTCGTTCAGCCGGAAGACAGTACGCCCGAACAGGTGTCGGTTACAGAGGTGCCCGAACCTGTCGTCGCAGCGGATGCAGCGCCCGATGGAGCTTCCGTAGTAACTTCGCCCGAGGAATCAGCGGCTCCTGAAGAGCTGACAAAAGACGGTATACATGTGCATACCTACAAGGACGGTGTCTGCACAAGCTGCGGCAAAAAGCCTGTCTTCTGTACCGGCTTCCTGCCGGAGCAGTATTACATCGACGCAAAAGAGCAGGGCGAACTGGTCCGGCATTCTTACAAGGTCAAAAACTATATGGGTTACGGCGATCCTGAACTGGACAAGGCCATGCTGGTCTATCTGCCCTACGGCTATGACGAAGCGAAGCCCTATAATGTCCTCGTACTGGTGCCCGGGGCGGGCGGTGATCAGGACAGCTGGCTCAACTGCGATTATACCTACGGCGAGATGGTCATGAACGGCAAGAAAATCGTAGACAACATGATTGAGAAGGGCGACTGCGAGCCCTGCATCATCGTCTGTCCGCAGCTGGAAACCGTGTATTGCCAGGGCCTGCTCTCCGCCATTCCGCAGTTGACAGATGAATTACGGTATGACATTCTGCCGTTTATTGCGGAGAACTACAGCACCTATGCCAAAGACGGGAGCGAAGAGAGCCTGCAGGAGGCACGCAGCCACTTTGCCCTTGGCGGTCTCTCGAACGGTGCGCTGTTCACCTATGAGGGCGGCATGCGCAAGGACTTTGACCTCTTCGGAGGCTATATGGCCCTCTCCGGCAACGGCCAGCCCTGGAACACGGTGGATCTGATTCAGATGGAGCCCTTCAGCGATCTCCCGATTCAGGCTCTGTTTACCGGTGCCGGAACCTATGGGGACGTGCAGCAGTACTACACGGAAATCGGTTACGATCACTTTCTGCAGTACGAGCCGCGCCTGAAGGACGGCGTCAACGCCTGGCGCGTGGATGTGGAAGGCGAGCATGAGTGGAAGGTCTGGCTGACGGACCTGTACAATGCGCTGCCGCTGCTGTTCCAGGAGTGCACCGTGACCTGACAGCATCTTCCGGGGTGTCAGCCTGCTGATGCCCCGGTATTCTTTCTTCTGAGGAGGTTTTTATGCTCACTGTCAATGATCTTTCCATGCAGTTTGGCCCGTCCGTACTTTTCAGCCGGGTGGATCTGCAGTTTACGGCCGGCAACTGTTACGGCATCATCGGTGCCAACGGCGCCGGGAAATCCACTTTCATCAAGATTCTGGCCGGCGAGCTGGAGCCTACAAGCGGCTCGGTGGTGCTGGACCCGAAGCGAAGGATGTCGGTCCTGAAGCAGAACCAGAGTCTGTACGATGAATATCCTGTGCTGGACACCGTCATCATGGGCAATCAGCGTCTATATGACTGCGGCCGGGAGAAGGAAGCCATCTATATGAAAGAGGACTTCAGTGATGAGGACGGTATCCGTGCCGCCGAGCTGGAGGAGGAGTATGCCGAGCTCGGAGGCTGGGAAGCGGAGAGCGAAGCCTCGCGCATCCTGCAGGGCCTTGGCGTGGACGTGAGCCTGCATCAGACGCTGATGAAGGACCTCGACCCGCGGCTGAAGGTCAAGGTACTGCTTGCGCAGGCACTGTTCGGGCATCCGGACGTGGTGCTGCTGGACGAGCCGACGAACAACCTTGACCTTCGGAGCGTGCGCTGGCTGGAGGACTTTCTGATGGACTATGAGGGAACGGTCCTGGTGGTAAGCCACGACCGCTGGTTCCTCAACAACGTATGCACGCATATCGTAGACATCGACTACGGTAAGATCAAGATGTACGTTGGCAACTATGACTTTTGGTACGAGAGCAGCCAGCTGATTCAGAAGCTGATCCGGGACCAGAACAAGCGGGCCGAGCAGAAGATTCAGGAGCTGCAGACCTTCATCGCCCGCTTCTCAGCCAACCGCAGCAAGTCACGGCAGGCGACATCGCGCCGGAAGCTGTTGGAGAAGATCACGGTGGAGGAACTGCCCGCCTCGGGACGGCGTTACCCCTGGGTCGGGTTCAAGGCCAACCGGGAGCCGGGTAAGGATCGGCTGTTCGTCACCGATGTGAGCAAGACCGTAGACGGCGTACGCCTGCTGAACAAGGTGAGCTTTACGGTCGGGAAGGATGACCGGATCGCGATCCTCGGCAGAAATGAGCGGGCCGTAACGATGCTGTTTCAGATTCTGGCCGGGCTGGAAGAGCCGGACGAGGGGACAGTCAAATGGGGTGCGAGCATCGAGTGGGCCTACTTCCCCAAGGATCACAACGACTTTTTCGACAGCTTTGACGGAGACCTGATCGAGTGGATGCGGCAGTTTTCGGAGGACAAGCGGGAAAGCTATCTGCGCACCTTCCTGGGGCGGATGCTGTTCTCGGGTGACGATGTCTACAAGCCGGCGAAGGTCCTCTCCGGCGGAGAGAAGGTACGCTGCATGCTGAGCCGGATGATGCTGTCGGGGGCAAATTTCCTGATGCTGGATCAGCCGACGAACCATCTGGACCTGGAGAGCATCGCGGCGCTGAACAACGGGCTCGAGGTGTTTCGGTACAACATTCTCTTTGCGTGTCACGACCACCAGCTGACCCAGACCGTGGCAAACCGGATCATTGAGATTACGGAGGACGGGATCATCGACCGGATGGGAACATATGACGAGTATATGGAGAGCAAAGTGCAGGTATAAAGAATCACAGCTCAGATTCTCTGCTTTTTGCAGGGAAAGAAAAACGGCAGTCGTGTTGTAGCGGCTGCCGTCTTTTTTGCTGCTCTGGTCAGTTGATTTTGAGTTCTTCCCAGAGGGAGTTGATCATATTCAACACATCGGGGGGGAGGTTGCGGAAGGCGGTCTGTTCGTAGCGCTCGTGGAAGGCGTCGAGGCCCGGGTAGAGGATGGCCATCGCGTCTTCGCCCATGTCGTCGGCGTAGGTTTCGTCCTCGTAGACGAGGCGGTTCGGGCAGCCGTAGCAGATGTACTCGGCGTTGGCGACGGCGGGCTCGTATTCGAGCATGTAGTTGATGAAGGCCTCGGCGAGTTCCTTGTTCTGGCAGCAGGTCGGGATGCAGAAGGCGTCGACGAAGTAGTTGGTGGGCTCGGGGGCGTAGAAGCGGAGATCGACCCCCGGGGCCTGGGCATCGGCCATGATGAAGTAATCCCCGGCGTAGTAGACGCAGGCGGCGGCCTCGCCGGATTCCATCATGTTGTAGACCTCGTCCATGACGTAGCTTTTGATGAGGGGCTGCTGCTGTTTCAGGGCGTCGAGGGCGGCGCGCCAGGAGGCGGGATCTTCGGAGTTCACATCCAGGCCGAGGCGGAACTGGGCGGTGCCGAAGGCGTCGCGGGAGTTGTTGAACTGGAGGAGCCGGCCGCGGTATTTCGGGTTCCACAGCAGTTCCCAGTCGCCGGTATCGGCCTCATCCACCTGATTGGCATCATAGATGATGCCGGTGAAGTTGAAGGTGTAGGGCACGGAGTAGGCGTCGTCCGGGTCGTAGTAGAGGCCGCGGAAGCTTTCGCCGATGTTGGCGGCGTTGGGGATGTTCTCATAATCCAGCGGGAGGAGCAGGCCCTCGGAGCGCATGCGGGCGACCATGTAGTCGGAGGGGACGATGACATCGTAGCTGACGGCGCCGGAGGAGATCTTGGCGTACATGTCCTCGTTGCTGGCGAAGGTGGTGTAGTTGAGCTCGACCTCGTGTCCGTAATTCTCGAGGTACCAGTCCTCGAAGCCCTGGATGGCGTCGAAGGAGTCTTCCGAGCCGTCGGAGATGTATTCGCCCCAGTTGTAGACGTTCAGGACCGGTTTCTTGGGCCGGCCGACGATGATAATGCCGATGATGAAGACGGCCAGGACCGCGCCGATGAGGGCGGCGATGTGTCCCCGGGAGCGCTGTCCGGAGGGGGCTTCGGGCGCGGGGGCGGCGGCGCCATCGTCGGTGCGGCGGGAGCGGCGTTCGACCCCGGGGCCGGTATCGATGAGGTTGGTCATGATGAGCAGGGCGAGGATGGTGAAGAAGATGATGGTCGAGAGGGCGTACATCTTGGGGGTGACGGTCTTCTTCGTCATGTTGTAGATGCGGATGGGCAGGGTCTGGAAGCCGTTGCCGGCGGTGAAGTAGGAGATGACGAAGTCGTCAAGGCTCAGGGTGAAGGCCATGATGGCGCCGGTGACGATGCCGGGCATGATCTCGGGGATCTCGACCTTGAGGAAGGCGCGGAAGGGGGTGCAGCCCAGGTCCATCGCGGCCTCGGGGAGGGAGGAATCCATCTGCTGGAGCTTGGGGAGGACCTGGAGGATGACGTAGGGCAGGCAGAAGGTGATGTGCGCGATGAGCATGGTCCAGAAGTTCAGGCTGGTGGCGGCGCCGAAGAGCCGGCCGACGAAGACGAACATGAGCATGAGGGAGATGCCGGTGATGATGTCGGGGTTGATCATGGGGATGTTCGTGACGGTATCGCAGGCGGCGCGCAGGGCCCGGGAGCGCAGGCGGAAGATGCCCACGGCGGCGGCGGTGCCCATGACGGTGGACACGGCGGAGGCGGCGAGGGCGAGGATCAGGGTATTGCGCACGGTGGAGAGGGTCTCGGCGTCACGGAAGAGCTCGCGGTACCAGTAGAGGGAGAAGCCCTGCATGACGGAGAGGCTCTTGGCGGAGTTGAAGGAGAAGACGAGGAGGATGGCGATGGGGGCGAAGAGGAAGAGCATGATCAGGGCCGTGTAGACTTTGGCGGCGGGTTTCATCGCGGGCGTCCTCCTTTCACGCGGCGGCCCGGCTGTTGGCGTAGCGCTGCATGAGCGCCATGCCGATCAGCAGGATCACCATCAGGATGAAGGCAATGGCGGCGGCGAAGTGGAGGTTGTTGGCCACGTACTGGCCCTCGATCGCGTCGCCGATCAGGTAGAACTTGCCGTTGCCGAGCTTCTGGGAGATGTAGAAGGTGGAGATGGAGGGGATCAGGACCATGGTGATGCCGGAGATGACCCCCGGGAGGGACAGGGGGAAGATGACGCGCCGGAGCACGCCGAAGCTGTCGCAGCCCAGGTCCCGGGCGGCCTCCTCGAGCTTGAGGTCCATCTTGGCCATGACGGAGTAGATGGGCAGGATCATATAGGGGAAATAATCATACACCATGCCGATGATGACGGCGGTCTCGGTGCCGATGATGTGCACGGGGCGCAGGTGCAGGGCGCGCAGGAGGGAGTTCAGGATGCCGGTGTCCTGCAGGATGGTCATCCAGGCGTAGGTGCGGATCAGGAAGTTCATCCACATGGGGATCATGATCAGGGTGATGAGGATCTTCTGGGTGCGGGCCGAGGCGCGGGAGAGGATGAAGGCGATGGGATAGCCCATCAGGAGGCAGAGGAGGGTGGAGATCACCGCCAGCTTCAGCGAGCGCCAGAAGATGAGCAGGTAGGTGTGGGTGACGACGCCGTCCGACTCGCTCGTCGCGGTGAAGAAGCGGGCGATGTTCGCGGTGGTGAAGGCGAAGTCGTTGTCGGTGAAGGCGTAGTAGGCGACGAAGCCCAGGGGCACGACGATGAAGAGCAGCGACCACAGGCCGTAGGGGGCCAGGGCCAGGCGCCGGGCCAGGCGCAGTCCGTCCCGTTCCTTCATGCCTCGGCCCCGCTTTCCGCCTGGGAGAGCTCGTCATACTCCTCGGAGAAGGAGGAGTAGTCGCCGAACATGCCGGAATATTCGGACTTGTCCATGATATGGATGGCGTCCGGGTCGATCTTCAGCCCGATGTGCTCGTCCACATCCACGAAGTCGGTGGTCTGGATCATCCACTTGAAGCCGTCGATGTCCACGATGATCTCATAATACACGCCGAGGAAGGTCACGCTGGTGACGGTGCCGCGGAGCTGGCCGCTCTCCGCCGGGACGATGTCCACGTCCTCGGGGCGCACGACGACGTCCACGGGCTCGTTCGGGTCGAAGCCGAAGTCGACGCAGTCGAAGTCCCGCCCGGAAAAGCGCACGAGGCGGTCGCGCAGCATGACGCCGGAGAGGATGTTGCTCTCGCCGATGAAGTCCGCCACGAAGGCGTTGCGCGGCTCGTTGTAGATGTCGATGGGCGTGCCGATCTGCTGGATCTTCCCCTCCGACATGACGACGACCGTGTCGCTCATGGAGAGGGCCTCCTCCTGGTCGTGGGTGACGAAGACGAAGGTAACGCCGGTGGCCTTCTGGATGGCCTTGAGCTCCTGCTGCATGTCCTTGCGCAGCTTCAGATCGAGGGCGGCCAGCGGCTCGTCCAGAAGGAGGACCTTCGGGCGGGAGACCAGGGCCCGGGCGATGGCCACGCGCTGCTGCTGCCCGCCGGAGAGGGAGGACACGCTGCGGCGCTCGAAGCCCGTCAGGGCAACAAGGCGCAGCATCTCGGAGACCTTTTCGCGGATCTCATCCTGCGGCAGCTTCTTCACGCGCAGGGGGAAGGCGATGTTCTCAAACACGTTCAGGTGCGGGAAGAGGGCGTAGCGCTGGAACACCGTGTTCACGCTGCGCCGGTGCGGCGGGAGCGAGGCGATGTCCTCGCCCAGGAAGAAGAGCGAGCCCGCGTCCGGGGTCTCGAACCCCGCGATGATGCGCAGGGTGGTGGTCTTGCCGCAGCCGGACGGTCCGAGCAGGGTCAGAAACTCATTGTCGTAGATGTCCAGCGAGACATTGTCCAGCACCTTCTGCCCGTCGAAGGACTTGGATACGTTTTTCAGCTCAATGATCTTTCTCATGCGCGCTTCCTCCGTAAAAAACAAAAAAGACTGACATGCTGAATGCACGCAGTCACTTGGGCAGGCAGGCCCGACGAATCGGACACGCCCGGGATGATGGAATTTCGAGCTATCTGTTTATCTGTCGCACAGATTGACCTGCTCTTATTGACCATTTCACAAGTTTTGCGCTTTACAGCACCGGTTTATAGTTACCAACTTATAAAACTTGAGCTTTTAACTCAATCAATAAGGCAGCTTACGCTGCCGCCGCATCACAGCGGCATTCGGCGTCCGACCCGGCTGTCCGTGTGGCCTCAGCTGCCTGCGGCAGCGGTCGTATCTTGCTTCGGATAAACGATATCCAATTGAGATTGCCCTATCTTAACAAGTTTCGGGGCAAGTGTCAATGCTTTTCTTTCTGTCTTTCAGTCCCAGTCCTTCCAGACGTCGGGGCAGTAGCCGACGGTGGCCTTTTTGCCGTTGCGGACGATGGGCGTACGGAGCATCTCGGGAATCTCGAGCAGCTTTTCGAAGCGGGCGTCGTCGGAGGCGAGATACTGATACAGCGGGTAGTCCTGGTCCTCCGGGTTCACGACGCTGTCCATGCCGACGGCCTGGCAGACGCTGCGCAGCTCTCCCCTGCTGATGCCGTATTTCATGATGTCGATAAACTGGTATTTGATGCGCCGCTCCTTGAAATAGCGTTCTGCCTTTTTGGTGTCAAAGCATTTGGATTTGCCGAAGATCTGGATATTCACGTTTTTTGCCCTCTTTTCTGAAAAAAGGTCTTGCACTATTTGTTACAGCAGAGTAAAATACAGAATACAAGTTGTTACAGCTATTGCTGCATTGCGAGGTGAGGACAGGATGGCCGAAGAAGAGCTGAGAGCCGAGGCAATACGCCGCGGTCTTCCCCGGGTCGGCACACCGCAGCGGTGGGTCGATCTGGAGCCGAACCATCTGTATGTCTGCTATATGGATGAGTTCGAAAACGAATATGTCGTGCGCCGCGGGATTCTGACGATCGTCTCGGCGGACGGCAAGGTGTACTGATCCCGGTCAAGCGACCGGGGTCTTCCCTTTTTTTATGCGAAAATCTCTTCCTCGCGCACGCACTCGCTCTTGATTCTGCCGACGAGAAACTGCAGCGCGTCCACCACATGCGGGCGGATATCGCCGCCGATGAGCACCAGCATGATGTCGTCGCCAAGCTTAAGCTCGCCCTCATTGAACCAGACGCGCACATGGAAGATGCCCTCCAGGGCTTCGGTTTCCCTGACGGCAGCCGCCACCTTTTCGGCGTCATAGGAAAAGCGCATGCCGATGACGCTGCGCGCTTCCGCCTCGCCGAGCCGGACTTTAGCCCTGGCGCTCTGCCGGACGGTGCCGCAGTGGGTCAGGTACATGCCGCAGTTTTCGGCCCCGGGTGCCGCCTTGGCCTCGGCCAGCCACTGGTCAACGGATGGTCTCATACGCTTTTCTCTCCTTTTTACGGATTCCCGCCTGCCTGCGCAGACGGGAATTTGAGTATTCTTCAGATTTCGGTGATCATCGGGAGGATCATCGGACTGCGCTGGGTGGTCTTGTAAAGGTAGCTCGAAAGATTGCTCTTCACCTTGTTCTTCACGGTGTTCCAGTCGATGAGGTTCTGCTCGGAGCAGCTTTCCATAGTTTTCACGACGATGCTGAGCAGCTCGCCCATCAGGTCTTCCGACTCCTTGACATAGATGAAGCCGCGGGTGATGATCTCGGGATCCGCCAGCAGCTTGCGGTCATAGGAGGACACCGGGATCACCACGACGATCATGCCGTCTTCCGCCAGACGGTGCCGGTCATGCATGACAACGCTGCCGACCTCGCCCATGCCGACGCTACCGTCCACCAGAACGGCGCCCGCCGTCACGCTGCTCTCGCTGAGGATGCCCTTCTTGGTAAACTCGATGACCTGGCCATTCTCGGCGATGATGACATTTTTCGGTGCGACCCCCATCATCTTGCCGAGCTCGGCATGCTTGACCAGCATGCGGTATTCGCCGTGGACCGGAATAAAGTATTTCGGTCTGACCAGCGCCAGCATCATTTTCTGCTCCTCCTGGCAGGCGTGGCCGGAGACATGCAGGTCGGTATGCCGGTCATAGATGACCTCGGCCCCCTTGTGGAAGAGCTCGTCAATGACGCGGCTGATGGTATTCTCGTTGCCGGGAATCGCCGAGGCGGAGATGATGACCCGGTCGCCGGCGTCAATATGGATCTGCTTGTGCTCGGAAAAGGCCATGCGATAGAGGGCGGACATGGCCTCGCCCTGGCTGCCGGTGGAGATGATGACCGAGCTGCTCTTCGGCAGCGTCTTCATCTGGTCCAGGTCCACGAGCACGTTCTCGGGCACGTCCATATAGCCCAGAACGTTCTCCATGCTGCGCCCGGTGACGGCGACCTTGCGGCGGTATTTCGCCGCAACGTTGATGATCTGCTGCAGGCGGTGGACATTGGAGGCAAATGTCGTGATGATAATGCGCTTGTCACAGCCCTGAAACAGCTTGTCAAAGCTCACGCCCACCTTGCGCTCGGAATCCGAATGGCCGGGCGTCTCGACATTGGTGGAGTCGCTGAGCAGGGCAAGGACGCCCTCGTTGCCAAGCTCGCCGAGGCGTACAAGGTCGATCATGCCGCCCGAGATGGGCGTGACGTCGATCTTGAAGTCGCCGGTATGCACGATGGTGCCCACCGGGGTCCGGATTGCCAGGGCGACGGCATCCGGGATGCTGTGGTTGACGTGGATAAACTCGACGGTAAAAGCGCCGACCCGGAAAACGGAGCCGGCCTTCTTGGTAAAGATCTGGGTGTTGTAGAGGAGGTCGTACTCCTCCAGCTTCAGCTCGATCAGCGCCGCCGTGAGCGGTGTGGTATAGATGGGCACGTCCAGCTCCTGCAGGACATAGGGAACCGCGCCGATATGGTCCTCATGGCCGTGGGTGATGATCATGCCCCGGATGCGGCTGGCATTGTTGCGCAGATACGTGAT
>ONGJ01000073.1 GCA_900317375.1 uncultured Eubacteriales bacterium
CGGACGGGACCTTCTGCATGCGCAGCGCAGCGAACTGCGAAAGCTGCACGGCCGGGAAATCGGCGTTGTATTTCAGGAGCCGATGAGCGCCATGGACCCACTGATGAGGGTCGGAGAACAGGTCGCAGAAGTCCTCCGCATTCATACGGATCTGAATGAGTCTGAAAGACGGGGAAAAGCGCTCAAAGCCCTGGCGGATGTAGAGCTGCAGAATCCGGAGAAGGTTTACCGCAGCTACCCGCACGAGCTGTCCGGCGGTATGCTGCAGCGTGTGATGATCGCGGCCGCCATCGTCATCGAGCCGAGCCTGCTTCTGCTGGACGAGCCGACCACTGCGCTCGATGTCACCATCCAGGCACAGATCCTGGAGCTGCTCAGAAAGCTGAATGAAGAGTATGCGATCTCCATGCTTTTTATTTCCCATAACCTGAAAGTCGTTCGAAAGCTCTGCAGCCGGGTTGCCTCGGTGAGACAGATCAGGTGTTTTTCCACCCGCAGCATCCGTATACCCGGCACCTGATTGATGCGATCCCGAGCCGCGAAAGGAGATTCTTATGACAGACAGCGGCGAATTGATTCTGGAAGTCCGCCATGTCAGCGGCGGTTACAGGGAAGGCGGCTTCTTCACCGGCGGGCGGCATTATCATGAGGTCCTGCACGATGTGGATTTTGTCGTCGATCATGGTGAGATCCTGGGCCTTGTCGGGGAAAGCGGCACGGGCAAAACTACCCTCACGAGAATGATTCTCGGACTTTTGAAACCGGAGAGCGGTGAGATTATCCATCACACCAAGCGGCCGCAGATCATTTTTCAGGATCCCTACAGCTCTCTGAACCCGGCCTATACGGCGGAATGGTCTGTGGAAGAACCTCTTCGAATCTACGGGAAATATGACGCCGGCGAACGGAAGCGCCGTGTACACGAGATGCTGGAACGCGTCGAGCTTCCCCGCGAGTGCTGGGGGGCAAAACCGGATGAACTGTCCGGCGGTCAGCGCCAGCGGGTCAGCATCGCCTCGGCACTGATACGGCGCCCCCGGTTCCTGATTGCCGACGAACCGGTCAGCGCGCTCGATGTTACCATCCAGGCACAGATCCTGAAGCTGCTGAAGCAGCTCAGGGACCAGCTGGATCTGAGCTATCTTTTTATCTCGCACGACCTGAATGTTGTTTACCAGCTCTGCGACCGCGTGCTTGTCATGAAGCAGGGAAGAATTGTTGAGCAGGGAACCGTAGACGAAGTTTACGATCATCCCAAAGAGGAATACACCAAAAGGCTGCTTGCCGCCGGGCTGTAAGGAGACGGAAGGAACATGATTCGGTATATTGCGGACATGCATTTTGACGATGCGGATATCATTGCCTATGACAACCGCCCCTTCGACAGCGTGAATGAGATGAACGAGACGCTTGCTGAGCACTGGAACCGTGTGGTTGGCCCCGATGATCTGACATGGATCCTCGGTGATTTCTGCACCGGCGATTCTGACAGCTGGGCCAGGCATCTGAGCCGCCTGAACGGCAGGAAAGCCCTGATTATCGGAAACCATGACAATGCAGACACAGCTGCGGCGCTGAGAAACATGTTTGAGGATGTCGCAGAGTATCGCGAGATCAACGACAGCGGCAGGCAGGTTGTTCTCTGCCATTACCCGATTCTGGGCTTTCACGATCACTACTTTGGATGGACGCATCTGTACGGCCATCTGCATGCGTCCTTTGAATGGAATGTGACAGAGCACGCAAAACGTCTGCTGAAAAAACTGTATGTGAGGGACGACGTCTGCCGTATGGCAAATATAGGCGCCATGCTGCCCTATATGGACTATACGCCCCGCAGCCTGGAAGAATTGGCAGCGCAGCTTTGAAAAGGAGTGATGTTTTTTCATGACAAGGTATATTTCGTGGAATGTGAACGGCCTGCGTGCTGCTGAGAAGAAGGGATTTTCCGACAGCGTACTGCCTTTGAATGCGGACTGCATCTGCATCCAGGAGACCAAGCTGCAGGGAGGGCAGATCGATCTGCAGCTTCCCGGTTATGAGAGCTACTGGAGCTATGCAGAAAAGAAGGGCTATTCCGGCACGGCGATTTTCACACGGCGCGAGCCGGTTTCCGTACGGTACAATCTCGGCATTCCCGAGCACGACACCGAAGGACGCGCAGTTACGCTGGAGTTCGACGATCATTTTCTCGTCTGCGTTTATACGCCGAATGCACAGGACGGCCTGCGCCGCCTCGACTATCGCATGGCCTGGGAGGATGCCTTTCGCGACTATCTGCTGAAACTGGATACCCAAAAATCGGTGATTGCCTGCGGCGACATGAACGTTGCCCATGAGGAGATCGACCTGAAAAACCCCAAGACCAACATCGGCAACCCCGGATTCTCTTATGAAGAGCGTGGCAAGTTTACGGAGCTTCTGGAGGCCGGCTTTACCGACAGCTTCCGATGGCTGTATCCGGAACGTGAGAACGCCTATTCCTGGTGGAGCTACCGCGCTGCCGCGCGTGAGCGCAACGTCGGCTGGCGCATCGACTATTTCATCGTCTCCAACCGGCTGCGCGAAAAAATCAAAGAGGCCTTCATCCTTCCGGAGATTATGGGCTCAGACCATTGCCCGATTGGCCTGGACCTGACGGAATGAAGATCGGCACAGTCGAGCTTCCGGGTGTCGTTGCCCTTGCGCCGATGGCCGGCGTGACGGATTTCGCATTTCGCCGCCTGTGCCGCTCCTGCGGCGCCGCGCTGACAACGACCGAGATGGTCAGTGCCCGTGCCCTTGCATACAACGACGGCCGAAGCCGTGAGCTCCTCTATATGCCGGATGATGAAGCGCCGGCTGCCGTTCAGATCTTCGGGCACGAGCCGGATATCATGGCGGAAGCCGCCCAGATCGCCATTGAGATTTCCCGCGCCGCCATCCTGGACATCAACATGGGGTGCCCGGTCGGCAAAATTGTGAAAAGCGGCGACGGTTCTGCCCTGATGAAAACACCAGAGCTTGCCGGGAAGATCATTGAGGCTGTATGCAGATGCGTCACGGTGCCTGTAACAGTGAAATTTCGAAAGGGATGGGATAACGGCTCGGCCAATGCAGTGGAATTTGCCAAAATCTGCGAGCAGGCCGGGGCCTCGGCACTGACAGTACACGGCAGAACGCGGGCGCAGATGTACTCCGGACACGCGGACCGCGAGATCATCCGGGAAGTAAAGAAGGCCGTGTCTGTCCCGGTCACAGCAAACGGAGATATCTTCAGCGGGAAAGACGCCGCAAAAATGATGCAGTACACCGGCTGCAACATGGTGATGATCGGAAGAGGCTGCTTTGGAGACCCGTGGCTGTTCGCACGTGCAAATGCCGCCCTTCGCGGGGAGGATGAGCCCGCGCTGCCGCCGCTGCAGGATCGGATGGACGCGGCGGTCCGGCAGATCGAAGACCTGGCCGTGCAGCGCGGAGAACGCGCCGCCTGCCTTGAGGCCAGGCATCAGCTTCCCTGGTATCTGCACGGGGTTGCGTACTCGGGTGTCTACCGGCAGCAGATGGTCCATGTCGAGACGCTGGATGAAATCCGCCGAATTGCCTCACAGGTCAAGCGAGACCTCCGGTAAGACGGCATTTTCTTCTTGAACAGACAAGATGAATGTGTTATAATTTTAACTGTCAGAAGGCTGCATTTTTGAATACTTCGGACAGAGGAGTACGGAAAAATTGAAACGGATTAAGGTTTCCAACAATGTGATTCGGCGTATGCCGAGGTATCTGAGAAAACTGGATGAACTGCAGGAGGGAGGCACCAGCAGGGTTTCATCTTTTGAACTCGGACAGCAGCTGGGCCTGACACCTTCACAGATCCGGCAGGATTTCAGCTGCTTCGGGGAATTCGGACAGCAGGGATACGGATACAATGTCGCAGCGCTGCGGGAACAGATTGCTGCGATCCTCGGTATGGACAGAGGCTTTCGGGCGATCCTGATCGGCGTCGGCAACATTGGGCATGCGCTGATGGATAACTTCAGCTTTCGGGCCTGCGGGGTGGAACTGGCAGCGGCGTTCGATGTCAAGGAGAACCTGATCGGCACGGAGTTTAAGGGCGTACCGATCCTGCCCATGGACAAACTGGAAGAGTACCTGAAGAAAAACGAGGTTGCCATTGCCGTTCTGGCCGTTCCGAAAGAGGCAGCCCTCAAGGTAACGGAAGTCCTGACGGAAAACGGGGTTGAAGCGATTTGGAATTTCACCAACATGGAACTGACCGAACCGAACAGCCCGATCCTGGTTGAAAACGTTCATTTTTCGGACAGCCTTCTCGCGCTGAGTTATTTTGTATCCGAAAGAATGGATGAAAATGCGGCAAAGCCTGCACAGGAGTGAGAAAAGGCGAATACAAAGCCCCCGCCTCCGGCGGGGGCTTTTTTGAAGGAAGTGCATCATGGGAGACACCATTGCAGCCATTGCCAGCGGTCATCAGGTGGCAGCCATTGGAATTGTCAGAATGTCGGGGGAACAGAGCATCTCTTACGCAGAAAGCCTCTTCGTTCCGTCTTTCGGCGGCAAACTGAGCGAGCAGAAGGACAGGAAACTGGTTTTCGGAGAACTCCGGGATACGGAAGGACAGCTCCTCGACCTCTGTCTCTGTACGATCAGCCGGGCACCGGGAAGCTATACAGGGGAAGACACGGTGGAATTCCAATGCCATGGGTCTCCCATGCTGCTGCGGACCCTGCTGGACAACCTGTTCAGACTGGGAGCGCGGCAGGCGGGCCCGGGGGAGTTTACCAAACGGGCTTTCCTGAACGGCAGAATGGATCTCAGCTCTGCCGAGGCGGTGATCGACCTGATCGACGCGGAAACGGAAGAAGCCGTCCGCAATGCGGCAGGGCAGCTTTCCGGAGCCATCCACCGGAAAGCGGAGAGCATCTATTCGATGCTGGCGGATGTCAGCGCGCATTTTCATGCAGTGCTGGATTATCCGGATGAAGATATCGAGGACTTTCAGCTTCGCGACTACTGCGAAAAACTGAGAAACGGACAGAGAGAGCTGCAGATCCTTCTGAAAAGCTTTGACCACGGACAGATTATGAGCAGCGGCATCCCTACGGCAATCATCGGGCTTCCCAACGCGGGGAAAAGCTCGCTGCTGAATGCGCTGGTCGGCTATGAACGGGCGATTGTCACTGAGGTTCCCGGGACAACACGGGACACCGTAGAGGAACGGGTAAGACTGGGAGGCGTGACCCTGCGCCTGATCGACACTGCCGGAATCCGTGAGACCGAGGACCGGCTGGAAAAACTCGGCGTTGAGCGGAGCATATCGGCGGCGGAAAACGCAGCCCTGATCCTCGCAGTGATTGACGGAAGCAGGGAAGCAGAGGAAGGGACCCGGAGAATCCTGCAGACAGCCGAGCGCTCCGAACACGCTATTGCCGTGATTTCCAAGGCCGACCTCCCTCAGCGGATGGAGAAGCTGGAGACAAGGCTTTCGCAGCTGCATCTGAGCAGTCTGAACGGCGAGGGGATGGAGCAGCTGGAGAAAATGATCGCGGCGATGTTCCCGGCACCGTCCGTCCCGGCGGGCGAGATTCTGACGAATGCACGCCAGGCCGAGGCTGTCAGGCGGGCGTGCGAGAGCATGGAGGCGGCCCTTTGCGCCATGGAAGAGGGCAATACGCCGGACATCGTGCTGACCGAAACGGAAACAGCCATGCAGGCTCTCGGCGAACTGACGGGAAGCAGTGTCCGGGAAGATATCACCGATCGGATCTTTTCGCGCTTCTGCGTCGGAAAGTAGAGAGAGCCGCGGACGGCAGCGGCAGAACGAAGAAAGAAGGGGAAGGAAGGCAGTGCATCCTATCGCGCATTTCAGAACGATTACTGAGCATCGGCAACTGGTCTGCCGGTACTGCTTCCGGCTTGGCCTAATCCGTCAGGGACTGACCCACGACCTGAGCAAGTATTCCCCGGAAGAATTCTGGCGCGGAGCAAAGTATTATCAGGGCTTTCGCAGCCCGAACGATGCTGAGCGGCTGGAGAAGGGGATCTCTCAGGCCTGGCTGCATCACAAGGGGCGCAACCGGCACCACTTTGAATACTGGGTGGATTATGCCCTGACACCGGATCACAAGATCAGCTATACGGGGCACAAAATGCCGATGCGCTATGTGGCGGAGATGTTCTGCGACCGCCTGGCAGCCTGCAAAATCTACCTGAAAGATCGATATACCGATGCGGCCCCCTATGATTATTTCATGCACTCGCGGGAGGACATCCCCATTCACCCGGAGACCGGTGCAGAGCTTGAGAAAATGCTGCGGGTTCTGAAGGATGAGGGGGAGAACGCCGCCTTCCGTTATGTGCGGAAACGCCTGAAAGAGGGCCTTTGAACGCAGATGCCCGGGAAAAAAGAAAAAACCGCCTGACGGCGGACTAAAAGTGTGTAAAAAGAAGTAAGCCCTGACTGCAGCATAAAACGCTCAACACAATCAGGGCTTACTTCTCTGAATTTTTCGTATCTAACATCTTTAGACCTCTCTTTCATCAGAATCATGTGCTGTGCTGAATTCTTTCCGGACTGCCTCACGTACAGCAACATCATCACTGCGGCTCGCGCATATCCCGTAAGAGGGACAAACCTGTGTGTGTCGGAGCTTCCGAACGAAGACTTTCAGCATCTCACCCGACCTGCTGTGTCGGATGAACGGAAGATAGGACTTCCTCATTTCCTGTATTTATGATACACGAAAAACAGAACACTTGCAAGAGGAAGAATGTACAAAAATAACAAGCCGGAATTGTTGAGAATAGCAAATTTTGTGTAGATTGCAAAAATGAGACTTGACGGTTTTTCAGGAGCATAGTATGATCATAAATCGGCGGGCGCAGCAGCGCCCGCTTTTTACAGAAAACGGAAGGAGCCGTGAGACAAAATGAATGAAAATATCGTAAAACGCAACGACCTGCTGGCACAGAAGGTGATCAAGGGCCTGCAGTCCCGAAATATGAGCGGCAGTTATGCACGCGACCGTCAGGAAGCGCTGAAACTGGCGCTGGACCTGATCCCGGATGGGAGCAGCGTGACCATGGGCGGCGGTTACAGCGTAGAGGAAATCGGTTTGAAGGACGCTGTGAAGAACGGCAATTATCACTTCATAGACCGTGATGCCATGGAAGATAAACGCGCGGCCATGCTGATGGCGTATGATGCGGATGTTTTCCTTGCCAGCTGCAATGCGCTTACGGAGGACGGAATCCTGGTGAATATCGACGGAAATGCCAACCGGGTATCCGCAATTGCCCAGGGGCCGAAAAAGGTGGTCTTCATCGTCGGCATGAACAAGGTCTGCAGCGACCTTGACGGCGCTATGAAGCGGGCCCGAAATGTAGCGGCGCCCACCAACGCCCAGCGCTTCGGCCTTTCTACCCCCTGCGCAAAGACGGGAGCCTGCATGGACTGCAAGTCGCCGGACACCATCTGCTGCCAGTTTCTGATCACCAGATTTTCGCGTCATACGGGGAGAATCCATGTGATTCTTGTGAATGACAATCTGGGATTCTGAACGAATTCATCCTTGCATTTTCTGAGGACATCGTCTATACTGTCCTCACATGCCGGTGTGATGGAATGGTAGACGTGACGGACTCAAAATCCGTTGGGCTAATCCCCCGTGTGGGTTCGAGTCCCACCACCGGCACCAAAGGAAAAAGCCCCCACGAGGGGCTTTTTCCTTTGGCAGGACAAATCAGACAGCGCCGCCCGGCCAGGGCGCTGTCTGACCAAGAAAGCGAAAACAAAAAAACAGGTTGACAAACCGCGGCTTTTTTGCTAATATAACCGGGCGGCTGGATGGTAGCGAGTATCCCGGTTATGCTGGTGTAGCTCAGTCGGTAGAGCAGCTGATTTGTAATCAGCAGGTCGGGGGTTCGAGTCCGTCCACCAGCTCCAACGTCGGTGCAAGCGACTAAAACAGAATATGGGGGAATTCCCGAGTGGCCAAAGGGGACAGACTGTAAATCTGCTGGCGATGCCTTCGGTGGTTCGAATCCACCTTCCCCCACCAGAAAAAGAACTTGCACAGGCAAGTTCTTTTTCTTTTCCATGAAAGGGCCAGGGGGAGGTGAGAGGTATGACAATCAAAGGCGGGTATCGAAAGTACGGCGAAGTGTCCTTCCTGCGCGGCTTTGCGATTACGACCGTGATTTTCATGCATCTCATCCAGGTATTCGTTGCACAGGGGGATATTCCTCAGTGGCTGCGCTTTGCCGCATCCCTCGGCGGAACGGGCGGGCATGTGTTCGTGTTCTGCTCTGGCTTCGGTCTTTATCTCAGCTATCTGCACCGGCCGGTTCGGGCCGGTGAATTTCTGAGGAAACGTTTCCTCAAGATTTACATACCATATATAATAGTAGTCGTCATCACCTATCTGCTGCCGCACGGGGGCGATGAGGCCGAACGGATCCGAAAGCTGCTCAGCCACATCTTTCTGTACAAGATGTTCTATGAGCGGTACGAGATCAGCTTCGGGCTGCAGTTCTGGTTCATCTCGACGATTCTGCAGCTGTACCTGCTTTTCCCGCTGCTCTGCCGCTTCCGGGAGAAAACCTCGCGGCGGGCGCTGATCCTGCTGGGCCTGCTTGTCAGCATGGTCTGGTGGATCCTGATGGAGGCGACCGGGCTCGGGGCGTATCGGATCTGGGGAAGCTTCTGCTTCCAGTACCTCTGGGAATTCACGCTCGGCATGGCGGCAGCGGAATATATGATGAATACGGAGAGCGTGCGCTTCCCCGTCGGGGGACTGCTGCTTACGGCGGCAGGCGGTCTCGGCCTGCAGGCGGTGACGGCGATGGCGGGCGGATGGGCTGCGGCATTCAACGATGTGCCGGCCCTGTTCGGCTACGGTTCGGCAGCGCTGCTGCTGTATCATTTCGGAAGACGGATTGTCCGGCCGCTGTTTTTGTGGATCGACACGATCTCGTATGAATGGTTCCTCGTCCATACGGAGGTGATGGCGCGCTTCTACGGGTACTTCGGGGAGCGGATCCCGAGCGAAGTGCTGAAAGCCGTCCTGGCGACAGCCTGCAGCCTGGCGGTGGCCTGGGTCTACGCGAAGCTGATCCGATGGCTGATGAGGCGCACGGAGACGGGCTGAGGGGTACAACGGCGAAACGACGGCGAAACATCGGCGGCAGCGTCATAAGGCGTTTTTCAAAAGTATACAGATTGCACAAAAAGCCAAGGAAAATTTCTACGTTTTGCACGAAAATTTTTCTTGACTTTTGCTTTCCCCACTGGTATATTAATTGAGCGTGTGTGCGCAGGCGCATACGTATGCGTTGAAGCGGGAGATTGCTCGCAAGGCGAGGTAACTTCCGTGGAGTATGTCCGGTACCGGGAAACCGGTACACAATCGGGCGGCTGAAGCCTATCATTCCACGCGTATATCGCGCGGACAGGTGGCAGACCGGCTGGAACGCCGGTTTGTTTTTCGGACGCGGTCTGATACGCACGGCTGTGTGTATGAAATCGGCTTCATGCGTACGCATCCTTAAAAAGGCGGTGCCCAATGCCGCCGCAAAGAACGTACGAAAAGGAGAAAACCAAATGGCAAGCACCAGCAAGAACATGAT
Organism: uncultured Eubacteriales bacterium; assembly: GCA_900317375.1. Taxonomy (GTDB): domain Bacteria; phylum Bacillota; class Clostridia; order Oscillospirales; family Oscillospiraceae; genus Limivicinus. Next base: position 9,625 of record ONGJ01000073.1, read on the forward strand.
CCGCATTCGTCTCAAGGCCTATGACCATCAGCTGATCGACAAGGCCGCCGAAACCATCGTCGAGGCTGCCAAGCGCACCGACGCGAAGGTATCGGGCCCCATCCCCCTGCCCACCAAGACCGAGATCGTCACGATCCTTCGTGCTGTTCATAAGTATAAGGACAGCCGCGAGCAGTTTGAGCGCCGTACCCACAAGCGCCTGATCGACATCATGAGCCCCACCCAGAAGACGGTGGAAGCCCTGATGAGTGTGGAAGTCCCCGCCGGCGTCGAAATCGAGATCAAGCTCTGATTCGCCGCCAGACCCCGGCAAAGCAAAACCCACTGCCTGCAGAGACGGTCTGCGGGCGGGTTAAGTTGCCAGCCTCCGGATGGGCAGAGCCCAGACCATGCGAGGCAACCAATAACCGATAGGAGGAAAAACCATGAAGAAAGCCATTATTGGCAAGAAGGTCGGCATGACGCAGATCTTCGACGAGATGGGGAAGGTCATCCCCGTCACCGTCATCGAAGCAGGCCCCTGCGTGGTCGTGCAGAAGTTCCAAGCCGGAGCAGGGCCACCTGAAAAAGGCCGGCGTCGGCATGATGAAGCACCTGAAGGAATTCCGCCTGGAAGATGACAGCAACCTGGAAGTCGGCGACGTGATCAAGGCAGACTTCTTCACCGAAGGGGAGAAGGTTGACGTCACCGGAACCAGCAAGGGCAAAGGCTACGCCGGCGTTGTCAAGCGCTTCGGCCAGGGCCGCACCCCGACCAGCCACGGCGGCGGCCCGGTTCACCGGCACGCCGGCTCCATGGGTTCGAGCACCGATCCTTCCCGCATTTTCCCGGGTAAGAAGCAGGCCGGACACATGGGTGTGGAACAGGTCACCGTTCAGAATCTGGACATCGTCAAGGTCGATGCCGAGCTGAACCTCATCGCGATCCGCGGTGCGGTTCCCGGACCGAAGGGAAGCATCGTGTATCTGAAGAATACCGTGAAGACCCAGCCCGTCAAGAAGGGCGAAGGCGCCGGTATCAGCGTCAACCCGCAGAAGGCCTCCGCGCGTGTCAACCCGCAGAAGGCTTCCGCACGTACCAAGTAAGGAAAGGAGAGCAGCATAAATGCCTAAAGCAAATGTTTTCAACATGGCAGGCGAGAAGATCGGCGAGATCGAGCTCTCCGAAGCCATCTTCGGCATTCAGCCGAATGAGAGTGTGCTGCATGATTCTGTGAAGAATCACCTGGCCAACTGCCGTCAGGGCACACAGAGCACGCTGACCAAGGGCGAGGTTTCCTACACCACCAAGAAGCCCTGGCGTCAGAAGGGCACCGGCCGTGCCCGCGCCGGCTATGCCGGATCCCCCGTGTGGTATCACGGCGGCGTCGCTTTTGCGCCGAAGCCGCGCGACTACAGCTACTCGCTCAACAAGAAGGTCAGACGCCTCGCCCTCAAGAGCGCGCTGAGCGCCAAGGCGGCGGAGAGCGAAATCGTCGTCATCGACGGTCTGGCTGTTGACGAGATCAAGACCAAGGCCTTCAAGAGCTTCCTCGAGAAGGTCGGCGTGACCGGCAAGGCGCTGGTCGTTACCGAGAATGTCGATGAGAAGGTTGTCAAGTCGGCACGGAACCTGCCCGGTGTGACCACCACCACCGCCACGATTATCAGCCCCTACATGATTCTCACGAGCGGCAAGATGGTTCTCGACAAGGCTGCCCTCGCCAAGATTGAGGAGGTGTTCGCCTGATGAAAACCGCATATGATGTGATCATCCGCCCGCTCATTACCGAACAGTCGATGGAAGACCTCGACATCAAGAAGTACGCTTTCGTTGTTGCGAAGGATGCCAACAAGATCGAGATCAAGAAAGCCGTCGAAGAAATCTTTGACGTCACGGTCATCAAGGTGACCACGGAGAACGTCTCGGGCAAAATGAAGCGCAACGGCGCCTATCCCATGGGCCGCTCCGCCGCCTGGAAAAAGGCCGTTGTGAAACTCAGCGCAGATTCGAAGAACATCGAGATCTTCGAAGGCATGGCTTAAGGGAGGGGAAAGAGAATGTCTATTAAAGTCTATAAACCGACCACCCCGGCCAGAAGACAGATGACCGTTTCCGGTTTTGACGGTGTCGACAAGCACGCCAAACCCGAGAAATCACTGCTCGAGGTTCTGAAGAAGAACTCCGGCCGCAACAGCTACGGCCGCATCACCGTCCGCCATCAGGGCGGCGGCAACCGCCAGAAGTACCGCGTGATCGACTTCAAGCGCAACAAGATCGATGTCCCCGCGAAGGTTGTCCGTCTCGAGTACGACCCGAACCGCAGCGCCTTCATCGCACTGTGCGAGTATGAAGACGGCGAGCGCCGCTACATCCTCGCTCCGGTCGGCCTGAGCACCGGCGACACGGTTCTTTCGTCCGCAGCTGCCGACATCAAGCCCGGCAACGCGCTTCCGCTGGCCAACATCCCCGTCGGCACCGTCATCCACAACATCGAGCTCTATCCGGGCAAGGGCGCCCAGCTCGTACGCAGCGCCGGCGTGTCGGCACAGCTGATGGCGAAGGAAGGCGGCATGGCCCAGATCCGTCTCCCCTCGGGCGAGTACCGCAAGGTCCGCCTCGAGTGCATGGCGACCATCGGCCAGGTCGGCAACATCGACCACGCCAACATCCACATCGGCAAGGCCGGACGCAAACGCCACATGGGCATCCGCCCGACGGTCCGCGGCTCTGTCATGAACCCGGTTGACCACCCGCACGGCGGCGGCGAAGGCAAGTCCCCGGTCGGCCGTCCCGGCCCTGTAACTCCGTGGGGCAAGCCCGCACTGGGTTACAAGACCCGCAAGACGAAGAACCGCACCGATAAGTTCATCGTCAAGCGCCGCAACGCGAAGTAAGGAGGGAAAACGAAATGAGCAGAAGTATCAAGAAAGGCCCCTACGCCGCTCCCGAGCTGCTGAAGAAGGTCGACAAGATGAACCAGAGCGGAAACAAGCAGGTCATCAAGACCTGGTCCCGCGCCTCTACGATTTTCCCGTCCTTTGTCGGACATACGATTGCCGTCCATGACGGACGCCGCCATGTTCCCGTGTATGTCACCGAGGATATGGTCGGACACAAGCTCGGCGAATTTGCGCCGACCCGTACGTTCCGCGGCCACGCCGGAAGCAAGACCGGCAAGTAAGGAGGAGAAGCAATGGATGAGAAAAAGATTGCCCGTGCGGAGCACAAATACGCACGCATTTCTCCCCGCAAGGTCGAGATCATCTGCAACATGATCCGCGGCAAGGACGCAAAAGTCGCCATGGCCATGATGCAGAACACACCGAAGGCCGGCTGCGAGCTGATGGTCAAGGTCCTCAAGAGTGCGATGGCGAATGCCGAGAACAACTTTGAGATGGATCCTGAAAAGCTCTATGTTGCCGAGACCTATGTCGGCGCCGGCCCGATCCTGAAGCGCGGCATGCCGCGTGCCCAGGGCCGTATGTACCGCATCAACAAACGCACCAGCCACATCATGATCGCCGTGGCTGAGAGAGACTGAGGGAAGGAGGCAGAATTATGGGACAGAAAGTAAATCCGCACGGCCTCCGCGGGTATCTGAAAAAGACCCTTTATTCCGCCGGTGTCCCCACCATCGAGATTGAGCGCGACTCCTCCAAGGTCCGCATCTACATTCACTGCGCCAGACCCGGCGTCGTGATCGGCAAGGGCGGCCAGGAGATCGAGCGTCTCCGCCAGGAAGTGGAAAAGCTGATCGGCAAGCCCGTCGCTCTCTCGATCGTCGAGATCCGCACCCCCGACACCAACGCGCAGCTGGTTGCCGAGAACATCGCGCAGCAGCTTGAAAAGCGCATCGGCTTCCGCCGTGCGATGAAGAACGCCATGGGCCGCGCCATGAGAATGGGCGCCCGCGGCATCAAGGTCAAGTGCGGCGGCCGTCTCGGCGGTGCTGAGATTGCCAGAAGCGAGACCTATCACGAGGGAACCATCCCCCTGCAGACCATCCGTGCCGACATCGACTACGGCTTTGCCGAGGCCAACACGACCTACGGCCGCATCGGCGTCAAGGTCTGGATCTACAAAGGCGAGGTCCTCTCCCAGACCCTGCGCACAACCCCGCGCACGATGGATCTTTCGAAGCCGGCAGGCGAGCGCCGCCGCAGAGACGACCGCCGTCAGGGCGATCGCCGTCCGGGCGGATTCAACCGTGACCGCGGCCAGGGCGGCGAGCGCCGTCAGGGCTACGGCAGCAGACCTGCGGGTCAGGGCGGCTACAACCGCGGACCCCGCCCGGCTGCTCCCGTGAAGGAAGGAGGCAACAACTGATGTTAATGCCCAAGAGAGTCAAATACCGCAGAGTTCAGCGCGGCCGCATGAAGGGCAAGGCTACCCGCGGCAACAGCGTGACCTACGGTGAGTTCGGCCTCGCCGCACAGGAGCCCGGCTGGATCACCTCGAATCAGATCGAGGCAGCCCGTATCGCCATGACGCGCTATACCAAGCGCGGCGGCCAGGTCTGGATCAAGATTTTCCCGGATAAGCCGGTTACCGCGAAGCCGGCCGAGACCCGTATGGGTTCCGGTAAAGGCGCCCCCGAATACTGGGTCAGCGTTGTCAAGCCCGGCAGAGTGATGTTTGAGATTGCCGGTGTTCCGGAAGATGTTGCCCGTGAGGCGCTGCGTCTGGCCAGCCACAAGCTGCCGATCAAGACCAAGATCGTCGCGAAGGCAGAGACAGAGAATGGTGGTGAAGATGATGAAGGTTAATGAAATCCGTTCCAAGTCCGTCGAAGAGCTCGAGAAGACCCTCGTCGATCTGAAGAAGGACCTGTTCATGCTCCGCATGCAGCATGCCACCAATCATCTTGACAATCCCACACGGATCTCCGCGACCCGCCGTGATATCGCTCGCGTGAAGACCGTGCTGCGCGAGAAGCAGAACTGAGGAGGTAAGCAGGAATGAATAACGAAAGAACTACTTCCCGTAAGACCCGCGTAGGCAAGGTTGTCTCTGACAAGATGGACAAGACGGTCGTTGTGATCGTGGAAGACCGCGTTGCACACAAGACCTACAAGAAGATTATCGGACGGACCTACCGCCTGAAGGCGCATGACGAGAACAACGAATGCGGCGTCGGCGATATCGTCCGCGTGATGGAGACCCGCCCCCTGTCCAAGGACAAGAGATGGCGCGTGGTCGAGATCGTTGAGAAGGCCAAGTAAGGAGGCAACAGAGAATGATTCAACAGGAAACATATCTGAAGGTTGCCGACAATACCGGCGCCAAAGAACTGAAATGCATCCGCGTTCTGGGCGGCTCCCGGCGCAAGTATGCGAGCATCGGCGATGTGATCGTCTGCTCGGTGCGCAAGGCTGCGCCCGGCGGCTCTGTGAAGAAGGGCGATGTCGTGAAAGCGGTTGTCGTCCGCACCGTCAAGCCGGTTCGCCGCGCAGACGGCACCTATGTCCGCTTTGATGAGAACGCTGCCGTGCTCATCAACACCGGCGACAAGAACCCCCGCGGGACCCGCATTTTCGGGCCCGTGGCCCGCGAGCTTCGTGACAAGGAATACATGAAGATCCTGTCTCTGGCTCCCGAAGTGATCTGATGGAGGATACGGACAATGAAGATTAAAAAAGACGATAAGGTCGTTGTTCTCTCCGGCAAGGACAAGGGGAAACAGGGGAAGGTTCTGAGTGCCGATCCGAAGGGCGCAAAGGTCATAGTGGAAGGTGTCAATGTTGCCACCAAGCATCAGAAGCCCCGCAAGCAGGGCGAAGAGGGCGGCATCATCAAGCTTGAAACCCCCATCTATGCGTCCAAGGTTCAGCTGGTCTGCCCGAAGTGCGGCAAGGCCACCCGTGTCGGCTTCAAGGTCGAGAACGGGAAGAAGACCCGCATCTGCAAGAAGTGCGGCGCAGAAGTCTGAGAGAAAGGAGAACTGAAATCATGACCAGAATGAAGGAAAAGTATGTGAAGGAAGTTGCTCCCGCTCTCATGGAGAAGTTCCAGTACAAGTCCGTCATGCAGATCCCGAGAATTGACAAGATCGTTGTCTCGGTCGGCTGCGGCGACTGCAAGGACAATGCCAAGGCCCTCGATGCCGTTATCAAGGACATCTCGGCCATCACCGGCCAGCATGCGGTTGCGACAACGGCGAGAAAGTCGGTCGCCAACTTCAAGCTGCGTGAAGGCATGAAGGTCGGCGTGAAGGTCACCCTTCGCCAGGACCGCATGTGGGAATTTCTGGACAGGCTTCTGAACGTGGCACTGCCCCGTGTGCGTGACTTCCGCGGCATCTCGGCCGATGCTTTCGACGGACGCGGCAACTACAGCCTCGGCCTGAAAGAGCAGATCATCTTCCCCGAGATCGAGTATGACAAGATTGAGAAACTGCGCGGCATGAACATTGCCATCACCACGACCGCAAAGACCGATGAGGAAGCACGCGAGCTTCTGCGTCTGATGGGCGCTCCGTTTGTCGGCTAAGGAGGAAGAAAACATGGCTAAGAAATCGATGATTCTCAAGCAGCAGAGAGACGCAAAGTTCTCTACCCGCAAGTATAACCGCTGCAAGATCTGCGGCCGTCCTCACGCCTATCTGCGCAACTACGGCATCTGCCGTATCTGCTTCCGCGAGCTGGCCTACAAGGGCCAGATCCCGGGCGTCAGAAAAGCCAGCTTCTAAACCGCGCGCATCCGCCCGGCGGGATTCCCGTTCCGGGCAGATGCAGACATAAAGACATTGAAAGGCCGCGTTCAATCAAGCATTGACCCGGAACCTCAATGATATCACCGGGTTTCCCGGTAACTCTGAACAAGGAGGATAAACCATGCAAATCACCGATCCCATTGCAGACATGCTGACCCGTATCCGCAACGCCGGAACCGCGAAGCATGAAACCGTTGACGTCCCCGCTTCCAAGATGAAGAAGTCCATCGCCGAGATTCTTCTGAACGAAGGATACATCAAGGGCTATCAGGTCCTTGACGACGGCACCCAGGGCGTCATCCGCATCACCCTGAAGTATCTCCCCGGCAAGGAGAAGGCCATCCAGGGTCTCAGGCGTGTCTCGAAGCCCGGCCTGCGCGTGTATGCCGGCGCCGACGAGCTGCCCAGAGTCCTCAAGGGCCTCGGCATTGCCATTATCTCAACTTCCAAGGGCGTCATGACCGACAAGCAGGCCCGCAAAGAGCATGTCGGCGGCGAAGTCCTTGCATTTGTCTGGTAAGGAGGGCGAAAGAATGTCTCGAATCGGAAGAGCCCCCATTACCGTACCGGCAGGGGTTGAAGTAAAAATCGATGAGCACAACCACATCACCGTCAAGGGACCGAAGGGCACGCTGGAGCGCGACCTGGTTCCCCAGATGAAGGTAGAGCTCGACGCAGGCGTCCTCCACGTTGTCCGCCCGGACGACACGAAGGAGAACCGTTCCCTTCACGGTCTGACCAGAACCCTGATCGACAACATGGTTGTCGGCGTGACCAACGGCTTTGAAAAGAAGCTGGAGATCAACGGCGTCGGCTACCGTGCAGCGAAGGAAGGAAAGAACCTGGTCATGAACCTCGGCTACTCGCACCAGATCACCGTGCCCGAGACCGAGGACATCCAGATCGACGTTCCCGATGCCAACCACATCGTGATCAAGGGAATTGACAAGCAGAAAGTCGGCCAGTTTGCAGCAGAAGTTCGTGGCAAGAGACCTCCGGAACCCTACAAGGGCAAGGGAATCAAGTATGACTACGAAGTTGTCCGCCGCAAAGAAGGCAAGACCGGCGCCAAGTAAACGGAGGTGTGCCTGAATGATTAACAGACCCGATACGCGCGCACAGCGCATGAAGCGTCACAGCAGAGTACGCAGCAAGATCTCGGGTACGCCCGAGCGTCCGCGGCTGAGCGTGTTCCGCAGTGAGAACAACATCTATGCGCAGATTATTGACGATGTCGCAGGCAGCACCCTGGTCTCCGCCTCCACGGTGGAAAAGGGCTTCGAAGGCAACGGCGGCAATGTCGAGGCTGCAAAGAAGATCGGCGCTCTGGTCGCAGAGCGCGCTCTGAAGAAGGGCATTGAAGAGGTCGTTTTCGACCGCGGCGGCTACATCTATCACGGCCGCGTCCAGGCTCTGGCCGACGGCGCACGTGAAGCCGGCCTGAAGTTCTGAGGAAGGGGGAAAACGAAAAATGGCTTACAACAATGACAGAAGAGAGCGCCGCGGCAGAGACGAGGCTCCCTCCGAATTTATTGAAAAGGTAGTTTCCCTCAACCGTGTCAGCAAGACCGTCAAGGGCGGCCGCGTGGCGAAGTTCTCGGCCCTTTGTGTCGTCGGCGACGGCAAAGGCCGTGTCGGCTTCGGCATGGGCAAGGCAAGCGAAGTCTCCGAGGCGATCCGCAAGGGTCTTGAGGATGCCAAGAAGAACATCGTGACCATCACCCTGAGCGGAACGACCATTCCCCATGAAGTGATCGGCGCTTTCGGCGCCGGCCGCGTCCTGCTCAAGCCCGCACCGGAAGGCACCGGCGTTATCGCCGGCGGCGCTGTCCGTGCCGTAGTGGAAGCAGCCGGCATCAAGAACATCCGTACCAAGTGCCTGCGCACCAACAACCCCGCGAACGTTGTTGCCGCTACGATGGAAGGACTCAGGTCCCTGCGCGATGCAGCTCAGGTTGCAGCCGTCAGAGGCAAGAGCCCCGAAGAAATCGGTTAAGGGAGGGCGTGCATCATGGCGAATCTCAGAATCAAGCTGGTCAAGAGCCTGAACGGCAGACTTGACAGCCATATTGCGACGGCTCAGTCTCTCGGTCTGCACAAGATCGGCAACGAGACCGTACAGCCCGACAATCCCCAGACCCGCGGCAAGATCGCCAAGATCGGCTATCTGCTGAAGGTCACCGAAGAATAAGCTCCACGCATGTCGATAAGCGCAAGGGCAGAGGACATGGAACCGGAAACGGCAAGACAGCCGGCCGCGGCCACAAGGGTCAGAAGGCCCGCAGCGGCGGCGGTGTGCGGATCGGATTCGAAGGCGGTCAGATGCCTCTGGCCCGCCGTATCCCGAAGCGCGGATTCAACAATATTTTTGCAAAGCCTCTGGAGGCAGTCAACGTTTCCGCTCTTGATAAGTTTGAAGACGGTGAAGTTGTCGATACCGCAGCGCTGCTTAAGAAGGGAATCCTTTCCAAGTGCAGCTACGGCGTGAAGTTCCTGGGTGAAGGGGACGTAAACAAAAAGCTTACAGTAAAGGCTGCTGCTTTCTCCGCAACCGCGAAAGAGAAGATCGAAGCGGCCGGCGGAAAGGCAGAGGTGATTTAAGTGCTTCAGACACTGCGCAATGCCTGGAAAATCGAAGAGCTTCGCAAGAAGATTCTCTTCACCCTGGTCATCGTCCTGCTGTACCGGCTCGGCAATGCCGTCCCGGTTCCCTACGTCAACACGACGGCTCTGCAGTACTACTTCGCACAGCTCCAGAACACGGTTCTGGGCCTTTACAACGTCATGTCGGGCGGCGCGTTCTCAACGGCAACCATCTTTGCTCTGAGCATCCAGCCCTACATCAACGCCAGCATTATTATCCAGCTGCTGACCATTGCCATTCCCGCTCTTGAACGGATGGCGAAGGAAGAGGGCGAGGAAGGACGCAAGAAGATCGCTTCCATTACCCGCTATGCCACTGTCGGCATCGGCCTGCTGATGGGCTTTGCCTATTACATGCTGATGAAGAACAACGGCCTTCTGGATCCGGAAGCGCAGAACAGCGTGTTTGCTGCGATCGTCGTTATCCTTACCTTCACCTCCGGCTCGGCCCTGATCATGTGGCTGGGCGAGCAGATCACGGAATTCGGCATCGGAAACGGTATTTCGATCATTCTGTTCTCGAGCATCGTTTCCCGTCTCCCGCGCAGCATCATCCAGACCATTTCCAACGTCATCAACGGATCTCTGAAATGGTGGGCGGCGGTGCTGGTCTTCCTCGGCGCGCTGGTACTGATCATCCTGATCGTGTTTGTCAACGATGCTGAGCGCCGTCTTCCCGTCCAGTATGCCAAGCGCGTCGTCGGACGGAAGATGTACGGCGGACAGAGCACGTATCTGCCGATGAAGGTGAACATGTCCGGCGTTATGCCGATCATCTTCGCACAGTCGATTGCCATGCTTCCCGCCACGATTGCCGCCCTCGCAGGCAGCAAGAGCGACGGCTGGTTCATGAAGCTGTTCGATTCCACCTCGATCACCTACGCGCTGATCTACTTCCTGCTGATCATCTTCTTCGCGTACTTCTACTCCACGATCCAGTTTAACCCGGTCGAGGTCGCGAACAACCTGAAGAAGAACGGCGGCTACATCCCGGGCTTCCGTCCCGGCAAGCCCACCAGCGAGTTCATTCAGAAGGTTCTGAACAAGATCACGCTGTTCGGCGCGATCTATTTGGGCATCGTTGCCTGCACACCGATTCTGATCTCGCATTTCTCGAATGCGGAAGCGCTGACCGGTCTGAGCCTCGGCGGAACGTCGATCATCATTGCGGTCGGTGTGGCACTGGAAACGGTGCGTGCACTCGAGGCACAGATGATGATGCGCAATTACAAGGGCTTCCTGTCCTGAGGAGAAAACCGGCATGAAACTGATTCTTCTCGGTGCACCCGGTGCCGGCAAAGGCACCCAGGCAGAAATCCTCAGCAATCTTCTCAGTATCCCGACCATTTCGACAGGAAATATCCTGCGTGCGGCCATGAAAAACGGAACGCCCGTAGGGCTGCAGGCCAAGGCCTATGTCGAATCCGGCAGGCTGGTTCCGGACGATGTCATCATCGGCATCGTCCAGGAGCGCCTCAGCGAGCCCGACTGTGCCGGCGGCTACATCCTGGACGGCGTTCCCAGGACAATTCCCCAGGCGGAAGCCATGGAGAAGCTCGGCATTGACGTGGATACCGCCCTGTCCATCGAGGTGGAAGACGAGGTCATTGTCAAGCGCATGTCCGGACGGCGTACCTGCAAAAACTGCAGCGCCACGTTCCATGTGGTGAACAACCCGCCCAAGAAGGAAGGCCGCTGCGACCGCTGCGGCGGTGAGCTGAGCATCCGCAAGGATGACGCGCCCGAAACCGTGCGTGCCCGCCTGGAAACCTATCACAGGGAGACCGAGCCGCTGATGGCCTTCTACGAGGCCCGCGGCAAGCTGGTCAAAGTCAACAACCGTCCGACGATTGAAGAGACAACGGCTGCGATCCGCGCGGCACTGCATATCTGAAATGTCGGAAGCCATCTACATCAAGTCTGACGCGGAAATCGATGCCATGCGCGTTGCCGGCCGGATCACAGCCGGGGCGCGCAGCATCGCCCGCCAGGCAATCCGCGACGGAATCAGCACGAAGGAAATCGACCGCGAGGTTCGGGCCTTTATTCTGAAAAACGGCGCGAAACCCACCTTCTACCGCTACGGCGGTTTCCCAGGAAACCTCTGCATCTCTGTCAACGAAGAGGTCATCCACGGCATTCCCGGTGCGCGTCGGATTCATACCGGCGATATCGTCTCGGTCGATGTCGGTGCATCGATCGGCGGTTTCACCGGCGACTGTGCAGGGACCTATCCCGTCGGCGAAGTTTCGGAGGAGGCCAGATGCCTGATTGAAGTCACCCGACAGAGCTTCTTTGAAGCCCTTAAGGTGGCCAGGGAAGGAAACCGCATCTCGGACATCGGCGCGGCCGTGCAGGAATACTGTGAAAGCCGCGGATTCGGAGTCGTACGGGACTATGTCGGACACGGCGTAGGACGCCATCTGCATGAGGCACCGGAAGTCCCGAATTATGTTCCCAACAGACGGGAACGCCGTCCGAATCCCCGTCTTGTAAAAGGGATGTGCCTGGCGATCGAGCCCATGATCACAGCCGGCGACTGGCATATCCGGGTTTTGGACAATGACTGGACAGTGGTCACCGTTGACGGATCTCTCGCCGCTCATTATGAGAACACGGTCTGCGTGACCGACGGAGAACCCGAGATCCTGACGATGGCAGATGACATCTGAGACCGAATTTTGGAGGTTGCTGTTTTGGCTAAAGACGATGTAATTGAACTCGAGGGAACCGTTGTCGAGTCCCTGCCCAACACCATGTTTCAGGTGGACATCGGAAACGGACACATCATTCTCGCGCACATTTCCGGAAAGCTCCGGATGAATTTTATCAGGATTCTGCCCGGTGACAAAGTGACGGTTCAGATGTCTCCCTATGATCTGACCCGCGGCCGCATTACCTGGAGAAGCAAGTAAGGTTTTCAGTACTTCAAGTATGGAGGGAAATCAATGAAAGTCAGACCTTCTGTGAAACCCATGTGCGAAAAATGCAAGATCATCAAGCGCAAGGGGAAAGTCATGGTCATCTGCGAGAACCCCAAGCACAAGCAGAGACAGGGCTAAAGACAAAGCTCAAAGTTCAAAGTTCTAAGTGAAAAGACTGACGGAACTTCGCAGTACTTTCCATCTGAACCGGAGGCTTACACTTCTGCAGCTCCCTTCCGGCAGGAATAAGCTGCAGTGGCGGCAAAACAAGGTATAAAAAGAAAAACTGAAAGGAAGAAGCGTATTATGGCACGTATAGCCGGCGTTGACCTGCCGAAAGACAAGAGAATCGAAATCGGTCTCACCTATGTCTACGGGATCGGCAGAACCAGCGCAATGAAAATCCTGGAAAAAACCGGCATCAACCCCGATACCCGCGTAAAAGACCTGACCGATGAGGAAGAGTCCAAGCTGCGTGAGTGCATCGACCACGGATACATCGTGGAAGGTGACCTGCGCCGTCAGACGGCCCTCGATGTCAAGCGCCTCACCGAAATTGGCTGCTATCGCGGCCTTCGTCACCGCAGAGGACTGCCTGTCCGCGGCCAGAGGAGCAAGACCAATGCACGTACCCGCAAGGGTCCGAAACGCACCATCGCGAACAAGAAAAAGTAAAGGAGGGATATGACACATGGCTGCCAACAGCAATAAGAAAAAAGTCCGTACGCGCCGCAGAGAGCGCAAGAACATTGAAAAGGGCCAGGTTCATATCAGCTCTTCTTTCAATAACACCATGGTCACGGTGACCGATACGGCCGGCAACGCCATTTCCTGGGCATCCGCCGGCGGCCTCGGCTTCCGCGGCAGCAAGAAATCCACCCCCTTCGCCGCTCAGACAGCGGCCGAGACCGCAGCACGCGCTGCGATGGAGCACGGCCTGAAGACTGTTGAGGTCTTTGTCAAGGGCCCCGGCTCCGGACGTGAAGCCGCCATCCGCGCTCTGCAGACGGCGGGACTTGAAGTGACGATGATCAAGGACGTTACGCCCATCCCCCACAACGGATGCCGTCCTCCGAAACGTCGCCGTGTCTGATTGAAGGAGGGAATACGAATGGCTAAGAATACGCAGCCGATCGCCAAGCGCTGCAAGGCCCTCGGCATCAGCCCCGCAGTGATGGGCTATAACAAGAAAGAGACTACCCGCAACAGCAATACGCAGCAGAGACGGAAGAAATCCGAATACGCCACCCAGCTCCAGGAAAAGCAGAAGGTGAAATTCATCTACGGCGTGCTGGAGAGACAGTTCCTCGGTTACTATGAGAAGGCTGTCCGTATGCCCGGCAAGGCCGGCGACAACCTGCTGATTCAGCTGGAGAGCCGTTTGGACAACGTCGTTTTCCGCCTGGGCTATGCGACCACGCGCCGTGAAGCCCGCCAGCTTGTCAACCACGGTCACTTCACCGTGAACGGCAAGAAGGTCAACATTCCCAGCTATCAGGTCAAGCCGGGCATGGTGATTGAACTGAAGGAAGCCAGCCGCAAGATCGAACGCTTCAAGGAGAACGTTGAAGCCAACTCGACAATCGTGGTTCCGAAATGGCTCTCCTTTGATGCGGCGAATATGGTCGGCAAGGTCGTCGCCGCACCGACGAGAGAGGACATTGAATTCCCGGTCGAAGAGCACCTCATCATCGAGCTGTACTCCAAGTAATTCATAAACCCTCATCCAAAGCTCCACTCACAAAGATGCCCGCAGAGGGCAACAGAATAACAAGGAGGGTCATCTTATCTATGATTGAAATAAAGAAGCCGCGTATTGAATGCATCGAGACCCCCGCCGATCCCGCATACGGCAAGTATGTGGTGGAACCGCTGGAGCGCGGCTACGGTACAACGCTCGGAAATTCTCTCCGCAGAGTGCTGCTCTCTTCTCTCCCCGGCACGGCATTCACCAGTGTGAAGATTGCCGGTGTCCAGCATGAGTTTTCCACGATCCCCGGCGTGGTGGAAGATGTGACCGAGATCGTCCTGAACATCAAGGGTATTCTCGCAAGACTCCATTCCGCAGGTTCCAAGACCGTCTATCTCGAGGCTTCGGGAGAAGGCACGGTAACGGCCGGCGACATCAAGGCAGACGCGGAAGTGGAGATTCTCAATCCGGAACACGTGATTGCCCATCTCGGGCCGGACGGTGCGCTGAACATGGAGATGGTTCTGGATCACGGCCGCGGCTATGTCTCGGCAGATCGGAACAAGAACCCCGCGATGCCCATCGGTACGATCCCCGTGGACTCGATCTATACTCCGGTACTGAAGGTCAACTACAGCGTCGAGAACACCCGTGTCGGCAACCAGACGGATTTTGACAAGCTCACAATCGAGGTCTGGACCGACAACACCATGTCTTCGAGAGACGCTGTCTCTCTGGGAGCCAAGATCCTTGTCGACCACTTCACCCTCTTTACGGATCTCTCAGAAAATCTGGTAGAGAGCAGCGTGGTCGTAGAGAAAGAGGAACAGCAGACCAACGATCTGATGTCCATCACCATAGAGGAACTGGATCTTTCCGTACGCAGCTTCAATTGCCTGAAGCGCGCCAATATCAACACCGTTGAGGACCTGGTCAGCAAGACCCAGGAGGAAATGATCAAGGTTCGCAACCTCGGCCGCAAGTCCCTGGAAGAGGTTGAGCACAAGCTCAATCAGATGGGTCTTCACCTGGCCGACGACAGCGATAACTGAACCGGCCGGCCGGCCGGACTCTCCCGGAAGGGAGAGTCCTGAGCCTCCCTGGACCGCAAGCTTTTACAGGAGGAAATAGACTATGCCCGGAACAAGAAAACTCGGACGGCCGACCGACCAGCGCATGGCGATGCTCCGTCAGCAGGTGACCGATCTGCTCGACACCGGCAGAATGGAGACCACCGTTACCCGCGCCAAGGAGATTGCGCCTGTTGCCGAGAAAATGATCACCCTTGGCAAGGCGAAGGACCTCGCTTCCTACCGTCAGGCCCTCTCGTTCATTACACGGGAGAACGTTGCCAAGAAGGTCTTTGACGAGATTGCGCCGAAGTATGCCGACCGCAACGGCGGCTACACCCGCATCACCCGTATCGGCTTCCGCCGCGGCGATGCGTCCGAGATGGCAGTCATCGAACTCGTCTGAAACCGAAGAAAGCCCCGACCGCATCAGACGGCCGGGGCTTTTCCGATGAAAGGGGAGAGCAGCATGGCTGAACAGAAGACAAACGTGATGCGCACGCTGGAGCAGAAGAAGGTCGCCTATACCGCCCACTTCTATCCGCACGGCGATGAGGCGGTGGACGGCGTTACCGCGGCGGAGCTCATCGGAAAGAGACCGGAAGAAGTATACAAGACGCTGGTCACCAGAGGGGCGGGCGGCGGTATCTATGTTTTCGTCATTCCCGTCGCGGAGGAGCTGGACCTGAAGAAGGCGGCAAAAGCCGTGAAGGAGAAATCCGTCGCCATGATTCCCGTGCGGGAGATCAATGCCGTAACCGGCTATGTCCGGGGCGGCTGCTCGCCGGTCGGCATGAAGAAAAGCTATCCGACGGTATTTGACGCATCTGTGCTCAAGCTGGAGACGGTAACGGTCAGCGCGGGGAAAATCGGCTGTCAGGTGGAGGCAAAGCCGGAAGACCTGATCACTCTCACGCGGGCATCCGCTGCCGAACTTACGACCTGAGGAGGATGAAGATGTTTCAGACTGTCCTGTTTGATTTTGACGGAACCGTGTTCGATACCGTCGACGGCATCACGAAGAGCATCCAGTTTGCGCTCAGCAAGCACGGAAAAGACACGGAGCTCGAAGAACTGAGATGTTTTGCAGGCCCGCCGCTGGTGGATAAATTCATGGAGGTCTACGGCGTGACGCAGGAGGAGGCCGAACAGCTGGTCGTGGATTTCCGCGAACGCTATCGGCCGATCGGCATCTATGAGAGCGCGCCCTTTCCGGGAATCCGGGAGCTGGCCGAAAAGCTGCACGCAGCCGGAAAGAAAGTCGGCATTGCCACCTCCAAGCCCCAGAGCATGGCGGAAATGCTGCTGGAAAGACACGGCCTGAGCGGCTGCTTTGACGCGGTCTGCGGCAGCGAGCCGGGCCTGAACAACAACGCCAAATGGGAAGTGGTCCTCCGGGCCATGCAGGCCTGCGGCGCCGAAAAAGAAACGACCGTGCTGGTCGGCGACACCAAGTATGACGCCGCCGGCGCCAAACAGGCGGGCATTGCGTGCATCGGGGTCCGATGGGGCTATGCAGCCGAAGGAGAGCTCGAACAAACCGGCGTCCCCATCGCCGAAACCATGGAAGAGCTGTACCGCATGCTGACAGAAGAATAATCATCAGGCCCCGGACCGTAAAATCAAACGGTCCGGGGCCTGTGTGCACCTCAGAGAGCGCTGTCAGGTCGTTGACATCATCAGTTTGATGACTTCCTTGTCGGTGCCGCGCATGCCGTCGCGGGCAATGCTGCTGACAGCCTTGATGGTGTTCTCCACACCGGTGACCACAATGCCGTCGCCGCCGAAGAACTGGCTGTCATGCATGTTCATGCACATGCCGAGCAGGCCGGCCTCCACCGCGGAGGCGATTTTGGCGGCACAGCTGGCCTTGGCGCCGTCGCAGATCATGCCGGAGTTGATGGCGAGGGCGTTGACAATGGTCTGGGCGATCTCCTCGTAGCTGCCGCCGTAGAGGTAGCAGATGCCGGCCCCGGCGCCGGCGCCCGCCGAGGTGGCGCCGCAGTAGGCGGAGAGACTGCCGATGCCGGTCTTCAGATGGATGGTCACAAGATTGGAGATGACCAGAGCCCGGAACAGCAGCTCCTCGGAGACAGCGCATTCCCGGGCATAGACGATGACCGGAATCGAGGTGGTGATCCCCTGGTTGCCGCTGCCGGAGTTGATGACCACCGGCATCTCGCAGCCGTCCATCCGGGCATCCGAACCGGCGGCAGCCCAGGCCTTCGCCCGGTTATGCACACTGTTGCCGTAGCTGAGCAGAAGAATCCGGCCGATCTGCGCCCCGTACTCGCCCTTCAGACCCTCCTGGGCGATGGCGAGGTTATAGTCGATCTGGCGCTGCAGAATGGGGCGGACATCCTCAATGTCGACCGTGTCGGCAAACTCGACAATATGCTCGACTGACAGCAGCTTTCGATTATCAGGAACCTGAATGGTGTCATCGGTGAAGGGCTTTTCCAGTATGACAGTGTCATTCTTCCGGATGCAGACCACATTGGTATGATGGCTGACGATGTGCACGTAGGCGCTGTCGCTGCCTTTGTGAAGCAGAACCGCGAGATCAAAGGGCTGATTGGAGTCGGCCTGCTTCAGGGTGATATCCGCCGTCCGGAGATAGGCATCCAGGTCGGCAAGATCCTGTTCCGTGGCATCGGCGATGACCTCGAGCTCCTTCTCGGCCTTCCCGAAGCAGAGACCGGCAGCGACCGCCGTGCGCAGGCCCTTCCGGCCGCCGGTATTGGGCACGACAACGCTCTTCACATTTTTGACGATGTTGCCGCTGACAATCAGCTCGGTCGAATCCGGCATGCAGCCGAGCGTGTCACGGGCAATGGCGGCGGCATAGGCCACCGCAATCGGCTCGGTACAGCCCATGGCCGGGACCAGCTCTTCCCGCAGAATATCGAGATAACTGTCATAAAGAATACGGTCCATTTGTACACCTCTTTTCTGTAAGATTGGTGAACTGAGGCAAAGCCCACTGATGTTATGTTACTATTATTATTAAAAAACGTCAATCGGGAATTGGAAAAACTATCATAAAATCTGCATAAAACTTGAACAGAATCACCAAAAAACAGCATTTCACTTTGTGAATCCTGCCGGATGTAACAAAAAATAGGCGCCTGAGGCGTTTCCGGTTGACATCCGGGGAAAGGAATGATAGGATACCGACAAAGTGAATCGCTTGAGATAGAGGTGCGGTGTTCATCAGTACGGTCCGGCAAAGCCAGGCAGCTGCCGAACGGAAAGGGTCCGCCGCCGAAGAATCAGAGGGTGCCTGCCCGAAGGATTCTGGGCTGCATGAAAAGATCATGCAGACTGTCACAAGACTTTGTGGAGCGCTATCGATGTTTACCGGAGGGCGAAAGCCAAAACCGTGTTTCCATGGACCGCTTGCAAAGCGGTTCATTTTTTATGATTCCCAGCCGGCGGGGAAAGAGAGCCGGAGCGTGAAAACGCGGAAAGGAAGACAAAATGAGAAGAGCACTTGCAATCGTACTGGCCATGCTGATGATGCTGGCCCTGGCCGCCTGCGGACAGAGCAGCGCACCTGCTGCGGCGCCCACAGAGGCACCCCCCGCTGAAACCCCTGCCCCCGAAACCCCTGCAGATGAAGCTCCCATAATCGAAGAAACGGAAGCCGCGGTTCCCAGCGGCGTGGAAGACGGCGTCCTCACCATCGCAATGGAATGCGCCTATGCCCCGTATAACTGGACTCAGGGCGATGACTCGAACGGCGCCGTGCCCATCAAGGACTCGGACGGCGAGTATGCCAACGGCTATGACGTCATGATGGCCAAGAAGATCTGCGAAGCCAACGGATGGACCCTCGAGGTCATTAAGGCCGACTGGGATTCACTGGTCCCCGGCGTTCAGTCCCGCACCTATGACGCGGTCATCGCCGGTCAGTCCATGACTGCTGAGCGCTCCGAGCAGGTCGATTTTGCAGGCCCATATCTGTATGCGACCATCGTCTGCCTGACCCGTTCCGACAGCCCCTATGCCTCCGCAAAGGGCATCAATGACCTGGCGGGCGGCACCTGCACCTCGCAGAGCGCGACCATCTGGTACGACACCATGCTGCCGCAGATTCCCGATGCCAAGATCCAGCCTGCCGCCGAGAGCGCCCCGGCCATGCTGATGGCACTGGAAACCGGCACGGTTGACTTCGTCTGCACTGACATGCCCACTGCGCTGGGCGCCGTCCGGGCCTATCCGGACATGGTCCTGCTGGACTTTGCCGGAAGCGACAATGACTTCACCGCCGACGCCGGCGATGTCAACATCGGCGTCTCGGTGTTCAAAGGCAACACGGTTCTGCTGGATGCCATCAACGCGGTTCTCTCGCCGATGACGGCGGACGACTTCAACGCCATGATGGATCAGGCCATCGCGGTCCAGCCCTCAGAAGCGTAAGAATAAAGAATAAATAAGAAACCGCTGCGGGAATCACAAGCCTGCTTCCTCTGCCACCGGCAGCGCAGGCTTGTGACTCCCGCCTTAACCATAAAGCGACAATGCTATTTTTCAGTGAGGAGAGCAAACTGCATGGGTAAACTGGCACAGCTCGGCCTTGATATCGTAAAACTGTGGAGCAAATACAGCGGCTCGTACCTCAGCGGCATGAAAAACACGCTGATCCTGGCGCTGATCGGTACCCTGATCGGCTGCGTGATCGGCTTTATCTGCGGCGTGCTGAACACCATCCCCTACAGCCAGAGCGACCATCCGGTCAAGCGTTTTGTCCTGAATCTCCATCAACACCGGCGCCTACATGGCGGAATCCGTCCGCGGCGGCATCATCTCGATCGACCCGGGGCAGACGGAGGGCGCCATGGCCATCGGCATGACGCACGTACAGACAATGACCAGCGTCATCCTGCCCCAGGCACTGCGGAACATCATGCCGCAGATCGGCAACAACTACATCATCAACGTCAAGGACACCTCGGTGATGTTCATCATCGGCTTTCCGGACTTCTTTGCCGCCCACCGCGCCGCCGTCGGCGCAAGCTATCTGTACTTCCCGTCGGCAACGGTCGAGATGATTGGGTACCTGACGATGACGCTGCTGGCTTCGTTCCTGCTGCGCTGGATTGAGAAGAAAATGGACGGCTCGAGCAGCTATGAACTGGCGCAGACGGACCAGCTGACCATGACGGCGGGAACCTACCGGCACCCGGAAAGCGGCAGCCCCTTTGACGAGCGGAGCAGGGAATACGCCGATCAGGATCTGCGCGAGCAGGCGGAGAAGGAGGACAGGTGATATGGCAGAACAGATTCTACAGGTAAACCATCTGTCCAAATCCTTCGGAAGCAACCTGGTCCTGAAGGACATCGACTTTACGGTGAGCACCGGGGATGTCATCAGCATCATCGGCGCTTCGGGCTCCGGAAAGTCAACGCTGCTGCGGTGCATCAACCTGCTGGAAACCCCGAGCTCCGGCGAAATCCTCTACCACGGGAAAAATGTGCTGGGCCGCGGGACCAGGGCGCCGGAATACCGCTCGCACGTGGGAATGGTGTTCCAGTCCTTCAACCTGTTCAACAACATGACCGTACTGGAAAACTGTATGACCGGCCAGATCAAGGTGCTGAAACGCGGAAAGGAAGAAGCGCGCAGGCACGCCATGGAATATCTGGAACGCGTCGGCATGGCCCCCTTTATTAACGCAAGGCCGCGTCAGATCTCCGGCGGACAGAAGCAGCGCGTGGCCATCGCCCGCGCGATGGCGATGGATCCGGAAATCCTGCTGTTCGATGAACCGACCTCGGCCCTCGACCCGGAGATGGTCGGAGAGGTGCTGAACGTCATGCAGGCGCTGGCCGAGAGCGGAATGACCATGCTGGTGGTGACCCACGAGATGGCCTTTGCCCGCGATGTCAGCAGCCGGGTCGTGTACATGTCCGGCGGCGTGATCTGCGAACAGGGAAGCCCGAAAGAAATCTTCGGCAACCCGCAGAAACAGGAAACCATCGATTTCCTTTCCCGCTTCAGAGGATAAATAACTGTCCCCCTGTACTGCATACAGGGGGACGTGTTCTCTTTCCGCTGCTTTGAAGCTGCGTCTGAAAAGCTGTTGAGAAAAGAGGCACATTGTGATATAATCGCCCCTATGATAAAGGAGATGTGATACCAGATGAAATTGGGCATTGTCGGTCTGCCGAATGTCGGAAAGACCACCCTGTTTAATGCGCTGACCGGCTCCAAGGCGGAGACGGGCAGCTATTATAACGCAGCGGCCAAGCCGAACATCGGGACGGCCAAGGTCCCGGATGAACGACTGGACTGGCTGGCGGAATACTATCATCCGAAAAAGTACAGCCCGGCCACCATCGACTTTGTCGATGTGCCCGGCGTCAGTTCGGGCGGAGGAAAGGGAAACGAGGTTTTCCAGGCGATCCGTCAGGTGGATGCCCTGGTCGAGGTGGTGCGCTGCTTCGACAATGACGACCTCTTCCTGGAAAAGGCGGATGCCGTCCGGGATGCCGAGTCCTTCGAGCTTGAGCTGATCCTCGCCGATATCGAAATCGTCGAGCGCCGGCTGGACAGGGCAAAAAAGAACGCCAAGGGCGGGGACAAAAAGTACAAGCGCGAGTGCGAGATGTGCGAGGCGCTGCTGAAGCACCTGGAAGAGGAAAAACCGGCAAGAGACTTCCCCTTTACGGAGGACGACAAGGATATCCTGGCTGATGGCGGCCTGCTGACGGTCAAACCGGTGATCTATGCGGCCAACCTGGACGAACAGGGGATGAGCGATGCCGAGAACAACCCCAACGTCACTGCGCTGAAGGCGTATGCGGAAGGCTCGGGCGCCGCGGTGCTGCCGGTGGCGGCAAAGTTCGAAGAGGATATTGCCGAGCTGGATGCGGAAGAGGCGGAGATGTTCATGCAGGACCTCGGCCTGACCGAAACCGGCCTGAACCGCCTGATCCGCACCTCGTATGACCTGCTGGGCTACATCTCGTTCCTGACCGCCGGTGAAGACGATGTGCATGCCTGGACCATCGTGCGGGGCACGAAGGCGCAGAAGGCGGCAGGAAAGATCCACACGGATATCGAGAGAGGATTCATCCGGGCCGAAATCGTGGCCTTTGAGGATCTGAAAGCCTGCGGAAGCATGGCAGCCGTCAAGGAGAAGGGCCTGTTCCGTCTGGAAGGGAAGGAATACGTCATGCAGGACGGCGATGTCACCATGTTCCGGTTTAATGTTTAAATATAAAGTTCAAAGTTAAAAGTTCAAAGTTAAAAGACGGGAGCGCCCGACTTCGGCCTGCTGCCGCTGCGCGGAAGAGAAGATTCGCTCTCGCACGAAGATTTCTCGGCCGCGCATGGTATTTATGTGATTCCGGTCAGAGAAAGACCGGCTTTCCGGCAGGAAAGGTTTGACATTGGCGGCAAATGGTGCTATGATACCGACACATTGTTAAAGGCAGTGACGGAGAACGACGCATTCGATTCCGCCTCAGAGAGGGAAGACCGCGGCTGAAAGCCTTCCCGGCAGGAAGATGCGCCGACCGCTCCGGAGCCGGAAGGAGGAAATGCCTTCCCGCGGGCACGCGTTATGTGCGTGAATGAGTGAAACAGCAAGGTGGAACCGTGTATTTTTGATGCACCCTTGGAAACAGGGGTGCATTTTATTATTGGGAGGAAGAGAAAAGCATGAAGATCATTTATAAGGACGGTACGGTAGCGGAATGCCCGCCGGAAGAAGAACTGCATGTCCTGCGGCACAGTGCGGCCCATATCATGGCCCAGGCGATCAAGCGCCTGTTCCCGGAGGCGGACTTCGCCTTCGGCCCGGCAACGCAGAACGGCTTTTACTATGACGTCGATCTCGGTGACCGGAAGCTGACCCAGGAGGACCTCGACGCCATTGAGAAGGAAATGAAGAAGATCACCAAGGAGAATCTTCCTTTCAAGGCCTTCATCCTGAACCGCGAGGACTCGAAAAAGCTGATGGAGGAGCGGGGCGAGAAATACAAGCTCGAGCATATGGACGACCTGGCCGACGAGAGCGAGTTCAGCTTTTTCCAGCAGGGCGAGTATGTGGACATGTGCCTCGGACCCCATCTGCTGTATACCAAGGCGCTGAAGGCTTTCAAAATCACTCAGCAGTCCGGCGCCTACTGGAAGGACGACAAGGACAACAAGATGCTGACCCGCATCAACGGCGTCGCGTTCCGCAGCACCGAGGAGCTGGACGCCTACATGAAGCAGCTGGAAGAGGCGAAGAAGCGCGACCACAGAAAGCTTGGCAAGGAACTCGGCCTGTACGCATTCCGGGATGAGGCGCCCGGCTTCCCGTTCTATCTGCCGAAGGGAATGGTGCTGCGCAACACGCTAATCGATTACTGGCGCAAGGTCCACAAGAAATGGGACTATGTCGAGATTTCAACGCCGCAGATCATGCGCAGAACCCTCTGGGAGACCTCAGGCCACTGGGATCACTATAAGGACAACATGTATACGACGGTCATCGACGGCGAGGACTTCGCCATCAAGCCGATGAACTGCCCGGGCAGCATCCTGGTCTACGATCTCGAGCCGCATTCGTATAAGGAGCTCCCGCTGCGCTATGCCGAACTGGGCATTGTCCACCGGCACGAGCTTTCCGGCGCGCTGCACGGCATGTTCCGGGTGCGCTGCTTCACGCAGGACGATGCACACATCCTGCTGGCGAAGGATCAGATCAAGGATGAGGTCATCCGCATCGCCCAGCTGTTTGACGAGGTCTATTCCGTGTTCGGCCTGCCCTATACCATCGAGCTGTCCACCATGCCGGAGGACCATATCGGCTCGGTAGAGGACTGGGATATCGCCACGGCGGCGCTGGCGGATGCCATCACCTCCATCGGCAAGGAATACATCCTCAACCCGGGCGACGGTGCCTTCTACGGACCGAAACTGGACTTCCATATTCAGGACTGCCTCGGGAGAACCTGGCAGTGCGGAACCATCCAGCTGGATTATCAGCTGCCCGGCCGCTTCGACCTGAGCTATGTCACCTCGGACGGCGGGGAAGACTGCCCGGTGATGATTCACCGCGTTGTCTTCGGTTCCATCGAACGCTTTATCGGCATCATCACCGAGCACTATGCAGGCGCCTTCCCGACCTGGCTGGCACCGGTGCAGGTAAAGGTCCTCCCGATCACCGACCGTGCGGCGGAGTACAGCAAGAAACTCAGCCTGCTGCTTGAGGCCGAGGGAATCCGCACCGAGGTGGACTACAGAAACGAGAAGATCGGCTATAAGATCCGCAGCGCCCAGATGGAAAAGGTCCCCTATATGCTGGTGATCGGCGACAAGGAAGTCGAGACGCATACCGTCGCTGTCCGTACCCGCGAGGGAAAAGACCTCGGCGCCATGGAGATGGATGCCTTCCTGGAGAAGATTGAAACGGAAGTCCTCACAAAAAAGTAAAATGACAGAAAATTCACATCCCGGCTCTTGACCTGCCGGGATGTGGTCTTTATAATAAAGGCAATCAATTCGCGGAGGAATGGATTATGGCCTATTGTTTAAAATGCGGAGCCTATATTCCGGACGGACAGTCTGGCTGCCTTGCCTGCGGCTATGATCCGGAAGAGGAAAAGAAAAAAGCGGAAGCGGAGAGCACGGCAAGAAGCCGTGGCGGCAGCGCGGCAGCCGCTCAGACCGACAGCAATGCCGAGATGCGCGCACGCCTGGAAGAGCAGCGCCGCCGCGCCAGAGAGCAGAACCGCCAGTGGGCGGAGCAGGAGAAGCGGCGCCGGGAAGAAGCGGCTGCAAGGGAAGCGGCCAGAAAAGAACAGCAGGAGAGAGACCGCCGCTGGGCACAGGAGGAATACGAAAGGCGCCAGGCCGAAAAGAGGGCGGAAGCCGAATCCCGCCGGAGCAACCAGAGCTTTGGGGAGTATTACCGTTCCCATACCGGGGGCAGCCAGACCAGCCAGGGCAACAAAGCCCTCGCCGCCATCAGTTATCTGAGCGTGCTGTTCGCGATCCCCTACTTTCTGGCTCCAAATGACAAGTTTGTGCGCTTCCATGCCAAACAGGGGATGAAGCTGTTCCTGTTCGGGATTGTCGCGGATGTTCTGGGAGCGCTGATCGGTCTCGGATGGCTGGCTACACTGTTCAGACTGTATCTGATCTATAAGGGCATGTCGAACGCACTGAGCGGGAAGAAGGAAGAACTGCCCGTGATCGGGAACATAGGAGAATAGTAAAAAAAGAAATACAAAATCATTAAAATCGATTGACAAGCGAAGCGTTTTGGTGTATATTACTGCACACAATAGCGCTTCGCCTGTTACTTCTTGACAATTTTTATTTTTTCTAAAAAAGTTGTTGACAAGAAAGAAGCTCTGTGCTATTATCGTAAAGCTGCCGCTAAGGGCAGCGGATGTACCTTGAAAATTGAACAATGTAAGAAAAGCTTATGCTAAATAAGCACCAAAACGGGATTTTAAATGGAGCATT
>ONGJ01000105.1 GCA_900317375.1 uncultured Eubacteriales bacterium
GGTTGACCTCGCGGGCCTTGTCCAGGCCGCCGATGGCGCTCCACATGGAGGGGCGGTAGTTGAGGTCGTAGGAGACGACGGTGCCGTACTTCTTGGCGGTCTTGCAGGCGGCGATGACGGTCTCGCAGGCCTGCTCGGAGAGGGCCGCGTAGATGCCGCCGGTGTGCAGCCAGCGGACGCCCAGCTTGCCAAAGATGTACTCAAAGTCGAAGTCCTCGGGCGTTGCCTGGGAGATGGCGGTATTGGCACGGTCGGAGCAGCCCACCGCACCGCGGATGCCGAAGCCGCGCTCGGTGAAGTTGATGCCGTTGCGGCAGATGCGGCCGATGCCGTCGGTCTTCTTCCAGTAGATGAGATCGGTGGACACGCCACCCTGCTCGATGAAGTCCTTCATCAGCATGCCGACCTCATTGTCGGCAAAGGCGGTGATGACGGCGGTCTTCATGCCGAAGCACTTGTGCAGCCCGCGGATGACGTTGTACTCGCCGCCGCCCTCCCAGGCGGTGAAGGTGCGGGCGGTGCGGATACGGCCCTCGCCGGGATCGAGGCGCAGCATGACTTCGCCCAGGGATACGGCGTCAAAGGTGCATTCTTCTCTGGGGCGCAGTTTGAGTTCCATGTTCGTTCTCCTTCCTTATCCTCTGGCTTCCCTGACGATCTCCACGGACTTTTTGCACAGCTCCGTGATCTCGTCCCATTTGTTGTTGTCGATCAGATCGGCGGTGACCATGTAGCTGCCGCCGCAGGCCGCGATGACCGGGGCCTTGATGTAGTCCGCGAGGTTTTTCAGGCTGATGCCGCCGGTGGGCATGACCTTGAACTGGGGGAACGGGGCCGCCAGGGCCTTGATCTTGGCGAGGCCGCCGGACTGCTCGGACGGGAAGAACTTGATGAGCTCCAGCCCGAACTTGAGGGCCTGCTGATACTCGCTCGCCGTGGTGCAGCCGGGGAAGATGGGGATGTTCTTTTCCTGGGCGTAGGCTACCAACTCCGGGTCGAAGCCGGGGCTCACGATGAAGTCGCCGCCCGCAGCGATCACCTTGTCGATCTGGGCGGTGGTGGTGACGGTGCCCGCGCCCACCAGCATATCGGGGCAGGCCTCCTTCATGAGCTTGATGGCCGTATCGGCTCCGGCGGCGCGGAAGGTGATCTCCGCGACGGGTACGCCGCCCGCGCTGAGGGCTTTGCCGAGCTTGGCGGCGTCGCGCTCCGGGTGGTTGAGCTTGATGACCGGCACCACGCCGATGGCGCTGATCTTTTCGTTCATGGCATTCATGTGCTGTCCCTCCTACAGTTTTGATTATGAATCAGGCGCTGTCTCTCTATTCTGTTTTACCAGTGGTGAGACAGCGCCTTTGTTATGATCGTAAGATTTTTTTATTCGTCCCCGTACTGCAGGTACGCACCCTTCATGGGGGAGGCTGCGTGCTCGCTGAACAGACGGAGGACGCCGCTCTTATATTTGCGGGGCTTGGGCTTCCAGTTCTTTTTCCGCTCTGCCAGGACGAGATCCATCTCCTCCGGCGTCTTCCGTTCACCCTTGACGCCGACAATGGCGAGAATGCGGCCGGGTACGTCGATCTCAATCAGGTCGCCCTCTTCCACCAGGGCGATCGGCCCGCCGGCCTGCGCCTCGGGGCTGCAGTGGCCGATCACGGGACCGGTGGAGGCGCCGGAAAAGCGTCCGTCGGTGATCAGAGCGATGGCGCGTCCCAACTCCTTGTCGGTGCTGATGGCCTCGCTGGTGTAGAACATTTCCGGCATACCGGAGGCCTGTGGGCCCTCGTAGCGGATGAACACGGCGTCGCCCTTCTGTACCTTGTGGTGCAGCACGGCGTCGAGGCATTCCTCCTCGCTGTCGAAGGGACGCGCGTTCAGGACGGCCTTGAACATCTCCTTCGGGCACGCAGTGTGCTTGATGACCGCACCCTCGGGGGCGAGGTTGCCCTTGAGCACAGCCACGCTGCCGTCGGTGCCGATGGCCTTGTCATAGGGGCGAATGATGTCTTCCTTCGTGACGTGGATGCCGTACTTGGCGTTCGCCTCATCCAACCACTTCTGACAGCGCTCATAGAAACCGTTGGCTTTCAGCTCGTCCAGGTTCTCGCCCAGGGTCTTGCCGGTTACGGTCATGGCGTCCAGGTGCAGGACATCCCGGATCTCCTCCATGATGGCGGGCACGCCGCCGGCATAGTAGAAGAACTCAGCGGGCCAGCGCCCGGCGGGACGGATATCCAGCAGATAGTGCGCGCCGCGGTGCAGCCGGTCAAAGGTGTCGCCGTCGATCTCCAGACCGTACTCGTGGGCGATGGCGGGCAGGTGCAGCAGGGTGTTGGTGGAGCCGGAGATTGCCGCATGAACCAAGATCGCGTTCTCCAGGCTGTCCATGGTCACGATATCGGTAGGCTTGAGACCCTGCCACGCGAGCTCAACAGCCTGCTTGCCGGCGCGGTAGGCGTAGTCCAGAAGATCGGGGCTGGTGGCCGGGAGCAGCGCAGAGCCTGGCAGACTCAGACCCATGGCCTCGGCCATGATCTGCATGGTGGAGGCGGTGCCGATGAAGCTGCAGGCGCCGCAGCTCGGGCAGGCGTTGCATTTGGCCCAGGTGAAGCGCGCCTCGTCGATCTCGCCGCGCTCATACTGCGCGGAGTACATGCCAAGCTGTTCAAGCGTCAGGAGCTCAGGCCCCGCGCTCATGGTGCCGCCCGTGACCATCACGGAGGGGATGTTGACGCGGGCCATGCCGATGAGATTGCCGGGCATTCCCTTGTCGCAGCTCGCCATATAGACGCCGCCGTCAAAGGGCGTGGCGTTGGCGTGGATCTCGATCATGTTGGCGATCATCTCGCGGCTGGCGAGGCTGAAGTTGATGCCGTCCGTGCCCTGGCTCTCGCCGTCGCAGATGTCGGTGGCGTAGTAGCGCGCGCCGTGTCCGCCAGCGTCCGCGATGCCGCGGCAGGCGGCCTCGACAAGCTGATCCAGATGGCCAGAGCCGGGATGGCTGTCGCCGAAGGTGCTCTCCACGATGATCTGGGGCTTGGACAGATCCTCCAGTTTCCAGCCGGTGCCGAGGCGCAGGGGGTCGAGCTCAGGCGCGACCTTGCGCATTTTCTGACTGTTCAGTTCTTTTGCATCTCTCATGGGTTCCGTCTCCTTTTTCAGATTTCGATGGCTCTACTTTATCAGACGAAGAAGGAAATGACAAGCGCGACCAGGAATCCGGTCAGGCCGACCAGGGTCTCCATGATGGTCCAGGTCTTGAGGGTGGTCTTCTCATCCAGGCCGACCAGGGACTTAACGAGCCAGAAGCCGGAGTCGTTGAAGTGGGAGCAGACGGTAGCGCCGCCGGCCACAGCGCACACCGTGCAGGCGAGGTACATCGGGCTCAGCTCGCTGATGCCGGGGAGAGCGGCCACAATACCGGCAGCCATGGTCATGGCGACGGTAGCGGAACCGACGCTGATGCGGACAAGGACCGCGACGATGAACGCGAGGAGCACGATGGGCATATTCATGGAGGCGACAGCATTGCCGATCACATCGCCGAGACCGGAGTACTGGAGCATGTAGCGCAGGACGCCGCCGCAGGCGGTCACCAGCAGGATCAGGCCGGTGGGCTCGAGGGACTTGGTCATGATCTTTTCAAGCTCTTCCATGCTGTAGCCGTGCTTGACGCCGAGGAGGAACATGGCGACGATGGTGGCGATCAGCAGGGCCACGAAGGGCTCGCCCAGGAAGTTGAAGACAGGCTGGATACCGGAGAGTGCGGGGACAACGCCGGCGATGGACTTGATAATGATGAGGATCAGGGGGATGAAGATGATGGCGACGATGGTGCCGAACTTGGGGAGCTTGGACTCGTCGATGTCCTCTTGGGCGCCGATACGGTCGGGCACGGGGACCATGTACTTGTTGCCGCAGTACTTGCCGAAGATGGGGCCGGCCACGATCATAGCGGCGGCGCCGCAGAAGATGCCGAGAAGGATGACCCAGCCGAGGTCAACGCCCAGCATGGTGGCGACGAGGACGGGACCCGGCGTGGGCGGGATGAAGGCGTGGCCGACAGCGAGACCGGCGAGAAGAGGAATGGCATAGAACAGGGTGGAACGCTTCGTGCGCTTGGCGAGAGAGAAGGCCAGGGGAATCAGGATGATGAGGCCGGCGTCGAAGAACACGGGCATTGCGATGACCATGCCGGTGATGCCGAGGGCCCAGGCCGCTTTTTCATCGCCGAACTTTTTGACCATGGTCACGGCGAGGGTTTGTGCGCCGCCTGATATTTCGAGGATAGCGCCGAACATGGAGCCGAGACCGACCAATAGCGCGATGCCCTTGAGGGTGTTACCGATACCGTCATTGACGGCGGTGATGATCGTGGTGGCGGGCATACCGGCGATCAGGCCGATGCAGATTGCGCCAACCAGAATGGAGACCATTGCCTGAACCTTGAACTTGATGATCAGAACCAACAGGATAACCAGACCGATAATAGCCGCGATGACAAGTCGAGTGGGGTCGAGCATTACTTCTGCTGCCATTTTTAAATCCTCCGTTTCATTTTCTCATTTCATTATAGCACACTGCCGCCGGTTTCCGCTTTCTCCTTTCTCTCATATTTGGCTTGGCGGGCTACACATTAGATGATGGACGTCTGACGTCTCATGTGAGTATAAAATAGCACAGCCTTTTCATGCTGTCAATGCTTTTCCTGCATGTTTTTCAGCTTTAGCGTTTTGCATAGGCACGCAAACCGGTTTTTGTTTAAAAAAGCGAAAGACCCGTCTGCGATCTCTCGCAAACAGGTCTTTCCAAAGTTCTCTTTACTTACTCGGACGCGCCGGTCAGGGACAGGCGGTTGTGCTTCAAATGCTCCTGCATCGCCTCGCGGGCCGCTTCGGGATCGTGGGCGGCGATGGCGTCCACCACAGCGGCGTGAGTGTCGATGGTTTCCTGACGCAGTCTGCGTTGGGTCAGATTGCCGAAAAGGTGAACGCTGTAGGTGATGACCGGAACCAGCTCACGCAGCACCCTGTTATCCGTGCAGTCCGCGATCCGGATATGAAGCTGCTGATCCGCTGCAAGATGATCCTGGCCGGACTGGATCAGCTCTTCCACCTTATACTGTAGCACACGGAGCTCCGCAATATCCTGATCGTTCGCCTGCTCGGCCGCCTTCGCGGCGATCCAGGGCTCAAGCTGCCGACGGATATCCATCAGCTCATTGGCCAGCCGGGGCTCATCCTCCAGATAGGCAAAGCCAAAGGGGTCGTCCACCACACCGGTGTTGTCGGCGATAAAGGTGCCCTTGCCGCGGCGCAGCTCCAACACATTGCGCGCGACCAGCAGCTTGACCGCCTCCCTGACGCTGCCGCGGCTGACATTGAGCTGCTGCGCCAGCTCAAACTCGTTCGGGAGCTGATCTCCGTTTTCCATGTGGCGGTCAATGATGAGCTGCCTGATCTGGTCAGCCACACGCTCTGGCAAGGTTTTGCTGCTCGATTTTACATGGGTAACATCGTCCAGAAACTTAGAATTCATAGCTCCTCCGCTTCCATACCTGTTTTCAGATGTCCGACATGCTATGTCCTGCTGTGTATTATACTCCGATCCGTAAAATATGCAAGATCAGCTGACAAACAGCATTTGGAAAACGGCCAGCATCAGCGGCATGGTCACGACGCACAGCGCCATGCTGATCACGCTGTACACCCCTGACTCATAGGCTTTCCTGTTGTACAGCACCGCGAGCTGCGAGACGGTCGAGGCCGTCGGCGTAGACAGGGCAATAAAACAGACCTGGAAGATGGGCACCAGGGCAGGATACCTGCCGAAGATGCCGGTCGCCAGAAACAGGAGCAGCAGACTTGCCGGCATGACAAGCAGCCTGCCCAGACAGATGGCGTAGGCCCTTCGGTTTGTGAAGACCTCCCGCAGATCGTGTTTGGTGATCACCATGCCAATCACCAGCATGGAGCAGGGGCCGACCATGCTGCCCAGACCTTCCATCGCCGTGTCCAGGACATCCGGGAGCCGTACTCGGAGAAGCATCAGCACGAGACCGGCTGCCAGCGCGATCATGTTGGGGTTGAGAAGGATCTTTCGGAAGTTCAGACGCTTCTCCCCGCTGATAATGCTGTTCCCATGCGTCCAGACCAGAAGGTTGAAGGGGACCTGCAGCGCGCTTGCATAGAAGACATATTCGCTGCCGAGGATCATGTTGATGAGAGGCAGCGCAAGGTTGCCCACATTGCTGTAAATCAGACTGCTGCGATCAACCGCGTCCAGCATCAGCGGCTTCTTCAGAACACTCAGCGCCGTGATCCAAATGAGGTAAGTACTGAACCCCAGTCCAAGCGCGCACAGAAATCCGCTCATCCGCTCCGGCGTGAGGTCGATTTGGAACGCCCGGCAGATCAGGCAGGGCTGCAAGATATACACGATCAGTCTGGACAAGGTTTTGCTATCTTCATTTACAACAACATGGAATTTGACAGCCCCATATCCGACAATGACCATGAGCATCATGGCCAGCAGCTTACTCATTAAAACAAGACCAGTATTCATCCGAGACTTCTCCCTGCTTTTATCTATGAAAGCTCCGCTTCCATAGATAAAATATGATTTAAAACGCCTGTTCCTTGCCCCTGACGGGGCAACTGGAACAGATGCGCAAAAATCCCCATGCTGAGTCAGCCTTCATTTATCGTGGTGCAGATTCTTCCGCATGGAGATTTTATGGAGCACATTTATTTGATATGACGTCCGATGTCTTGCTCATAATAGCCCGTTTTTTCCTCGCCGTCAAGACTGTTTCTTCTATCTGCGAAAAAACAGCAACAGAATGCAATGGGAACACGCCTCGTCATGAGTAAATCTATGTGATCGACGACCTGCTGGACCACCTGGCCGGGGACAATGACGAAGAGCCCAGCCCGGAGGAAATCGAAGAGATGTTCGACGTCCTGATGCAGACCTCGGACGCAGAATTCCAGCAGATGCCGCAGGAACTCGTGAACATGCTGTACAGTCTGGCGGAGGCCGGAGTACTGCCGGAGGAGCTGGAACAGCGCGTTCGGAAACTGTTTCTCAGAAAGCAAAAATAACAAAAAACACCGGCGGGAGCTGCACCATTTCTGGTACGTCTCCCGCCGGCGCGTTGTCGTCATACAGAGGCTCAGCTTTCAGTAGTAAATCGGTAGTACAGTTCAGGCAAAACCGTGGATAATCGTGGAAAAGCGGGGCGGAAGTGTGCAACTTCACGTCCTGCCGTGGCACACAAAAAGTATCTTAGTCAAATGCGATCAGCCTCCTGAAAAGCCGTATTCTGCCGCAGTTTGCCGCGATT
>ONGJ01000074.1 GCA_900317375.1 uncultured Eubacteriales bacterium
ACAAAGGCCAGCGCGATCACCGCCGCGAAAAGCAGGATCAGCGCTGTCCGGTTTCGTCTTTTGCTTTTGGTCAGATCAGACTGCACTTTCATGAGAATATGATATCCTCTCGGGACTGGCTCCACAAGCCCCCGGGGGGGATATTTTTGAAGAAAAGTGCAGTATAATGCCCTCCGTGTGACCGGCACGGAGGGCTTTTAGGAAGAGAGATCTTTGACTGCCGTACATGCAGCGTGCAGAGAGGTGTAAAAGCACGCTGAGGAGGGGAACCTCAGCACGCACAGCATCTGATCCGATAAAAGCATAGCAGAAAAGGTTCCTGAGCGGAAGCCCCCCAGGGGGATGCACATTTGCTTTTCCGGCGCTGCTGCGGCATCCCCCCACCGGGGTAATTTCAGGCATTTTGACGATTTTCGGATTGAGTTTCCCGTCTGGCTTTCAACTTTTTTGCAGATCGCCGTCTTTGTTTCGGCATTTTGCTGAAGATTCTTTGCTCATCTTTGTCACTTTGCTCATTTAACCCCGGTGGGGGGATGACTTCCGGAGAGATTTTGTATCCCCCCACCGGGCTTGTGGGCTGCACCCGATGCATTTAAAATAACAATAATATGAAAAGAGAGAACTTGCCGCAAATGGACAACGGGAGGAAGCCTGTGCAGTATGACGCACACTATGTGTCAAATCGCATGTCCCGCACCATCGGTCATATCAAGCTCGTTCGCAGCATGGTTGAGAACGATGTGGACTGTGCCGACGTTCTTATACAGCTTGCCGCCGTGCGCGGGGAGCTGGACAGTATCTGCAGCCACCTCATGGCCGAGTACGCCGAAAGCTTTGCCGAGGAATACCGCAAGACCGGAGATACGGCGCTGATCGATGCCTTTCAGGCAGAGCTTAACCGCGCGATAAGAAAATAGTGCATACCGGCACCTGCCGTTTGCAAATATAAACCATCTGGGAGGAACAGTATATGGCATGTTTTTTGGTTCCTACCGCTGAGGCCATTGTGGTCACCGCGGCCGCGAAAATTGTGGAGAAAAACGAGATGAAGGCCGACTCGCAGAAGCTGGCGAAGAAAGCCGCCGCCGAGACCGAGCAGCAAAAGCATCTCCCCTGGAGCAAGAAGCTCATGATCCTGGCGCAGCTTTTGTGGGGCGGTGCATTCCTGCTGTGCTTTGAGCACATCTGGCACGGTGAAGTCGTCCCATGGTTCCCATTCCTGACGGCGATGAACGATCCCGGAGACACAGAAGAGATGCTGCATGAAATGAGTACCATCGGCGTCACCATGGCAATCATAGTAACCGTCACCTGGGCAATCATGAT
Source organism: uncultured Eubacteriales bacterium (assembly GCA_900317375.1). GTDB lineage: Bacteria > Bacillota > Clostridia > Oscillospirales > Oscillospiraceae > Limivicinus. The sequence goes on from ONGJ01000074.1 coordinate 1,327, forward strand.
GATTGTTGCGGACAGGATCATGGAACGCCCGGACACGAAGCCACAGAAAGCTGCCGCGTAAGGAGAACAGGACATGACACTTCTTATCTGCGTCTTCGCGGCAATCATCGCAACGGTCAAGTGGTATCAGCGCAAGGATGACAGCATGATGCTTGGCGTCCCCTGCGTGCTGTTCTGGGGCGCCTCCCTCATGTGGCTCGGCGACGCGATTTTTGAGTACGCCGAGCTCGGCGCAGAGTACTTTCGGCCAGCTGCTGAGGATATGCTCAACGATGCCTTCCTCGGCTTCTCTGTTGTCGCACTCGGTTTGATCCTCTGGCTCGTGATCCTGTTCATCAAGGATCCCAAGGGCATTGTTAAGGCAAGTCTGCGGAAAAAATCAGCGGGAAAGTAATCTGAAATCTGATCTGAAATGCAAAATGTGCCTGGAATCATCCTGAACAGATGGTTCCAGGCACATTATTCGTGCGCCCGGCGAGCACAGCACATGGGGCAGCCCACGAAGATGGTATTATACTGTGTTTTTGCACAGCAAGGGGCTCTGCTTGCTTACAGGCTCTTTGCAAAGAGTCATTTTCAAAAAATATTTCAAATATCCCCCCGGGGGGCTTGTGAGAAGTGCAGCGCCTGTGATACGGTATGAAGAAACCAGGCGCAAGGAGCTTGCTATGAGCGTAAAAATGATCGCCGGACATGAGCTCATGCCCGGAAAAACCGTCAAAGACCATATTCATGTGGAAGGTACGCAGCTGCATGTCCCGCATGTCCTGCTGTGCGGTGAACAGGCCGGGCCGACCGTGCTGATCTCCGCCGGGATCCACAATGCCGAGTATGTGGGGATCCAGGCAGCAATTGAGCTGTCCAACGAGCTGGACGTGACAAATCTGCACGGCAACGTCATCATTCTGCCGCTTGCCAATCGCTCCGGCTTTGAAAACCGAACCATGTCCCGTGTCTATGAGGACGGGAAGAATCTGAACCGGGTCTTCCCCGGCAACCGCGAGGGCAGTGAGGCCGACAGGCTTGCCCATATGCTGTTCGAGGTGTTTATAAAAAAAGCAGACGCCTATATTGACCTGCACTGCGGCGACGGCTACGAGACGCTTATCCCTTTCTGCTACTACCTGGGTGATACACCTGCTGAGAAAACGGCAAAGCGGATGGCAGAATGCGTCAATGTGAAATACGTTGTGCGTTCGCGCTGCCGTACCGGCGGTGCCTATAACCTGGCATCTGTCCATGGCATCCCCAGCGTTCTCATTGAGCGCGGGCAGCTGAGCCTTTTCAGCCGTGAGGAGATCGAGGCGGACAAGGCTGATGTGCGGAACATTCTTCGCTGCCTCGGCGTACTGGACGGTGATTGGACGGCATATCCGAAGCAGGAGCTTTTGGAGTATAACGACGACGCCCCGTGCACAGGGTGCTGGTATCCGGAGAGAAAGCCGGGCGACCGGTTCAGCAAGGGTGAAAAGCTGGGTGAGATCCGTGATTACTTCGGACGCAGTCTTTTTACGGAAACGGCCCCCACAGACGGCGTGCTGCTGTATCAGTGCGCGTCATTGAACATTATTGAGAAAGGCCCGATGGTGAGCTATGGAGTCGCGGCAGACAATCCTATCTGAGAACAAAACCTACTGGACCGGGCGCGCCTCCGGGTATTCTGAGGTCAATCAGGCCGAGCTCGAGACCGGGCAGCGGCAGAAGTGGAGCGACTGCCTGCGTGGAGAGATCACGCAGCAGTTTCCCGGAATGGCGGCGGATCAGCTGCATATCCTGGAGGCCGGCACCGGGCCGGGCTTCTTTGCGATCCTGCTCTGCGAGCTGGGGTATGATGTGACGGCCATTGACCTGACCCCCACCATGCTTGAGGAAGCAAAGAAAAATGCCGGCGAAATGGCCGACAGCATTCGATTTATGGAGATGAACGCAGAGGATCTGGACTTTGAAGACGCCTCCTTCGACGTGGTGATCAGCCGCAACCTGACCTGGAACCTGCCAAACCCGGACGCGGCATACGCCGAATGGGTGCGTGTGCTCAAGCCCGGCGGCCTTCTCCTGAACTTCGACGCCAACTGGTATGCTTATCTCTTTGACGAGAAAGCACAGGCCGCCTATGATCAGGATCGAATCAACAGCGCCGAGCAGGGCGTATGGGATCAGAACGTCGGCGAAAACTTCGGCGTGATGGAGAACATCGCCCGCCGTGTTCCGCTCAGCAGCATCCGACGCCCCGCATGGGATTTGACGGAGCTGCGCAGCCTTGGCCTGCATGCCCGGGCGGATGAGCAGATATGGCAGCGGCTTTGGTCAGAGGAGGAAAAGCTGAATTTTTCTTCCACGCCCTTATTCATGGTGCGGGCGGTGAAAGATGAGATTTGAGACCGCCGATGCCGGAGGTTTGGGATCCCATCCCCGCCGGCCGTACAAAGCAGCAGACCGTCCCGTTTGGGGCGGCCTGCTGTTTTATATTGAAAAGAAACGGCTTATCCCGTATAATTAAAGGAGATTACGATCGCGGAAACGGCATCGGAAGCGAAAGACATGAACGGGGAGGAACAGAGATGAGGCCGATATCCTTCAGATATGACAGATGTTTGCTGAACCGGGTCGCGCTTTTTGCCTGCGTCATGATCCTCGTGACGGCCTTTCTGCCCGTCAGGGCCTGCGCGGAGACAGGACCGAACACGGTGCGGGTAGGCTATTATGAAAACGAGGTGTTCCAGGAGGGGGCAGAGGAAGGCGCAGTAAAGACGGGCTATGCCTACGAATACTATCAGAAGCTTTCCGAGTACACCGGCTGGAGATATGAGTACGTCTACGGCAGTTTCAGCGAGCTCTACCAGATGCTGCTCGACGGGGATATCGATCTGCTGGCCGGCCTGGCATGGAGAGAAGACCGAGTGGGGCTGATCGGCTACCCGACTGCCGTCATGGGAAACGAATCCTATTACCTCGTGAGGCACGGAGAGGACCTGGAGATCACGGCAGATCCCTCCACACTGAACGGCCGCAGCATCGGCGTGCTGGACAGCGTCATGGTCAGCGTCCTGAACGAGTACCTTGAAAGCCATCATGTGACGGCGGAGGTCATCCCCTTTGCAGACTATACGCAGCTGTTCGAAGCTTTTGATGCACACCGGACTGATTTGCTTGCGGCGGAGAGCGACGGTGCGCACGGCAGAGCGAATGCAGAAGTGCTGAACATCTTCGGCGCATCCGATTACTATCTCTGCGTCAGCATCCACCGGCCGGACCTGCTGGCGGAGCTGAACACCGCACAGACGCTGCTGGCGGCCGAAGAGCCCAACTATATCAACACGCTCCGGGCAAAATACTATTCTGTCAGCGTTACGGCGAGGGCCTTTTCGCAGGCGGAGCGGGAATGGATGAACACCCACAGCACGCTGCACGTGGGGTATCTGGACCATTATCTGCCGTACAGCGACACGGATGGACAGGGCAGGGCAACGGGAATAGTCAAGGACATCGTCCCTGCCATCCTGGAGACGCTGGGCATGCAGGATATGACGGTCATATACAGCGGGTACACAAGCTATGACGACCTGGTCGCGGGAGTCAGGACGGGAGAGATCGATGCGGCATTTCCCGTGGGCGGGGGGCTGTATTATTCCGAGGAAAACGGAATCTATCAGTCCAACCCGGTCTCCTCAGCCCCGGCGGAACTGGTTTACAGGGGCGAGTTCAGCGAGAAAACGACAGAGCATTTCGCGGTCAATGAAAACAACCGCATGCAGTATTACTTCATACGGACAAACTATCCGGAAGCCGAGATCAGCTTTTATCCGTCAAGCGAAGACTGCCTTGCTGCGGTGCTCGCCGGAAAGGCAGGATGCGTGACGCTGAACGGCCTGCGGGCAAACGATATCCTGCGCAACAGACAGTATGAGGATCTGTCCCTGCGGCAGACAAGCTACAGCGACCCCCGATGCTTTGGCGTGGAAATCGGCAACGAAGGCCTGCTGAAGCTTTTGAACCGGGGCGTCAATGTGCTGGGCAGCGACTATGCGCAGAGCATTTCCTACCGCTATACCGGCGGGCTGTATACCTATGGCTTCCTGGATTTCCTCCAGGACCATATGCTGTCGGCCGGTCTGCTCCTGTTTGCCGCTGCGGCGGCGGTTGTGCTGCTGCTGATCCGGGATATACGGCGCACAAGGAAGGATGTCAGGGAAAAGGAGGCGGCACGGCAGGCGCTGGAGGAAAAAAACAGAAAGCTGGCGGAAAGCCAGAAGGCGCTGTCAGAAGCCCTGACCGCTGCCGAGCAGGCCAACCGCGCCAAGACGGTTTTCCTGAACAACATGTCGCATGATATGCGAACGCCCATGAACGCCATCGTAGGGTTTACGGCACTGGCGGCATCCCACCTGGACAATCAGGAACAGGTGCGCGACTACCTCGGGAAAATCTCGGTATCGAGCCGGCATCTTCTCTCCCTCATTAACGATGTCCTCGACATGAGCCGCATCGAAAGCGGGAAGCTGACCATCGAAGAGACGGATGTGCATCTGCCGGATGTGATCCATGATCTGAAAACGATTGTTCAGCCAAGCGCGGATGCCAAGCAGCTGGAGCTGATCGTCGACATGCAGGATGTCAGGCATGAGGACATTGTCGCAGACAGACTCCGGCTGAATCAGGCGCTGCTGAACATTCTGTCCAACGCAATCAAATTCACGCCCGCAGGCGGCACAATCCTTTTTTGGGTCATCGAGAAGGACCCGGCCGACGATCAGACTGCCAATTTTGAGTTTCATATCAAAGACAATGGCATCGGCATGAGCGAGGAATTCCAGAAGGTGATTTTTGAGGCCTTTACGCGGGAGAAGACCAGCACGGTCAGCGGCATCCAGGGAACCGGCCTCGGCATGGCAATCACGAAGAAAATCGTCGATATGATGGGCGGCACGATCAGCGTACAGTCCCGTGAGGGGGAGGGGAGCGAGTTTGTCGTGGCGCTTCCGTGCAGAATCAGCACGGGATCCGCGGCACCGGAGACACCGCCTGCACCTGAACGGAGAGACGGGCAGGCACAGCCGCTTAAGAACGACCGGGACGGGCAGCCAGGAAGAAAGGATGCACCGGATGCGATGCCGGATTTCACCGGGAAGCGCGTTCTGCTGGCGGAAGACAACGAAATGAACCAGATGATCGCAGAGAATATCCTCAGCAGCGCCGGCTTTCAGGTCGATATCGCCGCGGACGGGACGGAGGCAGTGGAAAAAGTGAGGAATGCCCCTGCCGGGACCTATGATCTGATCCTGATGGATATTCAGATGCCGAAGATGGACGGCCACGAAGCGGCAAGGCAGATCCGGGCGATGGAGGATGGGAGGAAGGCCGGGATCCCCATCGTCGCGGTTACGGCAAACGTGTTTGAAGAGGACCGGAAAACGGCGCTGGAGGCCGGCATGAACGGCCATCTGGCAAAGCCGTACGATATCCCCACGATGATGAAAACACTGCAGGAGCTGCTGAAATGAAAAACCCGGGATCACCGGGAAAACGGCAGGGGTATAAAAATCTTTTATACCCCTGAAAGATTTTTTATTTCCTATCCCGGACGACTTTCGGGTACAATCATCATGTCATCAGGTGATCGACAGGAGAGAGAAAGAGCATGGATTTTTACAGGATCGAGTGCTTTCTCGCAGCGGCTGAAACCGGGAGCATGACCAAGGCGGCAGAGAAGATGTGCGTCACACAGCCGTCCATGTCCTTCCAGATCCGCGAGCTGGAGCGGGAGCTTCAGATTCCGCTGTTTGAGAGAGACTACAGAGGAATCCGGCTGACCGAGGCCGGCAGAATCCTGCAGACCGGCTTTGCCCGGATCCTGGACAGCTATCGAAAGCTTGTTGACAATGCCCTTGCCTGTGCTTACGGCAAGCTGCGGCTGACGATCGGCTTTCACGGGTTTATCAACTGGGCCGGTGTTCACAGCTTTATTGCGGATTTTTCCGACCGCCACCCGGAAATCGACGTGATCGTGATGCAGCAGCAGTGGAAGGAACTTGCTGACTATCTTGAGGTCGGGGCGCTGGATATCGCCTTTCTAGAGACCTCGGAGCTTGACGGACGGGACAGACTGGCCGCCTTCGAGCTGTTTCGGGAGCAGACCTGCTTCGCGCTTCGGCAGTCGCACCCGCTGGCGAAGTGTGAGCGCATCACCGCGGATCAGCTCGCCGGTGAGACTGTCCTGATGAACAACCATTCCTCCACGTCGATGAATGCGCTGATCCAGAACCTGTACGACTCGGGAATCGGGAAAGAGCAGTTCCGTTTCTTCGATCAGCTGGATGTTGCCCTGGCAATGGCAGCGACGGGGCAGGGGCTTACCTCGATCCCGCTGTCTTTCGTACAGAGAGACCTGGACCTTGCGTATGTCGAATACGACTCGCCCTTCTGCCACATGTCGTATTCCCTCGCATGGAACGCCTCGACGGTCAACCCGGCGGTGAAGTTGTTCTGCGAAGAGAGCAGCCGCGTTATCTGGCCGTATCACACCTGACGGGGCTTCCGGATTCTGTCATCAAAAGCCGTAAAACCGGCTAAAAAAATAAGGAGGCAAAACCATGAAGAAACTCACCGCATTTCTCCTGATCCTTGCCCTGGCACTGTCCCTTTCCTGCGCGGCCTATGCCGACGGCGACAAGCTGCCGGCGCCGGAGCCCGATGAGAGCAGCATGTTCGGCGTGGACAAGAACATCAACATGGCAACCCTGGACAACTATCTCGGCCGTGACGATGTCGTCTACCGCGATGTGCGCATGCTGTTCGACCCGGCGGATTATGCCGCAATCGGCGGCAACGCGGACCTGGCCTCGACGGTGGAAGGCTTCCGAATCGTTCCTTACCCCTATCTGGCAACGCTGAGCGCGCTTCCCGTGGAAGGCGCATATGATGCCGAGACGCTCTACACCCTGACCTGGAACGAGGACGGAAGCATCGCCTCTGCCGAGCCCAACTATGAGGAATCCCTTCTTGTGCTGGAGGACTGCTTCCCGAAGGACAAGCCGATCTTCCTGATGTGCGGCGGCGGCGGATATGCCGGCATGACCAAATCGCTGCTGATCTTCCTGGGATGGGACCCCGCGCTGCTTTACAATGTCGGCGGCAACTGGGAGTATCAGGGTGACCACGGCGTCGAGCTGATCGAGTATTCGGAGGATGCCAACGGAAACGACTATTTCTGCACCTGGCGCGCGGATTATGCGCTGATCGACTTCTCGCGCCTGCATCCGGTCAAATAAACCATGAGACACTGCAAGAGACTTCTTTCCTGCCTAGTCTGTGCGGCAGCGGTTTTTTGCCTGTGCATGCCGCTGACTGCGTCCGCCGAGCTGAAAACCATCCCGTATACGCAGTATGCCAGCGGGGGCACGCCGACGGAGCTGGAGGCAGTGATCCTGTTTGAGAACAAGAACAAGACCTTCACGCGGTATCAGGTAGCCTATACCTCATGCACCTGCCGCGGCCCGGAGACGAATTACAGCTCGGTCATGTATATCGAACTGCTGAATACCAAGGACACGCCGGAGGAGGCGTCGATCCGGCGGATCAGCTTCGGTGAGGTCGAAGGCCTTACGGCCGGCATGTGGGGAGACAGCAACCCCATTATGGGGCATCCTGAATACACCAAGGAATACATGGACGAGAATCTGGTGCAGCCGCTGGTCGGAACCTGCAAGGCGCAGTATGATGAATGGACCGGCTACGGAGATGTGATTGACGCGGTGGATGCCGATGCAGTCAGCGGCGCGACGGTTTCCACGAGCAACATTACCTCGGTGATCAAAGCCCTGTTCCAATATCACGCGGACAAGTATTACAAATAAGGAGAGCTGCGGAAGCAGACAATCCTGATGCAAAAAAACACAGGCCCCGTCCGATGCGAATCGGACGGGGCCCGCAGTATCTTTACGGAATCCGGTTTATACAACGACCTGGTCGCGGCCGTTGGCCTTGCCCATGTACAGCTTTCGGTCGGCCTGGTCAAAGAGCTCTTCCATGGAGGAGCGGAAATCGTTTTCCTCGACGCCGATGGTGATGCGGATGGAGAAATCGATATCACCGTAGTGCAGCGGCATTTTCTTGACCGCAAAGTTCAGGTCCTGCATGACAGCACCAGCCTCGTCGATGTTCATCCCGGGCATGAAGAAACAGAACTCTTCACCGCCCCAGCGGCAGACCGTATAGCGGCCCTGAGAAAAATCACGAAACAGGGCGGCCAGTGTCTGAAGGGTATAGTCGCCGCAGTTGTGACCGTAGGTGTCGTTGATGCGTTTGAAGAAGTCGATATCCGCGATGGCAATGCTGAAAGCCGCTGTCGGCTGTTCCGTCCGGAAGCGGCTGACCACCTCCAGCAGGGCCCGACGGTTCGGCAGCTGGGTCAGGGCATCCGTACCGGCCTCCTTGTGAAGCTCCTGATTGTTGAGAAGAAGCTGGCGCTCGCTCTCCTGAATGCTGGAGGAGAAGGTGACATAGCAGATGCCGAGGGTGTTGAACACCGCCAGGGTGTTCAGCGTCTGGTAAGCCACCGTCATCGTGGGACTCATGACATAGCCGGTGGGGATATGCTGCGCATAGGCAAACAGCACGGTGCGGTAGGCGAGGACGCCGAAAAAGGTGGCCAGCTTGACGGCTGGAGGCTCATAGATGTTGAAGAAGCAGAAGGTCAGCATCGGAATCAGAAGATGCTGGGCGCCGTAATCCCAGCCGACATGCTGGGTATGCCAGCCGACCCAGAAAACGATGAGGGCCTCGAAGGCGTAAAAGCTCAGCCTCACGTTGACGCGCCCGAGCGAGTACCGGCAGCCGAGCATCCCCGCCGCCATCAGAAGCACGACCCATTCCACACGGCGGCCTGCCGCAAACAGCATGACACAAACCGCCAGATAATAAATGACCATGCCGACCACACTGGTCGAAAGAGCCCTGTGATAGTAGGCAGGAAAAGACCTGCCGGCTCTGGGAACCTTCTGATGAAGATAATCCATAATCTGCTTCATGCGAGCACCCGCCTTGACGGAACAAGAGTGAAACTTAACCACATCATATTATGCACTGTTTTCATCCGGAATGCAAGAGGAAAAAGGAAAATCACCCAGCCCGATGAGAAAAAGGCGAAGGGAGGGAGAAAGTTGCGGATAGGTGTTGTGCATTTGCCGGATCCGTGGTAGAATACAAGTTATTCCACAAAGTGAGGAGTACTTCCGCTTCCCGTCCGGCTTTTCCTCCGCATCCGCCGGCGGCGGAGGGGCGGGTACAATAAAGCACCTGAGGTCTGAAGAATATGGACGAAACAAAAGAAAAGAAAGACGGCATCTCGCTGCGGAGCATCCACCTGTGGATGATCATCGGCGCGGCGATCATCTCGGCCGTGATGTTCCTCTCCACCTATCATCTGACCCAAAGCTTTCGGCATCTGACCGAAACTTCGGAGCAGCAGATCGAGCTCAGAAAGGCCGCGCGCGAGCTGATGGATGCCTCCGACTATCTGACCGAAAAGGTACAGCGCTTCACCGTTGACGGGGATATGCGCTTTCTGACG